>NZ_FZMO01000512.1 GCF_900197875.1 Frankia canadensis | reverse complement strand
ACTCTCCACAACCCCTCCGACCTGGACAGCAATCGATGGCTACCGGCACCACACGCAGCCGGATACCATCATCCTACAGGTGCCGCTACCAGTTTCACGCGCTCTCTGCTGCCACTCTGCTGCACTCCGCCCGCTGGCCCACCGCACCCGCCACTCCCGCCACCGCGCGGAGAAACCCACCCCCGGCAGGCAGCAACACAGCCGGGTCGTCCCCGGGCGGTCAGCGGGACGGGCACGATGGCGGTCTGGCCGGTATGGCCGGTATGGCGGTCGGCGGGATCGCCATACCGCGCACCGGGTGCTGGCGTCACTCGCTGAGCGCCGGTCGGTCAGGCACCGAAGGTGATCGTCTGTGTGGTGTGGTCACCGACCTGGATCGCGGTCGGTCCGGCGAACGTGTTGCCGCTCAGGACATGCCCGCCGGCCTGCTGGTCGGCGGACTGCGCGACGGCGACGGCCTGGGCCAGCGCGGCGGCGAAGGCCCGATCACGATCGGCGGCATCCTCCAGTGCCAGGCTGAGACGCTGACGGGTGCGCTCGGACAGTTCCCCGGCGCCGGCCTGCGCTTCCTCCTCGACGTGGGCGAGGACGGGGTCGTCCTCCCCGAGTGCCTGGCTGACGAGGTCGTGCACGCGGTCGAGACCGGCGTCGACGATCCGGCCGGTCTCCTCCTCCATCCGCTCCCCGACCCGGCGCGCCCTGCGCACGGCCCAGGCGAACACCACACCGACCGCAATCTCGATCCCGGTCACGCTCACTCCCCGAACCTGCGTCTCCGCGCGTCGTCGCCGGCACTGTGCGCTCGTCGCCGGCACTGTGCGCACCAGTATTCCGCGCGTCTCCCCACTGCGGCGATGCGGACGGCCCGATGTCGTCCACGTCGGACGAACCGTGGCGCACCGGCACCCCTCGTGCGCCACGCCGCACCAGAGTGGTCGTCCGCTCAGGACCTGGTGTCGGCCTGCCATCTGTGCAGCACGCCAGCGATCGCCACGGTGTTCGGATGCTCCGCGCCCAGCACCCGGGTGAAGTCGGTGATCACCCGTTCCAGCAGGGTCATCGCCTCCGCGGCGCGCCCCGCCTGCCAGTAGAAGGCGGCCAGGTTGCCCCGCATCATCAGGGTGTCGGGATGGTCGGGGCCCAGAATCCGGCGTCGGTCGGCGAGCAGCGTCTCGGTGGCCGCTGCCGCCCCGGCGGCGTCGCCTGCCTGACCCAGCCAACGGCACAGGTGGTGGCGGGTGGTCAGCGTGTCGGAGTGATCGGGACCGAGGATCCGCAGCTGGTCGGCGAGCAGGGCCTCGAACGCGGCCACCGCCCCGGCCGCGTCCCCCGACGTGCCCCGCCAGCGGGCCAGCTCATGGCGGGTGGTCAGGGTGTCGGGGTGGTCGGGGCCAAGGATCCGCAGCCGGTCGGCGAGCAGGGCCTCGAACGCGGCCACCGCCCCGGCCGCATCCCCCTGCTCCCCCTGCCAGTAGGCCCGGTTGTGGCGGGTGGTGAGGGTGTCGGGGTGCTCGGGACCGAGAGTCCGCAGCTGGTCGGCGAGCAGTGTCTGCGTGGCCGCCGCCGCCCCGGCGGCGTCTCCCGCCTCGCCTCGCCAGCGGGCCTGACCGGCGCGGGTGCTCACGATGTCGGGGTGGTCGGGACCGAGGATTCGCAGCCGGTCGGCGAGCAGCCGGTCGAACGCGGCCGCCGCCCCGGTCGCGTCCCCCGCGCGCCCCCGCCAGTGGGCCAGCTCATGGCGAGTGGTCAGCGTGTGGGGATGGTCGGCGCCGAGAATCCGCAGCTGGTCGGCCAGGATGGTGGTGAGCGCGGCGGCCGCCCCGGCGCTGTCTCCGGCCTGCCCCCGCCAGTGGGCCAGCTCATGGCGGGTGATCAGGGTGGCGGGGTGGTCCGGCCCAAGAAGGCGCAGCCGGTCGGCCAGCAGGGTGGCGGACGCCGCTACCGCCCCGGCCACATCCCCCGATTCCCCCCGCGAGCGCGCCAGGTTGCCCCGCGCGGCCAGGGTGTCGGGATGCTCGGGGCCGAGAAGGCGCAGCCGGTCGGCGAGCAGGGCCTGGAACGCGGCCGCGGCGCCGGCGGCGTCCCCCGCCCGCCCCCGCATGAAGGCCAGGTTGTGGCGGGCGGTCAGGGTGTGGGGATGGTCGGGGCCGAGAACGCGCAGACAGTCGGCGAGCAGGCGGTCGAAGGCGACCGCGGCCGCGGCGGCGTCCCCGGCCTGCCCCCGCCAGGAGGCCAGGTTGTGACGGCTGGCGAGCGTGTCGGGGTGGTCGGGCCCGAGGGTCCGCCGGGCGGTGGCACACAGCCGGTCGAAGTATCCGGCGGCGGTGGTGGCCAGGCCGCTCTGGCCAAGACTGGTGCCGGCGTGAAAGAGCACCGGGTGCACGCCGGGGTTCCACAGCCCCTGGGCGGCGGTGGTGTGCACGGCGTTGGTGTTGGCCCGCAGGATCTGCGCATGCCCCGGGTCGGACTCCACCCGCGGCCAGACGGCGAGCAGCCCGTCGCCCGCCACCCGGGCCACCTCGGCCAGCCGGTCGGGGGCGAGCCGGTCACGCACGGCGCGTTGGATCAGTTGATGCACGCGTAGCAGCCCCCCGCCGGGGGTGGGGGTGTGCTCGGCGAGGCTGAGCAGGCACAGGCAGGCAACCGCGTCCGCGGCGTCCTGCGCGTCCACCGGCAGGTGGTCCCCCGCCGCATCGCCTCCGTCGTCGCCAGGCGGGCGGCGGTGTGCGGCCAGGTAGGTCCGGGCCGGCGGGCTGGTGAGCACCTGCGTGGGAATGCCGTTGGGGTCCAGCACCGCGGCCAGCTCGAGGAGAGGACCGGCCAGGCCGCGTGGGCGCAGGGTGTTGGCGCGGTCGATGGACAGGGCCCAGGCCGCCGCCACCGGGGCGAGCTGACTGTCCGGCAGGCTGTGCGGGGCCAGCTGGTCCAGCGTTCTGGCCTGGTCGGCAAGGCGGGCGCGGTAGGCGGCGCAGTCGAGATGCGCGGAGTCCGCGAGGTAGGCGGCCGCCTGCGCCAACGCCAGCGGCAGGTGGTTCAGGTCCGCCGCCAGCCCCTGGATCTGCCCGGGGTCATCGGTGCGACCGTGCGCGGCCAGCGCCGCTGTGACATAGGCCTGCGCCTCGGCTGGGGTGAACAGGCCGAGGTCGACCCGGACCCGGCCGGAGCCGGTCAACGCCGCGTCGCGACGCCGGGTGGTGATCAGCACCTGCCCGGCCGCGGTGTCGGGCGGCCACAGACCGGTCAGGTCGGCGGGGTCGGCGACGTCGTCAAGGACGATCATCCAGCGCTCCTCGGTGCGCACCAGCCAGTCCAGCAGCTTCCGGGCGGCTGCCCGCGGATCAGCCGGGTCGGCGCCGAACAGGGCCTCGGCGGCCTCGGCGTAGCCGGTGAGGATCTGCTCGCGGTGGGCCGCGGTCACCCACACGAGTGCGTCCACCCGCCCGGATTTCCAGACCTGGTCGGCGTGGTGGGCTGCGAGCTGGGTCTTGCCGACCCCGCCCATGCCGGTCAGAACCTGGCACGTGCCTGCGCCGACCGCCGCGCGTGCCAGCTGATCGACGGCGGCACGAGGGTGGAAGAGGCCGGCGACCGGCGGCACGTTCCCCACCCTCACCGGCCACTCCACTGCCGGCCGCGCCGCCGGGAGGTGAACGTGAACGTGCTGGTTGTTGCGGTCGCCCATCTGCACGGCGGTGGGTCCGTGGAACAGGCTCCCGATCAGGCCGCGCCCGCCGGCCTGCCGCCGCGCGCGGCCCACGTCGACGGCCGCCCGAGCCAGCGCGGCGGCGAGGACCGGATCCTGGTCGGCGGCCTCCTCCAGAGCCAGCCGCAGTCGCCGGCGGGTGCGGTCGGTGGGCTGCTCCCGGCCGTCGCGGGCTTCCTGGCGCACCCGGGCCAGCACCGGGTCGTCCTCGCCCAGCGCCTCGCGGACCAGGTCGTGGACGCGGCCGAGAGCCGGGGCGACGATCCGGTCGGTGTCCGCGTGCGCCTGCTCGCCGACGTGGCGCTCCTGGCGCACCATCCAGGTGAAGACCGCTCCGACCGCGGTGTCGATCCCGTTCATCCCCGGCCCTCCGATCCACCTGTGCATGTTCGCCCACACAAGGTAGTCGACAGCCTCCCCCGCCCGGTGGCCGCGTGACCCGGCTCGACGATCCGCTCGGCGACCTGGCCCGTCGACCAGTGGCGAGGCGGCGGCGAACACGCCTTCGGCTTCAGCGTCGGCGGGCCGGGATTCTTCTGGACCTGGCCGGCGGTGTTCGTCGGCCAGGTCCTGGTCGCGCTGATGTCCGCCGGGCCTGGGCCCAGCGGGCCGAGGGCAGGCTGTACCGGCACGTCGACACCCAGGAGCTCGACCTGGACGAGCGGATGCACACGACGCCCTGGTTCCACGCGACGAACATCCCGAACGCGCCGGCCACGAACCTGGTCCAGATCGGCATCGGCGGCTGGCAGGCGCCCCGGGCCGGGGTGAAGGTCGGCCGGGCGCGGGGCACGCCGGTCATGACGGTGGGCGACGTCGAGCGGGTCGGCATCGACAAGATGCGTTCACCAGCCCCTCAGCAAGACACCATCGTCGGTGTCGAGCGTGCAGGCAGCACAGACGAGGGTGTTCGCCGCGGAGTCACTGCGGCTCCGGCGCGTCGCTGTCCGGGTCTGCCAGGTACGCGTTTGCGAGGTACGCGCCGTTGAGCGGGGTGCGTCGCGCCAGGATGACCCGATGGCGCAGGCGCCAGCCGTGATCGGTGCGCCTCAGAGTGTCGAGGTAGGTCGCGCTGACACACCGCCCGTCTGCCATGACTGCCAAGCCCTTGGATTGGGCGGTGGCCTCATCGCCGTCGTCGCCGGTGATGACGACGTTCGTGACGTGATGAGCGATCGGGTTGCCTACCCCGAGTTCCAAGCCGGCGCGACGGATCTCGTCGATCCCCACGAACATTCCCATTCCCATCCCCATCCCGACATCGGTGACGTCGTAGACGACATCTGGGGTGAACAGCTCCTCGAGTCGGTCGAGCTGACCCTGGTCGAAGAGGTGCCCGTGCAGCGACAGCGTTTCGGCGATCGCCCAGCGATCCTCAGCGCTCAGCACACAAACTCCTTTCCGGGGACTTCCTCGTTTCACTGCCAGGTAAGCTAGCGGGGATGTCCCCGGAAAGCAACCCAATCCAAGATCGCGACGCCGGACGCAGAGCCCGCCGCGTCGATGCCGCGCGCAACCGCGCCGCGCTCGTCGCGACCGCCCGGAGACTGTTCGACGAGCGCGGCGTCGACGTACCTCTGGACGAGATCGCCAAGATCGCGGGACTCGCCAACGCCACCCTCTACCGGCACTTCCCGACCCGCGCCGAGCTGATCGTGGCGGTCTACGCCACCGAGCTGGAGGACCTCAGACAGGCAAGTGACGACCTGCTGGACCGACCCGACCCCGGCCAGGCGCTCGCCGCCTGGCTGCGCCTGTTCGCGCACCACCTGGCTACCAAGCGTGAGCTAGCGCTCGCGCTGCCCGACGGCAGCGAACGCGGGGCGCTGTTCAGCTCATGGCACGCCACCATGCAGGACGCCGCCGCGCAACTCCTCAACCGTGCCCGTTCCGCCGGTGCCGTCCGGGGCGACGTGTCTACGCCCGACATCCTCGCGCTCGTCAGCGGCATCGCCCTCACCGGTCTGCCGAACTCCCGGCTCGACACACTGCTGGACCTCGTCAGAGACGGCTGGGCCTCATCGGCCAGGGCTCTGCCGGGCGGGTAGGCATGTTCAGGACGCCACAGCAGCACGACGTGCCGGCGGGCGCTTCGGGACGCCATGCCGGAGCAGGCACGACCGGATAGTGCTGGCCGCGCCGCCGTACTGGCCTGCGGTCTCGACCAGCGTCAGCCCGTCCAGGTACATCCGCTCGACCTACTTCGGGCTGCTCGTCGGTGAGTCGCCGACCTCGGCGAACACCAGAGGCGCACGCGAGCTGGAGGAGGACACGCTGAGCCGCCGACGCTGGAGCTCGGCCCCGACCACCGCACGACTCCTGACAGTCGCACACATCGATGGGACCACGACTGGCCACGGTTGCCGGCTCAGTCCTGGCGCCTGAGCCATTCCGTCAGGACTTCGGTCTGGTGCTCGCCGGGGGCCGGCGGCGGAGCCAGGGCGCTGCCGGCCCGCTCGTCGCAGTCGTGCCAGCGGATCGCGCTGCGCATGAGTGGCCAGCTCCCGGGCTCGCCCTCGATCAGTTCGCGCGCGGCGAAGTGCGGATGCTCCATGATCTCCGGAGTCCGCAGGACCGTCGCTCCGGGGCAGTCCCAGTCGACGAAGCGCTGGTCCCACTCGGCGGCGGTGGCGGTCGCGAAGATCCCGCCCAGCTCCCGTCGCAGCGACGCGTCCTCCTCGCCGAACTCGATCTCGCCGCCGGTGTGCAGGTCGACGAGGTCCGGCCGTCCCACGCCGGCGCAGAAGTTCACCCAGAACTTGCGCTCGAGCGCGCCGAGCAACACCGGCCTGCCGTCCTTGGACAGGTAGGTGTCGTAGAAGGGGCCAAGCGATCGTTCGTGGGCGTCCCACGGCTCGCCCGTTCGGGTCGTCAGCAGGATGTCGGTGCGGTGCGCCTCCACCGCGGCGTCCCAGCAGGAGATGTCGATCCAGGCACCGTGACCGCCTCGGCGGACCTCGGCGATCGCGGCGCAGACGGCGATCGCCGCGTTACTGGCCCCCAGTTCGTTGCCCCAGCTGGAGAAGCTCCAGCCCACCCGTGGTTCACCGTCACGCGTCTCCAGCACCACGCTGTCGGCGAGGGAGTCCATGTTCAGGCCGTGCGACGGCAGGTTGGCCAGCGGTCCGGTCTGACCGAATCCCGTCAGGGAGCAGACAATCAGCGACGGACGCGCACGCCGCAGCGCCGCGAAATCGATGCCGATGCTGGCCCAGAAGCCGGGGAGCTGGTTCTCCAGGATGACGTCGGCGACGTCGGCCAGGGCGAAGAAGGTCTCCCTGTCAGCCTCGTCCTTCAGGTTCAGACAGATACTGCGCTTGCCCCAGTTGTAGCCGACATGCTGCGCGCTCTCACCGTCCACGAGCGGCGGTATCGCTCGGATGCGGTCGCTGCGACCCGGGTTCTCGACCTTCACCACGTCAGCGCCCAGCGCGACCAGCTTGTTGCCGGTCAGCGCGGGCGGAATAAGAATTCCGAGGTCCAGAACCCGGACGCCGGCCAACGGAAGATAGGACATACGAGGTCTCCTTGTCTGGGAAGCGGCTTCTCCGCCTGGCGGCGCTCAGCTCATTGCCCGGACGTCCGCGTCAACGCCCGTGAACCCCCCGTCTCGGCTCGCCGGCCCGGCTGGCTCGCTCACGGCCGCAGCCCGATGCTTGCCGACGTTCGACATGAGTGTCAACATCTCGACATCATGTCGAACACGCAGGACCGCGGCCGGCCGCCGAGCGCGACGGCGGATGACGAGGCGAGCGCGCTGAACGCGGGCGGACGGAGCCAGGCCCGACGCGGGCTGATCGAGGCGCAGGTGCGGTCCACCGCGGCGGAGGTCTTCGCGACGAAGGGCATCGCGTCCACGCGCATCCAGGACATCGCCGACGCGCTGGGCACCAGTCGCACCGCGCTCTATCACTACTACCCGAGCAAGGACGACCTGCTCGCCGACCTGGTGCGCGACATCGCCGACGAGGCCACGGCCGTCCTGCGGGCCGCCGTCGACCGTGCGCAGCCGGCGGACCCGGCGGCTCGCCTGCACTTCGCCGTCCGGGCGCTTGTCCACCTCTCCGTGGACAATCCCGGTCGGGCCCGCCTGCTGGACCTGGTCGCCCGTGACCTTCCCCAGCCCGCGAGCCAGGAACTCGCCGAGCGCAACAGCCGCTTCTTCCGCGGCCTCGCCGAGCTGATCAGAACCGGCATCGACGCCGGTGTCCTGCGCAGGGTCGACGAGCACGTAGCGGCCCAGACCATCGGCGGCATGACCCGCGCGGTGGCCTGGTGGTACGACCCCGCCGGTTCCCGCTCCGCGGACGAGATCGCCGACCAGATCGCCGACACCGCCGTGGCCGGACTACGCAGGTCCACGGCCCCCCGAACGATGTCCACCGGCGTCCTGGCCTCCGTCGCCCGACTGCGAGCAGAACTCGACCGCTTCGAACAGACCACCACCGACCCGCCGTGACCTCGCAGGACGTCCCCCGGTTGGCTCCAGGTCGGCGCCGGATGTGAGAGCAGGTGACCCGGTAGCGACGAACCGCCCGGTGACCCGGATCATCGGGCCGGTCCGCCCTCGGCGCACAACCGCCGCGGGCCCAGACCTCACACCGACGAGAGGACACCATGATCGACGATGTCGCGCTCATCACCAGCAACGAGGGCAAGGCCCGCGAATACACCCTTCTTCTGGGCAGGGAGATCGTCGCAACCTCGATGGACCTCATCGAGATCCAGTCCCTGGACGTCGTGACCGTGGCGGAACACAAGGCCGCTGACGCCTACGCGAAACTCCGGCGCCCGGTACTCGTGGACGACTCCGGTCTGGCCGTGACCGCCTGGAACGGCCTTCCCGGCGCGCTCAGCGCCCACTTCCTGGGCGCCGTCGGCATCCCCGGGCTCCTCGCCATGGCGGCAGGCCTTCCCGATCGCGGCGCCTCTATCACGACCGCGATCGGCTACGCCGACGCCACCGGCGTCCACGTCGTCGCCGGCACCGTGCACGGCACCCTGACCAGCGTCCCCCGCGGCAGCAACGGCCACAGTTTCGACACCGTCTTCATACCCGCCGGCGGCACACAGACCTTCGCCGAGATGCCCACCGAGCGGAAGAACGCGATCTCCCCCCGCCGCCGGGCCACCGACGCCCTGCGCACACACCTCACGCTCGCCCGTTCCTGAACCACCACCGGCACGGTGGATGTCGCTGCGTCAGTGCGGCGCGACGCGCCGGTCGGCCTCGCCGTCGAAGAGCACCTCGCGCCTGTCCGGGAAGTGCCGGAAGAAGGCGCGCTCGAGCGGGTGTTCTCGTCTTCCGCGCGACGCCGCTGATCGACTCCCGCCGGCGTGGCGCGGCATCGGGCAGAGTGGGGCGATGCGCCTGATGCTGCTCCGCCACGGCCAGACTCCCCACAACATCGTGGGTGCGCTCGACACCACGCGACCGGGGGCCGAGCTGACCGCCCTGGGTCACGCGCAGGCACGGGCCGTCCCCGACGCCCTGCGCGGCGAGCGGATCTCGGCGATCCACGCCTCCGTCCTGATTCGCACGCAGCTCACCGCGGCACCCCTCGCCGAGGCGCGGGGGCTCGCGGTCTCGGTGGCGGAGGGCATCGAGGAGGTCTCCGCGGGCGAGCTGGAGCTGCGCACCGACAGGGCATCCGTCGCCCGGTACATCGGCGTCACCCACAGCTGGATCGACGGTGACCTGGACCGCGTCATGCCAGGCGGGTCCAGCGGCCACGAGTTCCTCGCCGGCTACGACGCCGCCATCGCCGCCATCGCGGCCGCGTGGGACGGGCAGGGCGCCGTCCTGGTCGTCAGTCACGGTGCCGCGATCCGGGCCTGGGTGGCCATCCGGGCCGGCGGCGTCGGGACCGTCGAGGATCGGTGGCTCGCGAACACGGGCATGGTCACCCTCGACGGCGACCCGCTGGCCGGCTGGAACCTCGTGCGATGGCATGCCGAACCGCTCGGCGGATCCGCCTCCGCCGCCGTCACCGCGCACGACGTCACCGGCGCCCCGATCGACGAGGCCGAGAGCCGCGCCACCGGATAGCGCCGCCGCTGTGGGCGTGAGCTTCGGGTGGGTTCCCGTTTCACCGCGTCGCCGGCTACCAGGGGAGCCAGCGCAGCTGTTGGGTCCGTTCCGCGTCCGCCCAGGAATCGGCCGTCGGGTCCGGCGTCGGCAGCGGGCGCAGGATGCTCAGCGGGAGGGTGTTCTCCGGGTCGTCGTGGGGGGTCGGCCTGGCGGCGTCCGCGACCGGGCGCCGCGCGTGCCGGGAGGCCGGCCGGGCGTCGCCTTTCCTCGCCGGGAACTTGCCGTTGAACATCGTCCGCAGAAACGCCGACCGTGCGATCACGAACTGGTGGATGGCCAGGGTGATGCCGATGACGAGCGCGGTGACCAGCAGCATCTGCGGCCAGGCGAGCGAGGTGTCCAGCCCCAGCAGGTTCGCGACGATGTAGATCCAGAAGAAGTGGAACAGGTAGACCGTGTACGCGGAGTCGGCGAGATAGCTCACCCAGGCGCGCGGCCCGGGCACCAGTCGCGCGCCGAGGGCGAGCAGGGCGGAGACCAGCGCGGTGGAGAACACCGTCTCGCTGAGCACCTGCCCGGTGCCGTAGCCGGCCTGTGCGATCCAGCCGCGGTTGCCGGCGAGCACGACCAGACCTGAGGCGACGAGCAGGATCGGCGCGGGCCGCTGGAAATGTGCGAGCAGCCGGCGGCGGTCGAGATAGAGCAGCAGGCCGAGGCAGTAGAACGGCAGGTGCTGCAGGGTCATCCGGGCGATCTCGCCGACCGCGCCGGTGCCGAGCACCGGTTCGGCCACGGCCCGGCGGAATCCGTGCAGCACGATGGTGAACGCCAGCACACCCAGCACGATCACCGCCATGGCGGGACTCCGCGACACGGTCGCCCGCTGGTAGAGCGGAAGCCGGACCAGCCGGGTCAGCAGCATCACCGCGGGAGGTGTGCAGAGCACGTAACACAGCAGGGAGATGAGGAACCACAGATGCAGCGGCCAGTGCAGCTCCCCCTCGGGGTGCGGGATGGTCCGCCCACGTAGGAAGTCCTGGAACGAGATGTTCGGGTCGTTGTGGAAGTTGTAGGTCATCCACAGGGTGGGTGGGTTGAACAACACGAACGTGCAGACGAGCGGGGTTCCCACGGCGGCGAAGCGGCGGCGGACCGTGCGGGCCGCCCCGTACTTGCCGACCAGCATCGCCGAGAGGAATCCGGAGATGAGGAAGAAGCCCTGCATCCGGAACAGGCCGGAGGCGAAGGCGATGCCGTGGAAGACCCGGTCGTGGCCGAGCGTGGACACGTGGACGAAAACGCCGACCAACATGAACGTGCCACGCAGCCCGTCCAGATGGTAATAGTGCGCGCCCTGGCCGTGGGCATCCCGAGCGGCTCTCCCCAGGTGCGCCGTCGACCGATAATCCTCATCAGCTTCACCTGCGGGCACTGTGCAGACAGTAGCGTTATGATCACATCTTTACCACTACACGGCAGCAAGCAGACCCAATGAGACGCAGGCGCGTCGCGAGTTCTGCCCGCAGGCCAGCCGGTCCGTCGACAACCGGACATCAACGCGCTCGGCACGCAACCTCGTCGATTAGGGCATAAAACGGACAGGCGTCTGGCGTCGGCGCGTCACCCCGCAGGCCGGGCGGACGACAGGCCGGACATTCTCATGGCGACGCGATACCAGGAATGCGCCGACCCGCTCGCACAGCGGCGCGATCAGGCCGGACCGGCGGGCGTGCTCAGGCCCACCAGGCGTCGAGCGCCTGCAGGTGACGGCGCATCCGGTACTGGGCGAGCGGCCCGTCGCCGGCGAGGATCGCCTCGAGGATCCGGCCGTGGACGTCGTGCACGGTCCCGGCCTCGGTCCCGGCCTCGGGCGTGGCCTCGGGAGTGGGCTGCACCGCCGGGGGGATGCCGGGCGCGGGGGCGTCCGCGTCGGCGGGCCACCGGTCCTCGCCTGGCGGGACGGGAGCGCCGGCGTGCCGGGCGGAGACGGTCAGCATGATCTGCAGGAACAGCGCGAGGATCTGGTTGCCGGCGAGTTCCGCGATCCGCAGGTGGAAGTGGTGCGACAGCGCCGCGACCTGCTCAGGCGGGGTGGCGGCCGTGACCTGGTGCGCCGCCCGCAGCGCCGCGCCGCGCGACCCGTCGGTGCCCCGGGCGACCAGCAGACCGATCGCGCCGAGCTCGGCGACGTCGCGGACCACCCGCAGCTGGGCGGCATCGACCCCGCGGTAATCCAGGTACACCGCCATCGCGTCGATGCTCGCCGACGGATCGGGCTCGGAGATCACCAGCCCGCCGTAGGGCCCGCGCCGCATCCGCGCCACCGAGTGGTATTCGAGCAGGCGGATCGCCTCGCGGAACACCGCACGGCTGACGTCGAGACGGGCCTGCAACTCCGTCTCCGAACCGAAGATCTCGCCGACCCGCGCGCCGCTGGCGATGATCTCCGACATCAGCCGGCGCGCGACGGTCTCGGCGAGCTTGCCCCCGCCCGGTGCCGCGAGCGCGAGCGACGGGCGCCGCGCGATCGGCTCCTGGCTCGTCGAGAGCAGCCAGTCCCGCATGGCCGTGAGATGGCGCAGCATGCGACGCTCGGCCAGCGCCGCGTCACCGGCCACGATCGCCTCGACGATGGCCGCGTGCGCCCGGTCCGAGTCGGCGCAGAGCGCCCGGGTGTGCGCGGCGTCCTGCGCCGGCGGGACGGTCGCGTAGCGGGTGGTGAGCTCGCACAGCACGTCGACGAACAGGCTGAGCGCCGGGTTACCGCCGAGGCTGCCCAGCAGCCGGTGCAGCTGCCCGCGGGCCGCCGGGTCGAGCTCGCCGCGTTCGCGCTCCGCGGCGAGCACACGGCGCAGGGAGACGATGTTGTCCTCGGTGAGTGCCTGCGCCGCGAGCCGGGCGGCGAGCGGCTCCACCAGCATCCGCACCTCGAGCAGATCCTCGATGGTCGTGCCGATGTACTCCAGGTAGACGACCACCGCGATGGTCAGGGGGGCGGCGTCGGGGGCGCGCAGCACCAGCCCGCCGCGGCGACCGCGGCGCATCGTCGCGACGCCATGGTGCTCCACCAGCCGGATCGCCTCGCGCAGCACCGCACGGCTCACCCCGTAACGCTCCAACAGGTCCGTCTCGGAGGCGTAGGACGTGCCGACCCGCCAACCGTCGCGGGCGATGTCGTCCTCGATGCGCCGCGCGAGCCGGCGGGCGAGCTTCACCTCATGCGGCCGCCTGCGGCTGTTCAGACCGGAACCAGACTCACCCGGCATGGTCCCGCGATCGGGATCCGCCAACGACGCGCCGCGCGGTGCCCGCGCTCCTTCCACCACCGTGCCCCGAACTCCTCCGAGTCGACGCCACAGAGTATACGGAGGCAGGAGCAAAAGAGTACTCAAAGCCGCCCGCCCGTCATCCGCCGCGAACCGGGGCCGCGCCGGCGGGCGGCCGGCCCGGTGCGTCGGCGGCGGCTCAGTGACCGGACCGCGGCCGGGCGAGCACCTCCTGGGCGAGGGAGGCGACGTGGGTGCCGTCGCGGCCGTGGATGGTCCCCGACACGAGCCCCCGCCCGCCGGCTGCCGACTCGCACGACATCTCGAACAGCGCCCAGTCGTCGAACCGGACCGGCCGGTGCAGCCACAGCGTGTGCGAGAGGCTCGCGACCATGGTGTGCGCGGGATCGAGCCCGGCCGCGCGGGTGACGACGAACGCGGTGTTCAGGTCACTGGCGTAGGTCAGCGCGCGGGCGTGGGCCGCCGGGTCGTCGGACAGCGGCGTGCGGCTGCGCATCCAGACCCGCCGCTGCACCCCCTGCCCGCCGCCGGCGAAGGGCATCAGTTCGACGATCTCCAGGGGCGCTCGGCCCGGGTAGTCGTCGGTGGGGCCCGGGTGGTGCACCGCCCGCCGCGGCGGCACGACCCCGGCCGGGAAGGGCCGCGCCACGTCGGCGCCGTCCTCGCCGCGGTGGAACGACGCCGTCATCGTGAAGATCGCCCGCTCGTCCTGTGTCACCGTGACCTGCCGGGTCAGGAACGAGCGCCCGTCGCGCACCCGATCGACCCGGAACAGCACGGGCCGCCCGGGCGCCCCCTCGCGCAGGAAGTAGCCGTGCAGCGAGTGGACGGCGAACCCGGTCGGCACGGTGCGCTGGGCCGCCCCCAGCGCGCGGGCCGCCACCTCCCCGCCGAACAGCCGCGCCAGGCCCGGCGGCGCCACCGTCGGCGCGCGGAACACGTCGGCCTCCAGCGGCACCACGTCGAGCAGTGCCAGCATGCTCACCTCACCGCCATCGTGGGCCGAGTGTGGACTGACCATCGCTGCATCCCTCGCTCCCACCCGCCCGACGAGTGCGCCCGCGCGACGGGCCCGCGCCCCGGCCACGGCGCGGCGGGCCCCCGCCGGGGCCATCGGGGCTTCGGGGCCGTGGGCGAGCAGGTCGCGGCCGGCCACGGCGAATCCTGTCCGACGAGGCGGGCGCCGCGCAACGTCAGCTCGCTTACCGTGGGTGTCACCCAGGCGCCGTGATTCGCCCTCCCGCGGGGTGCCGACGACGGAGAAGGCATGCAGCATCTCGTCGGTGATCACGTCGGCCATGGCGTCCCACTCGCCGCGCTTGGACAGGGTGTTCAGCTCCGTCTGCGCCTCACCCCAGCCGTGCAGGTCGAGGACGGGCCGGTAGGCGGGGGTGGAGGCGTAGAAGGCGATCTGCCTGCGGGTGCCGAACGACGCCGCGGCCATCTCCTCCTCGGTGCGACCCACCGTCATGAAGGACGGGCCGGCGATCGCGAAGCCGTCCAGGTCGGCGTGGCCGCTTCTCGCCTGCCCGCGCAGGGCGTCCGGGCGTCCCCGAGGCAGTTCCTTGTGGCTTGTGCCGGCCCGGGCGCTACCGAAGATGCCGTAGCCAGGGTCGAGGGTGTGGGCGACCGCCTCCAGCCGGGGCAGGCCCACGGCGTCGCCGCCCAGTCCCGGTACGGCCCCGTCTCGGCGTCCTCGGCCATCTCAGCGGCCCTTCCACACGGGCGTGCGCTTCTCGGCGAACGCGCTCGCGCCCTCCCGCGCGTCCTCGGAGGCGAAGACGGGGTTGATCAGCTCGTCCTGGCGCCTCCAGCCGTCCTCGACGGTCCAGTCGCCGGCCGAGCGGGCGATCTGCTTGGTGACCGCGACGGCCAGCGGGCCGTTGGCGGCGATGGTGGCGGCGAGCGCCACCGCCTCGTCGAGGGCGCCGCCGGTCGGCGTGAGCCGCTGGACGATGCCGAGCTCGTGGGCGCGCCGGGCGTCGATCGGATCGCCGGTGAGCAGCAGTTCCAGCGCCGCGCCGAGCGGGATGCGCCGGGGCAGCAGCATCGCGGCGCCGGCGGCGGCGACCAGCGCCCGCCTGACCTCCGGGACGCCGAAGCGCGCCGTCTCGGCGGCGACGACGATGTCGCAGGCGAGCAGCATCTCGAAGCCGCCGGCCAGCGCCCAGCCCTCCACCGCGGCGATGAGCGGCTTGCGCGGCGGCGCCATCGTCAGGCCGGCGAAACCCCGGCCCTCGATCATCGGATACTCGTCGTGCAGGAACCCCTTGAGGTCCATGCCCGCGCAGAAGGTGCCGCCCGCGCCGGTGATCACCCCGACCCGCAGCTCGTCGGACGCGTCGAGCTCGTCCAGCGCCACGGCGACGCCCCGCGCGACGCCGAGGGTGGCCGCGTTCTTCGCCGCCGGCCGGTTGAGGGTGATGACCAGCACGCCGTCGCGACGCTCGGTCAGGACCTCGGGTGCCTCGCCTGTCTCAGCCATCCCGTCCCCTCCGCTCCACTCCTGCGGACGCTTCCACCACGCCCCCGGCGCCGCCCCGCGGCCCACCGGGCCACCCACCCGCACATTGAGGGTACTTAAGTTACTCAGTGTGCTCAAAAAGCGCCGCGGGTCAGCGCGGCGCCGTCCGGATGGCGCCGTCGAGACGGATCACCTCCCCGCGAGGCCGGACGCGCCGCCGGTGACGAGGGCGGACTTGCCGCTGATGTCCATGGGGACTTCCGTTCTGTGGAGGAGCCACCGGCCGGCGGGTCGGGCGCGGCGACGCGCCTCGATCGGTTGTCTGTCACACCATCGGGGTTGTCCGCTACTGGGACCACTGTTACTGGGACCACTGTGGTTGTCCCTACCGGGTCGAAGGAGAGCAGGTCATGGCCATCGCGATCAGCGAGGAACACCGGGAGTTGGCCCGCACCACGCGGGCGTTGCTGACGCGGCACGAGGCGCGGGCCGCGGGCCGCGCGTTACTGGAGTCGGCGGACGCGCCGCTGCCCGGCTTCTGGAAGGAGTTCGCCGACCTGGGTCTGCTCGGCGTGCACCTGCCCGAGGAGCACGGCGGGGGCGGCGCCGGGCTCGAGGAGCTGGTGGTCGTCGTCGAGGAGCTCGGCCGCGCGGTCGCGCCCGGCCCGTTCGTGCCCACCGTCGCCGCCTCCGCGGTGATCGCCGCGTGCGGCGACGAGACGGCGCGGGCCCGCCATCTGCCGGGCCTCGCCGGCGGGGACACGGTCGCCGCCGTGGGCCTGCTCGGCGACCTGCGCCTGGCCGACGGGGTGCTGTCCGGGCAGGTGCCGGTGGTGCTCGGCGGCGCGCTGGCGTCGCTGTTCGTGCTGGTCGCCGGGGACGACGTGGTGATCGTTGCGGCGGACGCGCCGGGGGTGTCGGCCGAGGTGCCCGCGGCGCTCGACCCGGGTCGCCGCTCGGCCCGGCTGCGCCTGGACCGGGTCCCGGTCGCCGCCGGCGACGTGCTCGTCGGCGCCCGCCCGCGGGCCGAGGCGCTGACCCGCACGGTGCTCGCGGCCGAGGCGGTCGGCGGGGCGCTGGAGACGGTCGAGGTCGCGACCGCGTACGCGAAGGTGCGCGAGCAGTTCGGCCGGCCGATCGGGGTGTTCCAGGCCGTCAAGCACCATCTGGCGAACATGCTGGTCGCCGCCGAGCTTGGCACCGCGGCGGTGTGGGACGCCGCCCGCGCCGCCGGGGACGGGGCGTCCGACGAGGTGTTCGCGCTGGCGGCGGCGACGGCGGTGGCACTGGCCGTCCCGGGGTTCGCCGACAACGCTTCGCTGAACATCCAGGTGCACGGCGGCATCGGCTTCACCTGGGAGCACGACGCGCACCTGCTGCTGCGGCGGGCGACGACCCTGCGCGCCGTGTTCGACCCCTCCGCCGCCGCCGCGGATGTCACCCGGCTGGAGCTCGCCGGGGCGGTGCGGGAGTCGTCGCTGGAGCTGCCCCCGCAGGCGGAGGCCCGGCGTCCGCAGGTGCGGGCGCTGGCCCGCGAGCTCGCGGCGCTGCCCGTCGCCGAACAGCGCGAGCGGCTCATCCAGACCGGCTACGTCCAGCCGCACTGGCCGCGGCCGTGGGGCATCGAGGCGCCCGCCGGCCTGCAGCTCGTCATCGACCAGGAGTTCGACGAGGCGGGGGTCACCCGGCCGTTCTACAGCATCACCGGCTGGGTGATCCTCACCCTTGTCCAGCACGGCACCGCCGACCAGGTCGAGCGGTACGTGCGCCGGGCGCTGGCACAGGAGGAGATGTGGTGCCAGCTGTTCTCCGAGCCGGCCGCCGGCTCCGACGCGGCCGGCATCCGCACCCGGGCCGAGAAGGTCGAGGGCGGCTGGCTCGTCAACGGCCAGAAGGTCTGGACCAGCGGCGCCCACCTGTGCCGGCGGGGCTTCGCGACAGTGCGCACCGACCCGACGGCACGCAAACACGCCGGCATCACCATCATGATCATTGACATGGAGCATCCGGGTGTCGAGGTCCGCCCGCTGCGCCAGACGACCGGCTCGGCGGAGTTCAACGAGGTGTTCCTCACCGACGTGTTCGTCCCCGACGCCGACGTCGTCGGCACGCCGAACCAGGGCTGGACGGTCGCGCGGGCGACGCTCGGCAACGAACGGGTCAGCATCGGCGGGGGCGGCGGGGGCGGCGACTTCGACGTCGACGACCTCCTCGGCCTCTACCGTGCCCACGGCGCCGGGGTGCCGGCCGCCGCCGAACGGGTCGGCGGCCACCTCGCGACAGGCCACGCGCTGCGGGCGCTGAACCTGCGCAGCGCCACCCGAGCGGTCACCGGCGACGGACCCGGCCCGGAAGGCAACATCACCAAACTCGTCCTCGCCGAACGCGCCCGGTCCAGCGCCGACCTCGCCCTGGCGTTCGCCGGCCCCGCCGCCGCGTTCGCCGAGGGTCCCGGCGAGGCCGCCGGTCGGCTCGCACTGGCCTGGCGCGGCCTCACCATCGCCGGCGGCACCTCGGAGATCACCCGCAACCAGATCGCCGAACGCATCCTAGGCCTGCCCCGCGACCCCCTGCAGAAGTAGAACCGCCGACCGGCCCGGGTGGCCCAGTTCCGGGCCACCCGCGGCGCGGCCCGGCCCAGCGATCGCGGCCGCGGCGCCCGCCCTGGCCGACCGCGTCGAGACCGGAACCATCGGCGTCAACCACTACGCGCTCGGCCTGGCCGCCCCGTTCGGTGGCGTCGAGATCGCCGAAGCGGGCTACCAGATGCGGACGCGGTCGGCGGGGTCGAGCCAGAGGCCGTCGCCGGGAGCGGTGTCGAAGACCTCGTGGAACTCGTCGAGGTTGCGGACGATGTTGGCGCGCAGCTCGGGCGGGCTGTGCGGATCGATGGTGAGGTACTGCCGCTCGAGTTCGATCCGGCGCTTCATCCGCCACACGTGGGCCCAGTTCAGGAACAGCCGGCGGCGGTCGTCGCGCGGCGCCTCGCCGCCCTGGGAGAGGCCGTAGGCCTGGTGCGCGATGGTGAGGCCGCCGAGGTCGCCGATGTTCTCGCCGACGGTGAGCGCGCCGTTCACCTTCTCCCCCGGCAGGTTGCGCGGCTCGAGCGCGTTGTACTGCTCGACGAGCTTCGCCGACTTCACCTCGAACGCCGCCTTGTCCGCGGCGCTCCACCAGTCGTTGAGGTTGCCGGCGCCGTCGTACTGGGCGCCCTGGTCGTCGAAGCCGTGGCCGATCTCGTGGCCGATGACCGCGCCGATGCCGCCGTAGTTCTCGGCCGGGTGGGCCTCGGCGCTGAAGAACGGCTTCTGCAGGATGCCGGCCGGGAAGCAGATCTCGTTGGTGCCCGGGTTGTAATAGGCGTTGACGGTCTGCGGGAGCATCAGCCATTCGTCCCGGTCGACGGGCGTCCCGATCTTGGCGAGCTGCCGGTCGGTCTCGAAAGCGGCGGCGGCCAGGGCGTTGCCCATCAGATCATCCGGGCTCACCCGCAGGCCGGAGTAATCCCGGAACCGGTCGGGATAGGCGATCTTCGGCCGGAAGGTGTCAAGCTTCTCGTACGCCCGCCGCTTGGTCTCCTCCGTCATCCAGTCCAGCCGGGAGATCGACATGCGGTAGGCCGCGAGCAGGTTCGCGACGAGCTCGTCCATCTGCGCCTTGGCATGCGGCGGGAAATGACGGGCGACATACTCCCGCCCCACCGCCTCCCCGACCGCGCCCTGGACGAAGGACACCGCCCGCTTCCACCGGGCCCGCAGCTCGGGCGTGCCGCTGAGGGTCCGGCCGTAGAAGTCGAAGTGGGCCTCGACGAACGCGTCGGGCAGGTAGGACGCGGTCGCGCGCAGCACCTGGGCCGCCAGCCAGTCCCGCCACGTCTCGATCGGCGTGTCGGCGAGCACCGTCGACAGGTGCGCGAGGTACGACGGCTGCCGCACGCACACCTCGGCGAGCGTCGCGTGCGGGCCGGTGAGCTGCCCACCGAGGCCGCTGACGTACGCGTCCCAGGCGAAGGCCGGGCAGAGCACGCTCACGTCCTCGACCGTCATCAGGTTGTAGGTCCTCTGGACGTCGCGGGTCTCGGCCCGCTCCCAGTGCCCCTTGGCGAGCAGGGTGTCCAGTTCGAGGATGCGCCCCGCGGCGCCCTCGGGGTCGGGGTGCTCCCCCAGGTCGAGGATGCGGGCCAGGTAGGCGAGGTACCGCTCGCGGATCTCGGCGTACTTCTCGTCGCGGTAGTACGACTCGTCCGGCAGGCCGAGGCCGCCCTGGCGCACGTTGACCAGGTAGCGGTCGGAGTCGCGGTCGTCGGTGTCCACGTAGGTGCCGAACAGTCCGTGGCCGCCGGCGCGCTCGAGCGTGCCGAGCACCGCGGCGAGCTCGCCGATGTCACCCAGCCCGCGCGCGGCGTCCAGCAGCCGCCGCACCGGGTCCAGCCCGCGCGCCTCGATCGTCTCGACGTCCAGGAAGGACTGGTAGAGCGCGCCGATCCGCCAGGCGTCCTCGTCCTGGCTGGCTGGGCTGCGCTGGCCGGCTGGGCTGCGCTGGGACGCGAGGTCGGTGATGATGTCGCGGACCTGCCGCTCGGCGGTGTCGGCGAGCTGCACGAACGGGCCCCAGCTCGAACGGTCGGACGGTATCTCCGTCTCGGCGAGCCATCGGCCGTTCACATGGCCGAAGAGGTCGTCCTGCGGTCGGACGTCGAGGTCCATGCCCGGGCGGGCGTCGTCGAGAATGCTCACGAACCGACAGTCTCCATTCGATCCGGCGTTCAGGAAAGGTCCACGGGGTTCCGGCGCGGCCCGGCGGGCAGGGACCAGAGGTGCCCGAGGTGCGGTGGGAGCCCCATCAGCTGCGCGCCGCGTTCGCCCGCCGGCTGTCGGAGCTGTTCGGACGGGACGTCCCCGCCTACCCGACGCTGCTCGCCGCGACCCGGGAGGTGAACCTGCGGGTCCTGGGCAGCCAGGGCGCGCGGGCCGAGCGCCTCGGCGACCTGTCCCGGGTGGGTGACGAGCGGCACGGAGCGATCCGGGTGGGCACACCGCGCGAGCTGTCCCAGGTCGGGCGGATCTTCGCCGCGATGGGCATGTATCCGGTGGGGTTCTACGACCTGCGCGAGGCCGCGACGCGTGCGGTGCCGGTCGTCGCCACGGCGTTTCGGCCGCTCGACCCGCCGGAACTGGCCCGCGGCCCGTTCCGGGTGTTCACCTCGATGCTGGTTCCCGGCGACCGGCGTTTCTTCACCGCCGATCTCGGCCGCCGTCTCGACCATGCCCTGGCCGATCGGACGTTGTTCCCCCCGCTGCTGCTGGACCTCGCCGACCGGGCGATCGCCTGGCACGGACTCGACCCTGCGGATGCCGAGTCCTTCCTGGCGCTGGCGACGGACGCGCTGCGGCTGTCGCCGGAGCCGGTCGACCGCGCGTGGTTCACCGAGCTGTCCCGGGTCTGCGCCGTCGCCGCCGACATCGGCGCCGGCCGCACGACACACCTGAACCATCTGACGCCACGCGTCCTCGACATCGACGAGCTGTACGCGGTGATGCGCGGACGGGGCCTGGAGATGATCGACACCATTCAGGGCCCGCCCCACTGGGCCGGCCCGGACCTGCTGCTGCGCCAGACGTCCATGCGGGCCCTGGCCGAGCACCGCCCGTTTCGGGAACCCGACGGCACGATCACCCACGGCACGGTGCGCGTCCGCTTCGGCGAGGTCGAGTCGCGGGGTATCGCGGCCACCGTCCGCGGCCGCGCCCTCTACGACGAGCTGACCGCCGAGGTCGAGGAGACCGTCGCCGACGCGACCCGGTCCGCCCCGGTCCCCGCCCCTGAGCGGGCGCGGCTCGCCGCGGAGCTGTGGAACCGTCGGGTGCCCGCCAGCGAGGCCGCGCTGGCCCAGCACGACCTGGCCTACTTCACCTACACGGTGGAGCCGGACGGACGCCACCCCGGCGGCCCACCCCCGCTCACCCTGCCCGATCTGCTCGACCAGGGCTGGATCCGTGCTGAGCCGATCGTGTACGAGGACTTCCTGCCCCGCTCCGCCGCCGGGATCTTCCAGTCGAACCTCGACACCGCCGGCCGCCGCGACGCCGCCGCCCCCGGCACCGAGCTGGACGCCGCCTGGCTGGCGGGCGCCCTCGGCCGCCCCCTGCGCGATCCGCACACCCTGTACGACCGCCTGCGGCGGGACTCCGTTGCCCGAGTCGCCGAACAGCTGGGCCTGCCCGGTCGCCTCCTCCCCGTGACCGTGTCCCCTGGAGACGACGCCCCCTGAGCTCGGCCGGCGGCGTCCTCCCTGCAACCTCCGGGACGCGGATACCCGCCCGTCACGCGCCACACCATCCGCTAGCCCGTCCGATTGCCCCGGCCGGTCCCGACGGTCAGCAGGGTTTCGTGCGTCACTGTGTCCACTCTCCGGTTGGCCGGCCCTCACCGACCGATCGATCGGTCCGCACGTTCCCGCGGTAACACCGTTTTTCGCCCTTCTGGTGATCGTCCACCGACGCAACACCCACCGAGGAGGACGCCGAGGACCTCGCGGAACTCGCCGATCTCGCCCTCAACGCCGACAACGTGCCCGCCGAGGTACTCGGAGACGCGATCCGCCGCTGGTCCGGACGCCTCGCCGCCGGCACCTGCCTATGGCTGTGCCTCATCGCCGTGTCCGACCAGAAGAAGATCTGGCAGACAGACGGCCAGCCCTCCGATCAGCAGATCACCCTTCTACCAGGACTGATGCACTGTCGTCTCGATTCTCGTGGATCTTTAGCAGGCGCGGTCGCCGCAGCCGCAGGAGACGTCGCCGTTGGTGATGGCGCGGGCCATGGCCGCGCGGCGTCGACGGTGCAGGGTCACGCCGCCAGCGCGTACCTGGGTACCGAATGCAAGCCCGAAACAACCCGGAAGCGACTACCGGGCGGAGTCGGGAACGACGACGACCGGGCAGTGGGCGTGGTGGACGCACTGGTGTGCGGTCGCCCCGAGCAGCAGGCCGGTGAAGCCACCGGCACCCCGGGATCCGAGCACGAGCAGGCGGGCGGCCGCCGCGGCGGTGAGCAGCGTCGTCGCGGAACCGCCGAGGGCGAGTCGGATGTCGACGTCGATATCGGGCACCTCCGCCAGGCCCGCGCGGACGTGGTCGTCGAGCGCCTGCCGCACAGTGCGTTCGATCGCCTCGCGGTCGGTGTCGGCGTGCTGACCGAGATGCAGGCCGAGGGTCGGCAGCCAGGCGTGGACGACGTGCAGGGGCGCGGCGTGCAGGACCGCCTCCGCGGCGGCCCAGCGCAGCGCGTTCAACGACGTGGCCGAGCCGTCGACCCCGACCACCACCGGTGCCGTGGCGGCGGAATCGGTGTCGGCGGCGGATGCGGCGTCGGCGGCGGATGCGGCGTCGGCGGCGGATGCGGTGCCGGCGCGCACCACGACGACGGGACGCGTCGCCTCGTGCAGGCAGGCGGCGGTCACCGAGCCCACGAGGTAGCGGTGCAGTCGCCTGCTCCCCCGGAGCCCGACGACCAGCAGGTCCGCGGTCGACGACGCGGACAGCAGCGCCTCGGCGGCGTCCGCGTAGACCGCGCGTTCCGTGACGGGCACGGGCCGGCGGGGATCGCGCGCCCGGGCGACCGAGTCCTGCAACACCCGCAGGGCGGCGCCCTCGACGCTGTGCGAGCCGGGCGCGTAGGCGCGCTCCCGCACCTCCCGGGGACAGTCGTCCGGTGCCCAGGCGAGGACGGTGTCAAGACGATCCCCCCGCAGCCAGGCCTCGCCGACGGCCCACCGCAGCGCCGCGTCGGCGTCACGCGAACCATCCACACCCACCACGATGCCGGCCATCACACCCTCCGTTCCCGGGCGGCGGCTGCCCCGACCCGCCTCCAGCGTCCCCGCAGTGGCCCGGATGGGCGAGCGCGGAGCAGCCCCGCCATGATGATCTTCAAGAGGCCTGTCGGGAGGCCTGTCAGGAGGCGATGTCGATCGCCAGCCTCGGCGGGTTCGCCAACTCGTGCACCTGGAAGCCGACCCGGCCGTCCACGCCCAGGCCGAGGTGGACGTATCCCAACCACTACGTCCCTTGTTGTTCCCGTGCCCTCGGGCACCAGGAAAGGCATTGGTCATTTGGAACGGAGCGAAAACTCCTGATCTTCATGCGGAGTTCTGCATAAGTCCCGCCCGGACGACGGCGACCGGGCAGGCGGCATGGTGGACGCACTGGTGGCTGACGGAGCCCAGCGTCAGGCTGGTGAATCCGCCGCGGCCCCGCGATCCCACCACGACGAGGCTCGCGTCGCCGGACTGCCCGATCAGGGCGCGCGCGGGCGCGTCCTCGACCAGCACCGGTTCGACCCGCAGGCCCACCGTGTCCTCATGTGCCTGGTCGAGGCAGTCGTCCAGCAACGCCCTGGCCGCCTTCTCGAAGGCGGTGACGTCGACGCCGCCGGCCATTCCCGTCACGGCCGG
This sequence comes from Frankia canadensis, assembly GCF_900197875.1. GTDB lineage: Bacteria > Actinomycetota > Actinomycetes > Frankiales > Frankiaceae > Frankia > Frankia canadensis. The sequence goes on along the minus strand of NZ_FZMO01000512.1, from coordinate 10,715 downwards.
CGGGCAGTGCCGGGGGTCCCAGGCGAGCAGCACGACGAGCGGGGCCTTCCGTCGTCGCGCCTCGGCCATCGACCACCGCAGCGCCGCGTCGGCGTCCGCCGAGCCGTCGACTCCGACCACGATTCCACCCATCGCCGCACTCCTCAGCTCTGCTCCTGTTCCCCGCACCGACGACTGTCCTGTATCCGAGGATGGCGATCAGGGGACGTTTGTGCAGGTCCGCGCACAACCTTTGCTCGGAAGGCACGGGACCTTCGGCAGGGTGTTCCGCACTTCGTGTCCTTTCCGGCTCCGCCACCGTGACCGCCCGCGCGTCCGGTTCTCACGGGTGCACCCGCGCGCGCGTGCCGGTCACGGTCTGGATGTCGTCCGCAGCCGTTCTGCGCAGTTTGCGCGCCAGCTCCGCCAGTGCTCGTGACGCCGCCACCTCCGCGCCTATCTCCGGAATGTCGTAGTCGTCGGGATCGCACCGGGCGACCCCGGACGCCAGCACCTCCTGGCCAGCGCCGCACCGCAGCATCGCGTCGGCTCGCGTCTCGCCCTCGTCCTCGGACAGGAAGATCTCCACCGTCCAGGTGTCTTCGCGGATCATGAGACCCCACCACCTTCCGCCTCCAGAGCTCCGTCTCCAGAGCTCCGTCTCCAGAGCACAGCCTGCCCCCTCACCTCCCGGTCATCCGCGCGGCGGCGACGGCGGCCTGGCCGTAGCTCAGCCCGCCGTCGCCCGCCGGCACCCGCTCGTTCAGCAGCGGTTCGAGACCGGCGTCCGCCAGCGCGCCGACGACGCCTGCGGCCAGGCGCTGGTTGTGCAGCACGCCGCCGGACAGACAGACCGTGCGCAGGCCGTGCCGCCGGGAGACGTCCTCGCACAGCGCCACCGTGACGGCAGTGATCGTCGTGTGGAAACGGGCGGCGAGGATCCCGACATCGACACGGTCGGCGAGGCCGTCCAGCAGGGCCCGCAGAGTCGGCCGCGGATCGTAGACGAGCAGCTCCCCCTCGCGCGCCAGCCGCCAGGGCAGCTCGCCACCGACATCGCCGTCGTGGGAGCCATCGCCGTCGTGGGAGCCGGCGGCCGCTTCCAGGGCCAGGGCGGCCTCGCCCTCGTAGGTGATGTCGTCGCGCAGCCCGAGCAGTGCCGCCGCGGCGTCGAACAGCCTGCCCGCGCTGGAGGCGACGGGCGTGTTCACCCGTCGGTGGATCATTCTGGCGATGACCGCCGCCTCGCCCGCCGGCAGGCGATCGAGCAGCGGCGCGGCGAGGTGCGGGCCGCCGGTCCACCGGCCGAGGTCGCCGTCCTGATCGCCGTCGCCGAGTTGCTCGGCGCCGAACAGGTAGCCCAGGGCCATGCGGGCGGGGCGGCGGATCGCGGCGGCGCCGCCGGGCAGCGGTGCCCGGGCGAAGCGGGCCACGCGCCGGTAGGCCGCCAGGTCCGCGACGAACACCTCGCCGCCCCACAGCGTGCCGTCGTCGCCGAGTCCCAGGCCGTCGTAGACGACGCCGATGAACCGGCCGGTCACGCCGTGCTCGGCGGCGCAGGACGCGGCGTGCGCGTGGTGATGCTGCACGGGGATCCGCCGGTCGGCGGCGAACCGTTCGGCGTGGCGGGTCGACAGGTAGTCGGGGTGCAGGTCGTGGGCGACCACCTCGGGGGTGATCCCGACCACCGCGGACAGCTGCGCGAGGGTGCGCTCGAACGCGGCCAGCGTGGGCGGCGAGGCCAGGTCGCCGGTGTGCGGCCCGACGACCGCCGTCGGGCCGGCCGCGAGGGTGAACGTGTGCTTGAGCTGGCCGCCGACGGCGAGCACGGGCCGGGAGGCGGCGTGCGGGAGCGGCAGGGGGCACGGCGCGTAGCCGCGGGCGCGGCGGATCACGGTGGCCCGGCCCGCGACCACCCGGGCGACGGAATCGTCGTACCGGGAGCGGATCGCCCGGTCGTGACCCAGGAAGCCGTCGGCCACCGGGCCGAGATGTCGGCGGGCGTCGGCGTCGGCGATGGCGATCGGTTCGTCCGCGCGGTTCCCGCTGGTGACGACCAGCGGGCCGCCCACCTCGGCGAGCAGCAGGTGGTGCAGCGGCGTGGTCGGCAGGAACACGCCCAGCCGCGGGGCACCCGCCGTGACCTCGTCCGCCAACGTCGGCGCCGACACCAGGGCCGGCCCGGGGCGACGGCCGGCGTCGAGGAGCACGACCGGGCGGGCGGCGCCGGTGAGCAGCTCGGCCTCCGCCGTGTCCACCTGGGCGAGAAGCCGGGCCGCGTCGAGGTCGGCGACCATGACCGCGAACGGCTTGGCGGGACGATGCTTGCGGGCACGTAGCCGGGCGACGGCCGTGCCCGAGGCGGCGTCGCACACCAGCTGGTAGCCGCCGAGTCCCTTGACCGCGGCGATGCCGCCGGCGCGGATCAGCGTGACCGCGGCGTCGAGCGCGTCCTCGCCGTGGGCCTGGGCCGGCGCGGCCGGATCGACGTCAGTGGACCACCAGGTGAGCCGGGGGCCGCAGTGCGGGCAGGCGATCGGCTCGGCGTGGAAGCGGCGGTCCGCCGGGTCGGCGTACTCGCGCGCGCAGTCGGCGCACATCGGGAACGCGCGCATCGTGGTGCGTTCCCGATCGTAGGGAAGGCCGTCGATGATGGTGGCGCGCGGCCCGCAGTCGGTGCAGGTCAGGAACGGGTACCGGAAGCGTCGGTCCCGCGGGTCGAGCAGCTCGGCGAGGCAGGCCGGGCAGGTGGCGAGGTCCGGTGGGATCTCCCGCACCTCCGGCCGCGAGCCGCCGGCCGCACGCCGGGCGGACGTCTCGACCCGGAATCCGGAACCCGGGCTCGGCGGCGGCGAGGGCGGTCCCGTGGCGTGCACGGCGGTCACGCGGGCGTGCGGTGGCGCGTCGGAGCGCAGGCGGGTGGCGAGCGTGGCGAGGGCGTCGGCCGGCCCGGCGGCCTCGACGACGACCCGGCCGTCGTCGTTGCGGACACAGCCGTCCAGGCCGAGGCCGGTCGCGAGCCGGTGGACGAACGGCCGGAACCCGACGCCCTGCACGGTTCCGTGCACCTCCAGCCGCTGGGCCATCCGCGGGGCCACCGGCCCGGCCCGGTCGGGGGGACGGTCGTCCTGTTGGTGCATGACGCGCAGTCTGCGTCCCGGCCGGCCGTGTCACAAGGGCCGTTCGGGCCGACTCGCGACGTGGTTCAGGAGATGATCCTTCGCGCGGCGTGCCCCCATGCCGTGATCCATGGCCAGCGGGACTGACGAGCCTTCCGGCCAGGCCGCGGGCGCTGCCTCACAGCCGTGGGCAGAGCCCGTCGTGGACGTGCCCGGCGGGCTGGGCACGGGGCGCGACGCCGTCGGGGAGGCGCAGCCCGGCGCAGGCCGCCCTCACCGACGTGGCGGGACGGCCGAGCAGGAAGCCCTGGCCGTAGGGGATGCCCGCCTCGATGACGGCGTCGAACTCCGCGCGCGTCTCGATGCCCTCCGCCACCACCCATCCGCCGATCTCCTCGGCGACCCTGGCCAGTCCCGCCGCCACGGCACGGCGGGCCGGATCGGCCTCGATGCCCCGGGTGATGTAGCCGTCCATCTTGATGACGTCGGGACGCAGGTGGAGGAGCTGCTCGAGCCCCGAGTAGCAGCTGCCGACGTCGTCCACCGCGATGTGCGTTCCGTGCCCCCGCAGCATCTCGGTGGCGAGCAGCAGGTCGTGGTCGTCGCCGATGTGCTCGTGCTCGGTGATCTCCACCGCGACCCGTTCCGGCGTCCCGGTCGCGAGGACCAGGTCGAGCAGACCCCGGACCACGGTGTCGGGCGAGGCGTTCACGCTCAGCAGGACGCCGCGGGGCACGTCCGACAGCGCCCGCAGCGAGTTGCGCACGGCCGCCAGCTCCAGCTCGCGCCGCAGGCCGACACCCGCGGCGGCGGCGAACATGTTCTGCGGCTCCTGCCCGTCCGCGGTGAACCGCGCCAGCCCCTCGACGCACACGACGCGGCCGCTGCTCAGCTCGACGACCGGCTGGAACACAACCTCCGGGGCGCCCTGGTCGAGACACTCGCGCAGATGGCTCCAGACCGCGCTGCGCTCGTTCCACAGCTGGCGGAGGTCGATGACGAACTCGGTGAGGAAGGTGGCGAGCAGCCGCAGGATCCCGCGATCACCGTCGCGCAGCGCCGGGCACGGCTTCCTGGCGACGCATCCCAGCACGCCGTACTCCCGGCCCTCCGAGTCGTTGATCGGCGTCGCGGCGTAGGAGCCGATGCCGCGCTCCCGGACCACCGACAGGTCACGGGTGCGCGGATCGCCGCGCACGTCGGGCAGGAAGGACGGAAGGTCACCGTCGAGGACCTTCGCGTACAGGGAGCCGTCCCGGCTGAGCCGACGGCCGAGGCTCAGGCCGAACCGGCCGAGGTCGCCGCTGGCGACCTGGAGCACCAGTTCGTCGTCGTACAGCCGCCCGAGCCACGCCAGGTCCATGCGCAGGCTGCGGCGCAGGACCTCCAGCAGATCGACGAGCACCGTCCATGGTTCCCCTTGCGACGGCGCCTGCGCCTGGCCCCCCGACCGCGACGGGCCACACCACGCCGACTCCTCCACACCCGCGACCTACCCGTAGTAATCACCACCACACCAGATCGTCAGCTCCTCCTTGTGCGCGACCGCGACGAGGCCACGAGCCGGTGTTCCCACGGCGCGGACCGGGAAGGACATCGGGGTGGGTCCGCGCCTTCGGGGTCCGCCACCGGTCTGCCCGGTCCTCGCGCGACGTGCCGGTGGGCGAGCGGCGCGGCACCCCGTGGGGGGACTGGTGACGAACCGGAAGGGCCTGCACACGGACAGCCTGACCGGACTGCAGACCCGTGCCAGCCTGGCGCGGACGTATGATCCGGCCCTTGCCCGGATGCTGAGCGCCGGTCGGCAGGTCGTCCTGATGGCCGTCGAGCTCGACCATGCCCGGGACATCAGCATCGCGCTCGGCTACGACGCCGGCGACGAGCTGATCGCGACGTTCGCCCGCCGGCTGCGCATGGCGCGTCCACGGCCGCTGTCCGCCGCCCGCATCACCCGCGACGAGTTCGCGGTCCTGCTGCGCTGGCCACCCGCCGCACCGGCGGCGTCGACGCGGGTCGACCCGACCCCGGAGGGGCTGGCGCAGGCGATGCTCGGCCAGCTCACGGGCCGGATGCGGATCGGGGGCATGGAGATCGAGGTGGAGGCGACGGCGGGGCTGGCCGCGGCGCCCTCGTGCGGCGAGGAGGTCGACACGCTGCTCGCGCGGGCCGACGCGGCGTTGTGCGAGGCCCGGCGCGCCGGGCGGCGGATCGGGGTGTGGACGCCCGACGTCGCCCTCGCCCAGTCATGGGAATGGGAGCTGCACGCGCAGCTGCGGTCCGCGATCCGCGAGGGCGAGCTGGTGGTGCACTACCAGCCGATGCGCCAGGCGGCCACCAGGCGGACCACCGCCGTCGAGGCACTGGTGCGCTGGCGGCACCCGGTGCACGGCCTGCTGGCGCCGGCGGCGTTCCTGCCGATGGCCGAACGGTCCTCGCTCATCGTCGACCTGACCTGGTGGGTCCTGGACGAGGCCCTGCGCCAGTGCGCCGAGTGGCGACGGCGGGGGCTGTCGGTCTGCGTCTCGGTCAACGTCTCCCCGCGGGTGCTCTCCGACGACGCCCTGCCCCGGGTGGTCGACGAGCGCCTCACCGCCCACGGCCTCGACCCGGACGTGCTCACACTGGAGATCACCGAGGAGGCCCTCATCCCGCGGCCCGCCCACGCCGCCGCCATGCTGGCGCGGCTGCGGGTCCGCGGCGTGCAGTTGTCCCTGGACGACTTCGGCACCGGCTACAACTCCATGGAGATCCTCAAGGCGTTGCCGTTCAACGAGATCAAGATCGACCGGGGGTTCGTGTCGGACGCCCAGGGCAGCATGCCCGACATCGCGATCGTCCAGTCGGTCATCGACCTCGGGCACCGGCTGGGCCTGCGGGTCGTCGGCGAGGGCATCGAGGACGAGCACAGCGAGCGCCTGCTCACCGAACTCGGCTGCGACCTGCTGCAGGGCGTCGCGCTGTCCCCGCCGCGCCCCGCCGACGAGCTGACCGCCCTGCTCTCCCCCGCGCCCGGGCGCCCCGAGGACATCCCGGCGTACGTGGCCCACCCGCCACGGGCCGCCGGACCCGGCGAATCCCCGGACGCACCCGCGGCCGGGCGGCCGGACACCAGCGCGGCCGACGGTGCCAACCCGGCCAGCGGTGCCAACCCGGCGGAGAGGGCTGACGCGGCCGACGGTGCCAACGCGGCGGAGAGGGCTGACGCGGCGGAGAGGGCTGACGCGGCGGAGAGGGCTGACGCGGCCCGAGGCGCGGTGCCGGAGGGCGGCCGGCGGGCCCCCGAGCCGCCCGACGAGACGGACCGGTGCGCCGCGCTGCGCACCTACCGGATCCTCGACGAGCCCGCGGAACCGGCGCTCGACAGCCTCACCACGCTCGCCGCCCAGCTCGCCGACTGCGCGCGCGGCCGCCTCGTCCTCGTCGACGCCGACCGCGAGTGGTGCGCGGCCGGCGCGGGGGCCGGGGAGTCCGCCGCGCGGGTGGGGGCGGCCTCGCACGCCGTCGGCGCCGGTGACGATCTCGAGGTCCCCGACGCGGTCGCCGACCCGCGCTTCGCCGCCGCGTCGCGCCGGGATCCGGCCCGGGCCCGTTTCCTCTGCGCGGTCCCCCTGCGCACCCGCGGCGGGAACGCCCTCGGCGCGCTGTGCGTGCAGGACCCCCGGCCTCGCCGGCTCACCGCCGGGCAACGCGCCGGGCTGCACGCGCTGGCCGCGCACACGATGCACCTTCTCGACGCCCGCCGGGAACGGCTGATGGGCGAGGAGACCACGGCCGCCCTGCGTGACCTCGACCAGTTCTGGCGACCCCAGGACCTGCCCACCGCGGCGAGCCTCACCGCGGACGTGGTCCGTTCCCTGACCGGCGCGGACGCCGTCGGCGTGATGCTGGCCGACCTGCCCGGCGCGGCCGTCTTCCACGCGGCCGGCTCCTCGCACACCGACGGCACCGAGCCGTTCACCCGCGTCGGCATCCCACTGACCGCGGACGAGCACACCGGCCTGCGCATGCTGGCCCGCCTGCGCGATCCGATGTTCATCCCGAACGCCGCCGAGTCCTCGCTGATCCCCGCCGAGAACGTGCGTCAGCTGAACATCCGCTCGGCGCTGGTGCTCCCGCTGCCCGACGTCGGCGGGCGGCTGGGTCTGATCACCGTGCGCTGGACCCGGCCGATGGGTGCGCTCGACCCGCCGATCCTGCGCTCGGCGACCCTGTTCGCCGCCGCGGCCCGCTACACCCTCCTGCGCCTGCACCGCCTCCACACCCAGCGCGCGCACGACCCGTCCCCCGAGCCACCGGACACCTCCGACCACCACTCCGCCAACGGTCACGTCGACGTCCGGTAGCCGGCTCGCCGGGATGGGTCAGTTCTGGTCGGGGACGAGGACCCAGCCGTCCGGGGCGGGCTCGGTGCCGACGGGGCCGTTGACCCTGCGCAGGACGGCGACGTCGACGCCGTTCTGGGCGGCGATCAGGTCCCAGCTCTCGAACTCGCCGCCGCTGTCGACGACCGCCTGGGTGCTGTGGAACCCGGGAAGAAAAATCTCCGGTTCGCCGTCGCCGCAGTGGCCGTCCCTCGTCAGCCGCGGATTGTCCTGCAGCACCGTGTCGAGGGGGACGCCGGTGGCCTGTGCCAGCGCGGCCAAATCACCGTCGTCCCACTGACGAACGGCCAGGCGAAGCGGCTAGCCGAGGGACGCGCTCGCCGCTCGCAGTTCGTCCAGAGCGGCCAGGGTGTGGTGAGCGAGCTCGTCCCCGTCGGCGCGGTCGCCCTCCGACCACGCGGCGAACCCTCGCCGGAAGGCGAGGACGCCCAGTTCACCGGCGATGGCCGCGGTCGACTCGGGCACCCCGCGGGCGACCAGCGCGGTGGCCATCGCGGCCGCGAGGCTGACGCTCTTGAGGGCGTCACGCGCCCGCAGTTCGGTGCTGGCGGCGACGGCCGCCTTCAGCCGGGGCGCGAGCTCACGATTCAGCGGGCCCATCGCGCCGGAGACGCGCTCCAGGCCGACGGCGACCGCCTGTAGTGGGCTGGCGGCCGCGGGGGCCTCGGCGATCCCCTCGGCCAGCAGGCGGCTCAGCGTCTCCTGCCCGGCGACCAGCAGCTCGCGCTTGTCGGGGAAGTACCGGAAGAAGGTGCTCTTCGTGACCCCGGCGCGCTCGGCGATCTGCGCGACCGTCGTGGCGTCATAGCCCTGCTCGGTGAACAGGTCGACGGCGGCCACGACGAGGCGCTCGCGCGCTCCCGGCTCCCACCGTCCCATGGGACCATCATAGGCGATGGGACCTTTGTCCCATCACCCTGATACGGTGACGGGACAAGAGTCCCATCGTTGCGGGAGAGTCCGTCATGCGCGTCCTCGTCACCGGTGGCACCGGTCTGATCGGTTCCGCCGTCGTCGCCGAGCTCCTCGGCAATGGCCACACCGTCCTCGCGCTCGCCCGCTCCGACGCGTCCGCGCGGGCGCTGCAGGCGGCCGGCGCCGAGCCGCTGCCGGGCGGCCTCGCGGATCTGGCCGTCCTGCGCACCGGCGCGGGTCAGGTCGACGGCGTGATCCATCTGGCCTTCCACCACGACTTCAGCACCGCCGAGTCCGTCGCGGCGTCGGTTGCCGAGGAGGGGGCCGCTCTCGCCGTTCTGGGGGAGGCACTCGTCGGCAGCGACCGCCCGTTCGTCACGGTCTCGGGGACGCCCGCCGCGGCGGGCCGCGTCTCCACCGAAGCCGATCCGCCGGTGATCGAAGGGCCGGTCGGGGGTCGCGGTCGCGCGGTCGCGGCGGTGCTGGGCCTGGCGTCGCAGGGGGTCCGGAGCACGGCCGTCCGGCTGCCGCGCACGGTCCACAACGAGGGCAGGGGTGGCTTCGCCGGCATACTGACCGACATCGCGCGCCGGACCGGCGTCGCCGGCTACCCGGGCGACGGCACGCAGCGCTGGCCTGCCGTGCACGCCCTCGACGCGGCGGTCCTCCTCCGGCTCGCCCTGGAGTGCGCGTCGGCCGGGACGTCCTGGCACGCCGTGGCCGACGAGGGCGACCAGGTCCGCGACATCGTCGCGGTCATCGGCCGGCGTCTCGGCCTGCCCGTCAGATCGGTGCCGGCGCAGACCTACGGCCCGCTCGGCGGGATCTTCTCGGCCGACCAGCCCTCGTCCAGCGCCCACACCCGGGCGGCGCTCGGCTGGCAGCCGAAGCACCCGAGCCTGCTCGACGACCTGGAGAACCTCCAGCCCTGACGCGCGGGCGGGGCTACCGGGCGCCGGCGGGAGTGGTGGCCGCAGTGGTCAGGGCGCGCAGGGGGCGGGCGAGGGTGGTGCTGAAGAAGTCGAGCGCCGCCTCGGCGGCGGTGCGCTCGTCGACCGCGTAGGCCACTGCGGCGGCGCCGAGGCCGCCGGCGGTCGCGGACTCGCTCGACGGCGAGCACCCGTTACTGACCGGCGCGGGTCGCCCGGGCGTCCGCGGGCGTGTGCGAGGCGCGGGCGCGGGTATGCGCGGGGGGCGGCGCGCGCCACCGCGCGCCGGGAAGCGGCCTGCGCACCCGGGCGTCGGCGGGGAGCAGGGCACCGGACGCCGCGGGGACGTGGACGTCTCAGGAAGGGGTCGACATGGGCGGGTCCGAGCGGGTACTCGAGAGGCTCGAACGGCGACGGGAACTTGATCCGGTCGCGGAGCGCGTCGCCGGGTTCTGGTCGGCGCGGCTGCGATCCCCACGGGCACGTGACGTTCTCAGCGGCCGCGCGCTGGGCCATCCGCTGCACCCCGCGGCCGTGATCCTGCCGGCCGGCACCCTGCTGAGCGCCACCCTGCTGGACCTCACCGGCGGCGCCCGGGTGCGCCCGGCCGCGCGCCGGCTCGTCGGCATCGGGCTGCTGTCGGCCGCGCCCGCCGCCCTGGCCGGCTGGTCGGACTGGCTGGACACGGCCGGGGCCGAGCGCCGGGTCGGGCTCGTGCACGCCACCTCCAACATCATCGGCATCGGCTGCTACGCGGCGTCCTTCTGGGCGCGGCTGCGCGGCCGGCGCGGCGTGCTCGCGGGCCTCGCCGGAGCGAGCGCGCTCGGCGTCGGCGGCTGGCTCGGCGGCCATCTCGCCTACGCGCAGGGCGTCGGGGTGGACACCACCGCGTTCCAGCACGGCCCCGCCGACTGGACGGACGTGCTGGCGGCCGCCGAGGTCACCGAGACGCCGCGCAGCGTCGACGTCGGCGGGGTGTCGGTGCTGCTGGCCCGGGTGGACGGCCGGATCGTCGCGCTGGGCAACCGCTGCACCCACCGGGGCGGTCCGCTCAGCGAGGGCCGCCGCGACGGCGACTGCGTCCAGTGCCCATGGCACGGCAGCCGGTTCGCGCTGACCACGGGCGAGGTCGTCCAGGGCCCGGCGACCCGCCCGCAGCCGGTGTACGCCGTGCGCGAGGTCAACGGGCGGGTCGAGCTGCGCCGCGCCGAGATCCGGGCGCTGCGGGCGAATCCCGTCAGCCCGTCACCCGACCGGGTGCTCGCCGGCCGGCACTGACCCGCGTCCCGCACCCCCGAACACGTCGGGGGTGCGGACGTGCTCGGGGCGGAAGCCGAGGCCGATCAGCCGCCCCATGGCCCGCCGCCCGGCGACGGCCACGACCTCCGGCG
>NZ_FZMO01000323.1 GCF_900197875.1 Frankia canadensis | reverse complement strand
GGGGGAGGGTGGTGTGCGGGACCCGGGCGGGGCGGCGACGTGCGGGGGCTCCGGCCGGGCCAGCCGGTGGTAGGTCGCCCCGACCGGCAGCTCGGCGCGGTGGTGCAGGTCGGCGGCGAGGTCGGCGAGAAACGCGTCCCGGCCCGCGGGGGCGATGAGGGTCAGCCCGTGCGGCAGCGCGCCGGCGAAGCCGACGGGAACGGCGATCGCGGCCAGGTCGAGCAGGTTCACGAACGTCGTGTACCGGCCGAGCCGGCTGTTGAGGCCGACCGGATCGGCGTGCACCGCGGCGAGCGGGTAGGTCGTGGGCACCGTGGGCAGCGCCAGCACGTCGATGTGCCGCCAGACCTCGTCAGCCTGGCCTCGCAGCGCGCGCAGCCGGGTCAGCCCGCGGAAGGCGTCGGCGCCGGTGACCGCCGCGCCTGGTGCGAGCACCGACCGGACGACCGGATGCGTCCGGTCCGGATGGGCGAGGACGAACTCGCCGACCGAGGCGAACCGCTCGGCAAGCCACGGGCCGTCGTACAGCAGTTCGCCGGCGGCCAGGAACGGCCCGAGGTCCACCGGGACCAGCTCGCCACCGCCCGTCTGCAGCAGTCGGATCCCGTGCTCGTGGACCGCCCGGGCCCCCTCGTCCCCGAAGAAGGTCAGATCCGTCGACCTGGCCACCCCGACCCGGACACCGCCCGCCGCCCGAGCGCGCGGAACCCGAACCGGGGCCGGGATCGGAGCCGAGGTCGGGACCGGAGAGGTCGGGACCGGAGCTGGGGCCGGCGCCGTGGCCGCGACCGGGGTCGGACCCACGGGCGGCATCGGCCTGGACCACGGGTCGGCCGGATCGTGGCCGCTCATGACGGACAGCACCAGGCGGGCGTCCGCCACGTTGAGCGCGAACACGCTCAGGCAGTCCAGCGACCGGCAGGCGGGCACCAACCCGCGGGTGCTGACCAGCCCGCGCGAGGGCTTCACCCCGACGACGTTGCTCAGCGCCGCCGGCACCCGGCCCGACCCGGCGGTGTCGGTACCGATCGCGAAGCTGACCAGGCCGACCGCGACGGCGACGCCGGAGCCCGAGCTGGAGCCACCGGCGATCATGGTCGGGTCGAACGGCGAGACCGGGGTGCCGTAGGGGGAGCGGGCCCCGGTCAGGCCGGTCGCGAACTGGTCGAGGTTCGTCTTGCCGACGCAGACGGCGCCGGCGGCGAAGCCCGGGCAGCCGGCGGTCGTCGGCAGCCCCGCGACGTCGATGTTGTCCTTCACCGCGAACGGCAGTCCGAACAGGGCGGGCAGCTCGGCGCCGGCCGCCCGCCGCGCATCCAGGGCGGCCGCCAGGGCGAGCGCGGCGGCCCGTGGCACGAGTGAGATCCACACGCCGTCGTCGCCGCGGGACTCGATCCGGTCGTAGACCTCGGCGATCACCTCGGTCACCCGCAGCGTCCCGGCGCGGTACCGCGACCGCAGCACGGCGGCCTGCAGGTCGGGCGCCCGCAGGTCGGGGGCGGGGTCGGGGACGTCGATCGGCATCGGCCGGCCGGGCCGCTCAGCCGGCGGCCACGGCGGCGCCGACCGCCGTGCGCACGGCGGTGGAGGTCGCGACCGCGCCGAACACCCCGCCCTGCATGGTCACCATGTGCAGGGCCGCCGCGTGGTTGGCCGGGTCGGTCGCCCCGGTGCAGTCGGACAGCAGCAGGCACTCGTACCCACGGTCGTTGGCGTCGCGCATCGTGGTGTGCACGCAGACGTCGGTGGTGATTCCGGTCAGGATGATGTGGGTGATGCCGTGGCGGCGCAGCACCAGGTCCAGGTCGGTCGCGTAGAAGGAGCCCTTGCCCGGCTTGTCGATCACGATCTCGCCGGGCAGCGGCGAGACCTCGGGCACGATCTCCCAGCCGTCCTCGCCGCGGGTCAGGATCCGCCCGCGCGGGCCCCGGTCCCCGATACCGGCGCCGATCCGCTTCGAGCGCCACAGCTTGTTCGGCGGGCAGTCGGACAGGTCCGGTCGGTGGCCCTCACGGGTGTGCACGATGAGGAAGCCCAGCGGGCGCAGCAGGTCCAGCAGTGCGGCCGTCGGCGCGAGCCCGGCACGGGTCAGCGAGAGGTCGTAGCCCATGGCGTCCACGTAGCCGCCGGGGCCGCAGAAGTCGACCTGCCAGTCGATGTTGATGACCGCCGTGGTCGCCGGGCTGAACGACCCGTCGTAGGGCCAGGCGTAGGGCTCGGCGGCGACCGGCCCGATCCGGCGCCGCCCGGCGGTGGCGAGGCGGTCCGGCTCCGCCAGGGCGGGACCCGCGCTGACGGCGGGTCGCTCCTCGGCCGAGGCAGGCGATGCTCCGGTCGCGGGAGACGGTGCGTCGGCCGTCGGCGGGGCGTCCGTCGCGGGTGGGGTGGTGGTCATGGGACGGGGTCCTCTCGGGCGGTCCGACGCTGGTCGGGCGTGCTGGCGGTGGGCCGTCGGGGCGCCTGGTACGGCAACGGCACTAGGCCCGGTTGCCCGCGGCGCGGCTGCGGTGGAGCACCATCTGGGTGATCGCCCGGGCCGCCCGCTTCTCGACCACGTCCATGGACTCGCCGACGTGGCCGCGCAGCGCGAGGACGCTGGCTTCCAGGTCGCCGGCGAGGACCTTCTCGACGATGTCGAGGTGCTGGTCGATCGTGAGGCTCACCCGGTCGGCGGTGACGAAGTCGTGCATCCGGACGGGGCGGATGCGGGCGTTGACGGTGTCGAGCATGGTGGCGAGCTCCACGTTGCCGGACGCCCGGCTCAGCGTGATGTGGAACCGCTCGTCCAGGGCGACGAAGTCGGGATCCGGCGCGGGCGGGTCGGCGCGCAGCTCCCGCCAGGCGTCGCGCAGCGGCTCCAGCAGACCGGGGTCGTGGGTCGTGCCGGTCTCCACCGCACGCTGCAGGCCGCGCAGTTCCAGGGTGACGCGGATCTCGTAGAGGTCCCGCAGGCCGACGAGGTCGGGCTCGGCCGGGTAGTAGCCGCCGTCGGGCCGCTTCTCCACCAGGCCGTCGCTGGCGAGCCTGGTCAGGGCCTCTCGGATCGGGGTGCGGGAGACGCCGAGCAGCGCGGCCAGGCGTTCCTCGGCGAGACGGTCGCGGAAGGAGAACTCCCCGGACATCAGCTGGCGGCGCAATGCGACGTAGGCCTGGTCACGCAGGTTCCCGTTGGTGGACCGCGAGGTCGGCGACGGTGTCATACCGCCGAGCATCCGGCATCGCGCCGTGTGCCGCGGCACCCCCCTCGACCGTGCCGCGGCTGGCGGGGACCGTGACAGTCCTTCGGTCCGTGCTGCATACTGACCTGTATACAGGATCGGGTACATGATTGGGACGTTAAGGGATTCGTTCGCTTCCAATCAATGCGTTCATTGTTACGTTCACCCGACGGCGATTGCGGTCGCGTTAACGGCGATCTCCGCGGGTCGGGATGGGAGCCGTGATGGCGCTGGTCAGGTCGGCGGACACGGGCATGACCGGGGTGGCGTTGCCGCCGGTCGTCCTGGTGCACGGAACGGCGACGACCGGCGCGGTGTGGCGGCGGGTGCGCCGGGAACTCGGCGAGCGGCGCGTCCAGGCGCCTGACCGGCCGTCCAGCGGCCGGCTGTCGGCCGAGGTGGCCGCGTTGTGGCCGCTCGTCGACGGGGCGGTCTACGGCGGCGTCAGCGGCGGCGCGACGCTGGGGCTGGCGCTGCTCGCCGCGGGCGCGCCGCTGGCCGGCGCGGTCCTGCACGAACCGGCCGTCGGCTCCCTGCTACCGGGACTGCTCGCGCCGGTGGCCGCCGCGTACGCCGAGGGCGGGGTGGAGGCCTTCGGTCGTGCGCTCTACGGCCCGGCGTGGACCCCGGCGGAGGCACCGCCCGACCCGGCGGCGGTCGATCGCGACCTGTCGATGTTTTTGGAGTTCGAACCGCTGCCCCTGCCCGCGCGGCGCGGCCCCGTGGTCGTCACCGTCGGCGCGACGTCACCGCCGGTACGCCACCGGGCCGCGCGGCTGCTGCACGAGCGATTCGGCCTGACCGTGCGCGTCCTGCCGGACTGCGGGCATGCCGCGCATCTGGAAGCTCCCGCCGCCTTCGCCCACCTGCTCGCCGACGCTCATCGCCGCTGACCGGGCATTTCGCGTCGGGCGACCACCGATGCCGATGGCCGGCCGGGCCGGATTCCATCGCGGAATCCGGCCCGGATGGCCGGTCATATGGGGAGGCGGGCCGGCGATCGGCCGGATCATTGGCCCGGAAAGGGCGGAGTGTGGCTTTCCACTTCCGGGGTGCGAGCGCGCCCGGCTGGACGCGGGGGCTCAGCGCTCGACGTGGTGCGGCGGAAGATCCGCGAGGAGCCGGTCGATGTCCGGATCCTCATCCTCGGACAATGCCTCGTCGCCCCATCCGATCTCGCGATCGTCGTCGAACGGGTCGTCGTCGTGTGGCTCGGTGACGCTCATCGTCTCCCCCTCGTGTGGCGTGGCTTGTTCCGCGGTCACGATCCCACTCGGGATCCCGCCGCCGGGCCGCGTTCGCTGGTAATCGGTTACCGATGTGACGGGAGTGCCGACGCGCCCAGAAGGCGCGCGGGCGGCGGCGGAGCCGGCGGGTCAGCCACCCGCCGGCGGTCAATCTACGCCGCGCGTGGGCGGTGGCGTGGTAAGGGCGTGGCCGACCATCTCGACGACGAGCCGCAGGGTGGCCCGGCTGCCCGCCAGGAAGGCCTCCGTCTCGCGCTGGGACCAGGCGGTGGCGACGAACCCGGGGTCCGGCACCTGCGCCGCCAGCATCGCGCGGATGGCCGCCCGGTACCGGCTGACCGTGATGGGCGGATCCCCGACCGGATCCTGGTCGTAGTCCTCGTCGCGGTCTAACAGAGCGCCGACCTCATCGGACCGGCGCGGCCGGCCCTGATGGTGGTCCCCATCGATGGGGGGCATGGTTTCCTCCTCGAAGTCATTTGCTGTCGAGCAAATTAGACCCTAGCGAGGTTCTTGGGGAAGAGCAAAGTGGTTACGATGTTCCGCGTGGACGACGGTGAGCAGTTGGTCGGCATCGGGGACATCGCGTTCCAACTCAAGATCACGCGCCAGGCGGTGGACTACTGGACACGCAAGGACTCCCGGTTTCCGGCGCCCTTGCAGGTCATCAACGCGCCGACGGGTAGTGGTGCCAAAGGCACCCGGGTTTGGCGCAAGCGTGAGGTGGACGCCTGGATCGTGGAGCACTATCGGCGGCGCAAACAGTAGGACGTGGGTGGGCGGCCGCGACGCGCGCGGCATGCCCGATCCCGGTCCATCCGACAGTCATCCGATCCCGTCCGGATCGGGTCCTCGAGGTCGCCGCGCGGCCCGTCGCGTTCGCCGTTCCGGAGTGACCGGAAAATATCCGCCAACCGGTGGGAACGTGCCTGTCCGCGCATTGTGGCGATCCGGGGTGAAACGGAGGGATCGCTCCCGTCCGGACCCGGCGCGGCGTGTGTGCCGCGCCCGGGCCGGGTCACTCGTATGCCGGCATCCGCCGGCCCGTCCGGCTCGTCCGCCGGCCCCCGTCCGCTCGGCCCCCGTCCGCTCAGCCCGTCCGGTCGGACTCGGCCGCCCGCGGGCCCGACCGTGGCGGATCGGTCCCCGCACACGACGAAGGCGCCCGGGCGCTTACGCCTGGACGCCTTCGACGGTGTGATGTGGCTGACAGGTGCTCCTGGTGCGGCGGTGCCGTGCTGTGCGGGCGGTGTCTGGAGGGTCAGGCCGCCGCGGTGCTGGAGGCCGTGCTCGCCGTGGAGGAGGACGCGGCCGCGCCGCTGCCCGCCCCCGAGGCCGACGACGCGTCCGCCGTGGTCGACGAGGACGAGTCGCCGGACGAGGAGGCGCTGGAGCTCATGGCGTCGATGGTGGTGTCCTTCGGGCGCTGCTGCGTGGACCCGCCCGAGGAGCTGGAGCGGCTGTCGTTCTTGTAGAAGCCGCTGCCCTTGAACACCACGCCCACCGAACCGAACACTTTGCGGAGCCGCCCGGCGCAGGTCGGGCACTCCGTCAGTGACGCGTCGCTGAAGCTCTGCACGACCTCGAGGTCACGACCGCAGTCGGTGCAGCGGTACTGGTAGGTAGGCACGTACTCCTCCGGAGTTGGCACTCGGAAGTGGCGACTGCCAACTTTAGCTCGTGGGCGGCCCCGGATGTTCCCGGGTTCCGTCAGATGGTTCGCACCGTAGGGTACGACTCGGCGTGACGACGATGGTGACGCTGCGGTCGTGGGGCTCCGCCGGTACCCGTTCGAGCAGCTCCTGGTCGTACACGACGGCGATCACCGCGGCCCCCGTCGCCGCCCGGACGAGCGCCCGGTCGTAGGAGCCGCCGCCCCGGCCGAGCCGCCGGCCCGCCCGGTCCACGGCGAGCGCCGGAATGATCAGAGCCTGCGCCTCGCCGATGTCGCCCGGCGCCGCCGCCGGCGGTGGCTCGCGGGTGCCCAGGGCGCCGGGGACGAGTGTTCCGACGTGCTCGCGGAAGTCCAGATCCAGATCGGCGCGCAGGACGGGCAGCAGTACCCGGGTGCCGCGGGCGAGCAGCCGGGCCAGCAGGTCGCCGAGGTCGGGTTCCCCGGGCAGCCCCACGTACGCCGCCACGCAGCGCGCGTCGGTGATCTCGGGGATCGACAGGATCCGGGTGGCGAGCGAGCCGGGCGCCGAGCGGGGCCAGGTCGGATTCGCCACCGCCTGGCAGGCGCGGCGCTGGGCCAGGAGCCGGGCGCGCAGCCGGGCCTTGTCCGTGCCCAGGGGCGGGCGGGCCCGAGCCCGAAGCTCCGGGGGGAGTTCGTCGGGCGGTTCCTGTCGTCCCTGCACGTGCACGGCCTCCCGCGGGTCGGCACCGCGCGTGCGGCGCGGCCCAGGTCTCTGACCTCGGATGATGCATCGGAACTGGCACCAAGGAGGGGGTGGCGCGAAGGGTGACCACCAAGGGTCACAGCATGCCCCCGCGCAGGTCACGGCGGCCCCGTGCGGCCGGCCCGGCGGTAGCCCGGTCGATGTGAGCTGTGCGTTGCCCGTGAACGCCGCCGCGGCGCTGCCCCGCGCGAGGGACCCCGCTAAGGTTTGCCCATGCCAGTGACGAAGGCGGTAATTCCGGCCGCGGGTCTGGGCACGCGCTTCCTGCCGGCGACGAAGGCGGTACCCAAGGAGATGCTGCCGGTCGTCGACAGACCGGCCATCGAATACGTCGTCGAGGAGGCCTCGCGCGTCGGCCTGAGGGACGTCCTTCTTGTCACGAGCCGGGCGAAAAAAGCGGTCGAGGACCATTTCGATCGTGAAGGGGAGATCGAGGCCGCCCTCGAGCGCAAGGGTGACGAGGCCAGGCTGCGGCGGGTGCGCGCGTCGGCCGAGCTCGCCGAGGTGCACTCGGTCCGGCAGTCGTCGCCGCGTGGCCTTGGCCACGCGGTGCTGTGCGCCGCCGCGCACGTGGGCGACGAGCCGTTCGCGGTCCTGCTCGGCGACGACCTCATCGACGAGCGCGACCCGCTGCTCGCCGAGATGCTCAGCGTGCAGTCCCGCTTCGGCGGGAGCGTGATCGCCCTGATGGAGGTGCCGCGCGCGCAGGTCTCCATGTACGGCGTGGCCACGGTGGAGTCGGTGCCCAGCGGTCCGGACGACCGTTACGGCATCGTCCGCGTGCGTGACCTCGTCGAGAAGCCGCCCGTCGAGGAGGCGCCCAGCAACCTGGCGATCATCGGTCGGTACGTGCTCGCCCCGGAGATCTTCGAGGTGCTGCGCCAGACCGAGCCCGGCCGGGGCGGCGAGATCCAGATCACCGACGCGCTGCGGACGCTGGCCCTGCGCGCGGCAGCGGAACCCGGCGCGCTGCCGGTGCACGGCGTCGTGTTCACCGGCCGCCGCTACGACACCGGTGACCGGGTGGACTATCTGAAGGCCGTCATCCGGCTGGCCTGCGAGCGCGCTGACCTCGGGCCCGAGCTTTATCCGTGGATCGAGGAGTACGTGGCCGCCGGCGGGCCCAAGGGCGAGCTGTCCTGATTGGCAGGCGTCCACCCCTTGTCATGCACCTGACAAGCCTGGTTGCATTCGATTCACCGTGACGGCCCCCACAGGGTCGGGATCGCTCCCGGATACGGCCGGCGTGCGGATCGGCGCATCGCGCCGGCGCCGGCCGTGACCCGCGCCGGGGGCCTCCGGACCCCGTGGCCGGCGCCGTCGGGGACATGCCCGGGTTCCGATGGCCGCAGCCGGGGCGACGGCGGACGACGCGGCCACGGCGGGTCGCCGTCGCAGGCTCGGGAACGGGGATGGGCGCCGATGACGACGGTGGACGACCACCTGGAACGGATCCTCGCGGCGGTGACGCCGACCCGTGCCCGCCGCGCCGCCCTGCACGAGGCGCACGGCTGCGTGCTCGCCGCCGACGTGCGGGCGACCGTGGCCCTGCCCAGCTTCGACAACGCGGCGATGGACGGCTATGCGGTGCGGGCCGCCGACGTGGCCGGGGCCACCGAGCAGGAGCCCGTCACGCTGCCGGTCGCTGCCGACATCCCCGCCGGTCCCGGCACCCCGGCACCGCTGCCCGCCGGCACGGCCGCCCGGATCATGACCGGCGCGCCGCTGCCCCGAGGCGCGGACACCGTCGTCCAGCTGGAGTGGACCGACGGCGGGGGGGAGTCCGTCGCCGTGCGCGACGTCCCGCGCCGCGGCCAGCACATCCGCCGCGCGGGGGAGGACGTCACCCCCGGCGCGCTGGTCCTGGCCGCCGGGACGATCATCGGGTCGGCGCAGATCGGCCTGCTCGCCGCCGTCAACGTGGCCCGCCCGCCGGTGCACCCCCGGCCGCGGATCGCGGTGCTCTCGACGGGCACCGAGCTCGTCGAGGTCGGCTCCCCGCTGCGCGACGGCCAGATCGTCGACTCGAACAGCCACGGCATCGCCGCCGCCGCCCGCGAGTCCGGCGCGCAGGTCCAGCGGCTGACCGGGGTGCCCGACGAGCCCGACGCCTTCGCCAAGTCCTTCTACGGCATCCTGTCGCAGGTCGACGCGGTGGTGACCACCGGTGGGGTGAGCGTGGGCGCCTACGACGTCGTCAAGGAGGTGCTCACCGGGGCGGGCAGCATCCGCTTCGACCAGGTCGCGATGCGGCCGGGCCGGCCACAGGGCTTCGGCCTCGTCGAGGGCGTCCCGGTGTTCACGCTGCCCGGCAACCCGGTCAGTGCGCTGGTGTCGTTCGACCTGTTCGTCCGCCCCGCCCTGCAGCGGATGCGCGGCCTGCCGGCCACCGGCCTGCCGCGCGTCGAGGTGACCCTCGCCGAGCCGCTGCGCTCCCCGGCCGGCAAGCGCGGCTTCGTGCGCGTCACGCTCGACGGTCTGGGCGCCGACGGCCGCCCGGCCCCGGACACGCTCGCCCGCCCGGCCGGCGGCCAGGGCTCCCACCAGCTCACCTCGCTCGCGGCCGCGCAGGCGCTGGTCGTCATCCCCGAGGACGTGACGGAGGCGCCGGCCGGCTCGCGGGTGGCGGCGTTGTTGCTCGGCGATGTTCCAGGGTCCATCCTCTCCGGAGTGGGCTGGGCGGATGCGCACGCGGACGCGACGGGCCCGCCCGCGGGGCTCCCCACCCGATGAGCCGGTCGCACCTCACCCACGTCGACGAACGCGGCGAGGCCCGGATGGTCGACGTGTCGGCCAAGGAGGCCACCGCCCGCACCGCCGTCGCGACCGGGCTGCTGTTGGTGACCCCGGATGTGGTCGACCTGCTGCGCGGGTCGGGGGTACCCAAGGGGGACGCTCTGGGCACCGCCCGGATCGCCGGCATCATGGCGGCCAAGCGCACGCCCGACCTGGTGCCGCTGTGCCACCCGATCGCGATCTCCGGCGTGACCGTGGAGCTCACGGTCCGCGACGACGGCGTGGCCATCACCGCCACCGTGCGCACCACCGACCGCACCGGCGTCGAGATGGAGGCGCTGACCGCCGTCACCGTGGCCGGGCTGACCCTGCACGACATGGTCAAGGCGGTCGACCCCGGCGCCGAGCTGACCGGCGTGCGGGTACTCGCCAAGACCGGCGGCCGCCGCGGGGACTGGCAGGCCGGCCCGCCACGGGAGCCAGGCCCGTGAGCGGACGGCGGGCCACGCTGCCGCCCGGGACGCGGGCCCGGGTCGTCACCGTCTCCGACCGGGCGCACGCCGGGATCTACCCGGACCGCTCCGGCCCCCTGCTGGTCAGCGGGCTCGCGGAGCTCGGCTTCGCGGTGGGCCCGGCGACGATCGTGCCGGACGAGCGGGACCGGATCACCGGCGCGCTGCGCGAGGCGGTGGCTGACGGGTGCGCGCTGGTCGTGACCACCGGTGGGACCGGCCTCGGCTCGCGCGACGTGACGCCGGAGGCCACCGACACCGTCATCGAGCGCCCCGTCCCGGGCCTCGCCGAGGCGCTGCGGGCCGCCGGCCGCGACACCGTGCCCGCCGCGATGCTCTCCCGCGGCCTCGCCGGCACCGTGGGCGCCACCCTGGTGGTGAACCTGCCGGGCTCCACCGGCGGCGTCCGCGACGGCCTGGCCGTGCTGACCCCCGTGCTCGTCCACGCGATCAGCCAGCTGAGCGACATCGACGACGACGCCCACGGCGAGCCTGTCGTCGGCGGCCGTGCCCGCGGCGACCGGGCCATCGGCGACCCGGCCGTCGGCGACCGCGCCCGCGGCGGCCAGGCCCATGGTGGCCAGGCCCGTGGTGGCGGGCTCGGCGCCGCCGGGGCGCCGGGCTAGGGGGCGGGAATGGCGCGGGCGCCGGGATGGCCGGCCGTCCTGTCCGAGGGGTCCGTCGAGGCGCGCCCGCTGCGGCTGCGGGACGCGTCGGCCTGGGTGGACATCCGGCTGCGCAACGCCGACTGGCTGGCGCCGTGGGAGGCGACACCGCCGGGGCTGGTCATGGTACGCGAGACCTGGGCGCAGCGGCAGACGCTCGCCGTCTACCGGCAGATGTGGCACCGGCTGCGCCAGCAGGCACGCCTGGGCATCGCGCTGCCGTTCGCCGTCGCCCTCGACGGCCGCCTCGTCGGCCAGGTCACGGTCTCGACGATTGCCCGCGGCGCCTTCAACAGCGCACAGGTCGGTTACTGGGTGGACCGCGAGTATGCCGGCCGGGGCATCACGCCGACCGCTCTCGCCCTTGTCGTGGATCACTGTTTCGGCCCCGTCGGGCTGCATCGCGTCGAGGCGAATGTGCGCCCGGAGAACGTCGCCAGCCAGCGCGTCCTCGCCAAGCTGGGCTTCCGCGAGGAAGGCCTGCACCGGCGCTATCTCGCCATCGACGGCCACTACCGGGACCACATCGCATTCGCGCTGACGACCGAGGACGTTCCCGAGGGACTGCTGCGCCGGTGGCGGCAGAGCCCGCTGCGCCGCTCCTGACCCGCTGTCGCTCCCGTGCGGGCGCCGCCGCTTCCGGGCCGGTTCCCACCCCGGCGCGCCACCACCCGGGGGCCCGCACTCCGGTGGCCTCGAGGGTGGGGTGACGAGTTCCACTCCCGGTGTCGCCGGGGTGTCGTCATCCGGACGGTGACCGTGGTTCGTCACCCACCGTTGTTCCCGTACTCACCGCCGAGCCCATTCGCAGCGTCTGGCTGGAGCCTGGTGCTTTTCGTGAGTGTTTCCGTATGTTCTGTCGTGACCTTCCCGGGGGGTGATGGCCACTTGGACGACGAGGGGACGATGAGGCAACACCGCATTGCGGATGCGACACGCCGGGTTCGGGTCGGTGACCACGTGGATTTCGCTCACTAGCGTCAACGTCGAAATCGCAATCCGCTGGTGTCGAGAAGAGGCTCCTCATGGTCAGCGCCGCCGCCCCTGCCGGGCCCGCCGTGCCTGACGCGGGCACGGCGTTCGGGTCGCCGCTTCGCCGCCGGGGCCTCGACCGCCGCCGGGCGGTGATGCCACG
This sequence comes from Frankia canadensis, assembly GCF_900197875.1. Lineage (GTDB taxonomy): Bacteria > Actinomycetota > Actinomycetes > Frankiales > Frankiaceae > Frankia > Frankia canadensis. The sequence goes on along the minus strand of NZ_FZMO01000323.1, from coordinate 29,495 downwards.
GTGAGCGCGCTGATCTGGGTCGCGATTGTCGCGGTGTGGGGCTTCGTGCTGATCCCCATGTGGCTGCGCCGGCACGACACGTTGTCCGAGCAGCGTTCCACGGAGCGGTTCACGGTGGCGATGCGGGTGCTTTCCCGCCGCCCACCGCTGGACGACGAGGCCGCGGCCGCCGCGGACGTTGGTGGGGTGGGAGGAACGGCCATGTCGCACGTCGAGCCGTCGCACGTCGAGCTGCCGGACGTCGAGCTGCCGGACGTCGAGCTGCCGGGCGGCGAGCTGCCGCACGTCGAGCCCGGCTCCACCGGCGGGCCCTTCGCCGAGCGGGCGACGCCTGTCCGGCCGGCGGCCACCGGTACGCCGCCCGCCTCCACGGGGCCACGTACACCGCGCCCGCTCGGCGCCCGATCCGCCCCGGAGCCGCGGGCCGACACCCGCGCGGAGTCCCGTTCCGACACGCGCCCCGACGCCCGTTCCGAGCCGCGCCGGCCTGCCGCTGCAACGAGCGGCCCGAGCCGGCGGGTCAGCGCGGAGCGGGCGACCCTGATGCGGGTGCGCCGGCAGCGACTGACCGTTCTCGGCGCGCTGTTCCCCCTGACGGTGATCCTCGCCGCGGTGTTCGGTGGCCTGTGGATCGCCGTGCAGCTGCTGACGGACCTGGGGATCACCGCGTACCTCGTGCACCTGCGCCGGGCGGCGCAGATCGAGCGGCGCCTGGAGGTGACGCGGGCCGCGATCGAGCGCCGCATCGAGGCCGAGCGGGCCGCCCGCGGCCGCCGGCGGCCGGTGGGGTCCTCCTTCGCCTACCACGAGCGTGACGGGCTGGACGCGCTCACCCCCGAGGAGCTCGCCCACGCCCAGGCCGAGACCATCGACCTCGGCGCCCTGATGTCCGAGGCACCCAGGACCAGCGAACTTCCCGCTGGCTACCGGGCCGCGCCGGACCTCGAGGGGGCGTACGGCGTCGCCGCGGGTCACGCCGACAGCGGCGGCCACGCCACGGTGCTGCCGAACCAGGGAGCGATCGGCTCCGACCACGCGCCCGACTCGGATCAGGCCTTCGACGCGGGCCACGCGGACCAGGTGTTCGAGGGCGACCGCGGGCTCGTGCCCGGCCACGCACTCGGCGCGGAGCACGGTCTCGGCACGCAGTACGCGGCCGACGCGGACGAGGTCGAGGCGACCGCCGCGCGCACACCGTCGCGCTCCGCGGCCCGCCCGGCCGCGCGTCCGACGACCTCCAGGCCTGGCCGGGTCCAGATCAACCCGCCGGGCACGCACGGCGGCCTGACCGCGCCGCCGTCCGTCGAGCCGGCGCCCGCCCCCGTGGCGGACCCCGCCGCCCCCGAGGAACTCGACGATCCGCTGCTGCGCCGCCACGCCGTCGGCAGCTGATCCCGCCGCCGCGCCGGCCAGGCTCGGGGCGCCCACTTCGGAGGCGCGGTGCGTTCCGCGGAACGCGCACCCTGATCAGTGATGCGCGGTGCGTTCCGCGGAACGCGGACTCTGATCAGTGATGCGCGGTGAGCTCCGCGGTCGCGAACCCTGATCAGTGATCGACGGGTCGGATGGCGTGGGTCCCAGGCGGGCGACGGCTCGGACGGGAGCGCCGTCAGCGCCGGCGAGGGGCAGCGGGAACAGGAAGACCTCGATCGACCGGCGCTGACCGTGGGCGAGCACCAGCCGGTCGAGGCTGGTGAGGTTCTCGACGATCACCGCGCCGGCGCCGCACAGCACCCGGTGCGCCGCGAGGCCGTCCGTGCCGTCCGTGCCGTCCGTGCCGTCCGTGCCGTCCGTGCCGTCTGAGCCGTCTGAGCCAGCGGTGCGATCCACGCTGGCCGCGTCGATTCCCACCGTCCGCACGCCGGCGTCGACGAGCGCCTGCGCGGTGTCCACCGCCAGGTAGGGGTGGTCGAGGTAGGAGGGTCGTCCCCACCGGGTCGACCAGCCGGTCACGATGAGCACGACGTCGCCGGGCCGTAGCCCCGCCGGCAGCGAGGTGGGCCCGATCGGCGTTCGCGGAGGCAGGCCGCGGGCGTCGACGAGCCGTGCCGGTCCAATGAAACGTTCCAGCGGCAGCTCGTCGAGGCGGGGCAGCCGATCGTCGACATGCCAGGGCGCGTCGACGTGGGTGCCGGACTGGGAGCCCAGGTGCAGCCGCGCCACGTTCACACCATCGGCGGCGACCCGCAACGCCGGCGTGACGGTGATCTCGGGATCACCGGGGTACACGGGCATCCCATCCATGATCGGCACGGACAGGTCGACCAGCTCGGGCCCGGGCGCCATCACCGGCTCGCGGAGAGGGTCGCGCCGCGGGCGGACGGAGTGCGCGCGACGCCCAGGACATGCGCGCTCACGCTGTCGATCCGCATCCCGCCATTGTCGGCGATCAGGCCCCGGTCGGCGATCAGGTCACGGTCCGCGATCGGGGCGTGGTTCACGGTCGTCCTGCGCAGGCCCTGGTCATCGGTCCGAGGGTGGGCTAACATACAACCCGATGGTTGTAGATCGGGAGTCCGGGGACCGCGCCGACCGCATCTTCGCGGCGCTGTCCGACGCGACGCGCCGGGAGATCGTGGCGATGACCCTGACGGCGGAGTACTCGGTCTCCGAGCTCGCCCGCCGGTTCCCGGTGAGCTTCGCGGCGGTGCAGAAGCACGTGGCCGTGCTGGAGCGCGCCGGTCTGGTGATCAAGCGTCGCAGCGGTCGGGAGCAGCGGGTGCGCGGCAACGCGGATGCCCTGCGGGAGGCGCATCGCCTGCTCGACCAGCTGGCCGACGTCTGGCGGGGCCGGGTCGAGCGGATCGGGGCCCTCCTCGCCGAACCCGAACCCGAACCCGAACCTGGCCTTGACCTGGACCTGGACCCCGGCGGGGCATGACGTCCCGCGCGGACGGGACGGGGAACAGCCGGAAACGCCGAGAGCCGGAAACACCGAGAGAAGGAGAGGTACGCGCGCATGAGCGTGATCGACGTCCAGAAGGATCTGGCGGCCCTGACCCTGACGGTGACGTCCAGGTTCGAGGCGGCGCCGCCGCGGGTGTGGCAGGTCTGGTCGGATCCGCGCCAGCTGGAGCGCTGGTGGGGCCCGCCGAGCCATCCCGCGACGGTCGTCGAGTACGAGCTGACCCCGGGCGGGACGGTCACTTACTACATGACCGCGCCGGACGGCCAGCGCTTCCACGGCTGGTGGCGGGTGCGGTCGGTGGGCGCGCCGAGCGGGCTGGAGTTCGAGGACGGCTTCGCCGACGACGAGGGCAAGCCGAACCCGGACCTGCCGACGACGATCGTGCGGGTCACTCTCGACGCGGACGAGGCCGCCGGCGGCGCCGCGACCGTGATGCGGATCGTGACCACGTTCGGCGACGAGGCGGCGATGAAGCAGGTGCTCGACATGGGGGTCGCCGAGGGCATGTCGGAGGCGCTCGGCCAGATCGACGCGCTGCTGGCCGCCTGAGGAGCTGCCGGCGCCGCCGGGCCGGCGGCCCTCGCGAGCGCCGCCGGCCAGCCTGAGCAGGGGCGACGGCCCCGCCGTCACCGGTGGGGCCGTCGCCGCACGTGCTATCTTAAAAAGGAAACGACCCTGTTTCCTTTCTTTGACAGACGGGACGGGACGGCGGATGGACGGGACGGACCCCCGAGCCGGTGCGCGTCGGTCGGCGGGCGCCGGTCGGCCGATGAGCCAGGACCGGGAGGACGCCCTGCTGGACGCGGCGCTCGTCGTGCTGACGGAAGTGGGCTACGACCGGCTGACCGTCGGCGCCGTCTGCGAGCGGGCCGCCGCCAGCACGAAGACGGCCTACCGCCGCTGGGCGAACAAGGACGAGCTCATGGCGGCGGCCTTCCGCCGGGCGATCGAGCGGGAGACCGCGGCGCAGCTGGAGCCCGTGCGTACCGGCTCCCTGCGCGGCGACCTGATCGGCAACCTCGACCTGCGGGCGCGGTCCCACTGGACCTCGGTGAACCTGGTGGTCGGCCTCGTGGTCGCCTCGCGGATCGACGGGGACGCCGGCCGGCTCGCCCGCGAGCTCGTCCGTCAGCACGAGGCCGCCTACTGCGCCGAGCTGCTGCGGGCGGCGGCGGAGCGCGGCGAGGTCCGGCCCGGTCTCGACGTCGAGTCCTTCGCCGACCTGGCCCGCTCCTTCTTTCTGCACGAGCTCCTGGTCCGCGGCACGCGTCCCGATCGTGCCCGGATCACCGCCTTCGTGGACAGCGTGCTGCTCCCGGTCTGCTCCACCGGCGAGCCCCTGCGACCGTCCGGCCCGCCGGCCGGACCGGCCATCCCCTGACGACGGCCCACTCGGGCTGGAGAGGACCCCTGGTGACAGACGAGTTCGCAGCCAAGTACACCAAGATCCAGCATTCGGACACCGACGTGACCCTCGAGGATGAGGGCACCCACTTCGAGTCCCTGGCCAAGCCGTCGAGTGAGACCGACCTGTGGGAGGAGACGGCGCTGGGCGTCGTCGCCGAGGCCGGTGAGTACGACGTGCTGCTGTGGTCCGCCGGCTACGCGCTGTTCGGCAACGGGCGGGGCCTGTGGGGCCCGGGCGCGTCGGCCGAGCGCGAGATCCAGCTCATCGCGGTGCCGAGGTCGCAGCGCGGCACGATGAGCGACAACGACTTCTCCCGGGTCGGCTGGACCCAGGGGCAGCGGCTGCGCGGTGACCAGTTCGGCGTCACCACCACCGAGGACGCCGTGACCTGGGACTTCGACGGGCTGCGCTTCGTCTCCGCGCCGCCGCAGTGGCGGCTGGAGGGCAGCGCCGGCGACGCCACCTTCGACCTGCGCTACCACCAGAAGGGCTCGCCCCTGTGGAACTGGGGCCCCTTCGCCGGAGCCGCCGAGGCCGACCGCGCCGGCTACGACGTGTTCGTCGACGTCAACGGCACGATCCGCACGTCGAAGCACGACCTTGAGCTGACGAACGGCTACGGCGTGCGCGAGCACATCATCACCGGCCAGTCGAACGACCCGATCCGCAATCTGCCGGCGCCGCACTGGATGTGGTGGCTCTACACCATCAAGGACGACGTCAAGGTCAACTTCTTCCAGCCGCGGGACGACATGCGCCTCGGCTTCGTCAAGTACGGCGACAAGCAGGTGAACATCGCCCCCGGCGTCGGCCGCCTCGACTTCGAGGTCACCGAGCGATGGGACGACCCGCGCACCTCGCAGCACCTGCCCGTGCGGTGGCGGCTCGGGATGGAGCAGGACGGCGCCGCCGTCGACGTCGAGATCGCCGCGCACGGCCGCGCCTACAGCTTCTGGCAGATGTCGAACGGCGTCCGGATGTACTGCTACCTGCTGTCGACGACCACCGGCACCGTGTCGCTGCCCGACGGGCGCACCGTCGAGCTGGACAACCACCTGACAGTGAACTCGTTCTGCCGGACCATCCTCACCGCCAACGAGACCAGCCAGGGCCCCGTGTTCGACGCCCCCTGACGTCGACGCCCCTGGTTCAGGTTCTCGCGACGCCGGTGGCCCGCGGCCGCCCGCGTCGAGAGAACCTAACGGATGTTCGAGCCGAGGTCGATGCCCAGGACCTGGCCGGTGACGAAGCGGGCCTCGTCGGAGGCGAGGAAGAGCAGGGCGTGGGAGATGTCGACCGGCTCGGCCCAGGACTCGGGCAGCACGTTGATCATGGTGGCGAACATCTGGGCCGCGTCCTCCTTCGTCGGGTTCTCCAGGTCCGGGCGGAACAGTCGGTACAGGCCTTCGTTGAGGACCATGTCGGTGGCGACGGTGCCCGGGGTCAGGGCGTTGACCCGGATGTTGTGGCGGCCGACCTCGTTCGCGAGGCTCTTCATCAGGCCGATGACGCCGAACTTCGAGGCGCAGTAGTCCGAGAGGTTCGGCACGCCCTTCGTACCGGCGCCCGAGCTGGTCAGGATGATCGAGCCGCCCCGGCCCGCCTCGATCATCGGCGGCAGGCACACCGAGGTCGTGTTCCACACTCCGGTCAGGTTGACGGCGAGCACGTCCGTCCACTGCTGCGGGGAGATCTTCCAGCTCTCCGGGCCGAACGGGCTGATCCCGGCGTTGGCGCTGACGATGTCGACGTGGCCGAACTCGGCGAGCCCGGCGTCGAGGGCGGCACGCAGGCTGTCCCGGTCGCGCACGTCGGCCTGCCGGGCCACGATCCTGCGGCCGGTCTTCTCGACCAGGGCCACCGTCTCGTCGAGCTGGGCCGACTCCGCCTGCGGGTAGGCCATCCAGGGGAAGGCGTCGGGCTGGAGCAGGTCCACGGCGATGATGTCGGCGCCCTCGTTCGCGAGCGTCACCGCGTGCGAGCGACCCTGCCCTCGCGCGGCACCGGTGATGAAGGCGACCTTGCCCTCGACCCTACCCATGGCATCCACCTCGTTCTCGTCGACGGACTTCTGATCACCACGCGAGCGGGCCGCGCGGGGGGCTGCGGGCTGCGCTGAGGTTGCGCAGAGCGCTGGGGCCTACCGGAAGCCGCGGCCGCTGCCGCCGATGCCCGGGACGGTGCCGATGACGTTGTCGGCCTCCAGGGCCTTGATCTCCTCGTCGGTGAGGCCGACCAGATCGCGAAGGATCTCGACGTTGTGTTCGCCGAGCGTCGGGGCGGAGGTGTGGTTGTGGGTCTCGGGGCCGTCGGCGAGGCGTGCCGGGTAGGCCTGGAGCAGGTGCTTGCCGGTGACGGGTCGTTCGGCGGGCTCGTAGAAGCCGCGGGCGCGCAGGGGCTCGAGGTCCAGTGGCTCGTCCTGGCGCAGGATCGGGGCGGCGGGGACGCCGGCGGCGGCGAGCCGTTCGGCGGCGTCGGTGGCGTCCTGGTCACCGGCCCAGGCGGCGAGATGGGTGTCGATGCTGTCGTGGGCGGCGCGGCGACCGGCGCGGGTGTCCAGCGCCGGGTCGCGGGCCCAGTCGGGATCACCGAGCACGCGACGCAGGGCCTGCCACTGCTCGTCGCTCGCGACGGAGATCATCAGCCAGCGGTCGTGGCTGCCGTCGGGCAGCGGATCGACGGTGCGGTAGGCGCCCTGGGGGGCCGCGTACGGGGTGCGGTTGCCGTCACGGGAGAGCAGGGTGCCGTAGGCGGAGTGGGCGATGACCTGCTCGGCGGTGACGTTCAGCGCCCCGAAGATCATCGGGCTTTCGACGAGCATGCCGCGGCCGGTGCGGCGGTGGTGCTCGACGGCGAGCAGCAGCGCGAGGGTGGCGTGGCCGCCGGCGGTCGGGTCCATCGGGCCGTTGGGGATCTCGGGGGCGGCATCGGCCCAGCCGGTCATCCAGGCCATACCGGAGGTCATCTCCATGGTCTGGGCGTAGCCGCCGCGGTCGCGCCAGGGGCCGGTCAGACCGTAGGCGGGCGCGCGGACGACGATGATGTCCTCCTTGATCGCCCGCAGCTCGTCATAGCCCATGCCCCAGCCCTCCATGACCCGGGGCGAGTAGTTCTCGATGACGACGTCGACGTGCGCGATGAGGCGTTTCGCCAGCTCGCGGCCCTGTTCGGAGCCCAGGTCGAGGGTGAGGTCACGCTTGTTGGAGTTCGGGCCGATGAACAGCGGCGCCATCTCCCACCAGCCGGGCTCGCCCATCGGCCGGACGGCGTTGAAGCGCATCGCGTCGGGGCGCTGGGCCGATTCGACGTGGATGACGTCGGCGCCGAACATCGCGAGCACATGGCCGGCGACGGGCCCGGCCCAGTTCTGGGTCAGATCGAGAACCCGTAGGCCCTCGAACGGCAGTGCCGCACTCGGCATGCCGCCCGCGCTGCCCGCGCTGGGCGTGGTGGTGCCGGCGGCCGCCGCCCGGGGGGTGGAGATGATCTCCGGGGTTCGGGGTGGTTCGGCCTGGTAGTGCTCGGTCTGCTCGCCGAGACGGGGCGCGGGGGTGAACGGGCGGCGGGCCGCGCCGCCGGACAGGGTGTAGGAGACGTCGGGCTGCAGGAAGCCGCCGCGCGGGTTGGACAGGTAGCCGTGCCGTTCGACGAGATGGTCGAAGGCGGCGACCGTGTCGCCGCGGCCCACGGGCGAGGCGGGGACGCGTAAGGCGTCGGCGAGTTCGAGGATCTCGTCGGTGGTGTGCTCGGCGGCCCAGGCGTCGATGGCGGCGGTGAGTTCGGCGGAGCGGCGGGTGCGCACGTCGAAGCGGATGAGGGACTCGTCCTCCATCCATTCCGACTGGCCGGCGAGCACGCAGAAGTCGAGCCACTGCTGGCCGGTGACGACCATGAAACCGACGTAGCCGTCCTTGGTGCGGTGGATCGCAGGCAGGTTGCTCATGCGGTTGGCCCGCATCGGCGAGCCGGCGATCGACGCCCAGGTCACCGTGTACATGGTCATCGTGTGGATGGCCGCCTCGAGCTGGGAGACGTCCACCAGGTCGCCGGTGCCGGTGGCAAGCGAGCGCCAGCGGGAGGCCAGCGCGCCGGTGGCGGCCATCATTCCCGAGGTCCACTGGATCAGCTCGCCGCCCTGGATCACGGGCGGCCGGGTCGAGCTTCCCCGGGTCATCAGCGCACCGCCCAGCGCCTGGAGCGTCGCGTCGGTGGCCGGCCGTTCGGACCACGGCGAGTCCAGGCCCCACGGGGTGATGCTCACGACGATCGCGTGCGGATACCGGGCGCGCAGCGCGCGCGGGTCCAGCGCCTCCAGCCCGCGCGGCACCCCGTTGCGAGCGGTGACGATGATGTCGGCCCCGGCGAGCAGGGACCCGAGCAGGCCGGCGTCGCCGACGGCGGGGTCGACGAGCACGCTGCTCTTGGACGTCGCCAGGAACTGGAACAGCGCCCCGTCGTCACCCTCTGCGACGGGCGCGCCGTCCGCGCGCCAACCACGCAGCCAGTCGCCGTCCGGCCCCTCGGCCTTGATCACCTCGGCGCCGCCGTCCGCCAGCAGTTTCGTGGCGTACGCCCCCGCGATACCGCAGCTCAGGTCGACGACGCGAACACCGTCCAACGGCGTGGTTGGCATGTGCTTCCCCTCAGAGCGATGCGACGGGCCCTTCAGAGCGATGCGACGGGCGACGGCGTCACAGCGCCATCCAGACGTTCTTGGACCGGGAGAACTCGCGGATGCCCGCGATGCCGCCGAGCCGGCCGATGCCGCTCTGTTTCACCCCGCCGAAGGGGATCGCCTCGTGGATGCCGACGAAGCCGTTGACCCAGACGTTGCCCGCTTCCAGCGCGGCGCTGACCCGGTGCGCCCGGCGAACATCGTTGGTCTGGATGTAGGCGGCGAGGCCGAACTCGGTGTCGTTGGCGATGCGGATCGCGTCCTTCTCGTCGATGAACTTGATCACCGAGAGGACCGGCCCGAAGATCTCCTCCTGGGCGAGCCGGCTGGAGTTGTCGACGTCGACGAACACCGTCGGCTGGATGTAGTAGCCGCCGGCGAAGTCGTCGGCGCCGCGGGACCCGCCGATGAGCAGGCGCCCCTCGCCCTGGGACTTCGCCCGGTCGATGACGCCCATGATCCGGGTGCACGCGGCGGAGTTGATCACCGGGCCCATGGTGGGCGGCGCGAGCGCGGTGGCGGGGTCGCCGAGCGGGATCTGCTCGACGGCCGCCCGGATGATCTCGACGACCTGGTCGTAGACCGAGGCCTGGACGAGGACCCTGGTGCCGTTGATGCAGCCCTGGCCGGACAGGTTCACGATCGCGCCAAGCGACTGGCTCGCGGCGGTGACGAGGTCGGCGTCATCGAAGATCAGGTTGGCGGACTTGCCGCCGAGCTCCAGGGCGACGGGCTTGAGTGTCGCCGCGGCGCCGGTCAGGACCGCCTTGCCGACCGCCCCACTACCGGTGAAATGCACCTTGTCGACGCCCGGGTGGGCGACCAGGGCCGCGCCCGCGTCCGCCGCGCCCGGTACGACCTGGAACACGCCCGGCGGCAGGCCGGCCTCGAGGGCGAGCTGGCCGATGCGCAGAGCGGAGAACGGCGTCAGCTCCGGCGGCTTGACGATCACGCAGTTGCCGGCGGCGAGCGCGGGGGCGCAGGTCATGCCGATCGCGTGGACGGGCCCGTTCCACGGGATGATCACCCCGACGACGCCGAACGGCTCGTCCCGGGTGTAGTCGAACGACGGCACCTGGTCGGTGGTGATGACCTCGCCGCCGATCTTGTCGATCCAGCCGGCGTTGTAGGTGAACAGCTCGGCGGCCGCGTGCGGGGCGAAGTGGTGGATGTAGGCGGGTGCGCCGTTGTCGATGACGGCGAGCCGGCCGAGCTCCTCGGCGTGCTCGCGCAGCAGCCCGGCCAGGCGCAGCAGCGCGTCGCGGCGCGCGCTCGCGGGCATCGCCCGCCAGGCGCCGAACGCCGCCCGAGCGCTCGTCACCGCCTGGTCGATCTCCGCGGGTCCGGCGACCGGCACCTCGACGGTCGGGCTGCCGGTGGCGGCGTAGATGTGCTGGTGGATGCCGCCCGAGGCGGAGTGCACGATCTTGTCGCCGATCAGCAGACCGGCCTCGCCTAACAGGTCGAGCGGAGCTTCCTGGACGGGCATGAGGGTCCTCTCGCCGTACGGGTCGCACGGGTGTGACGGTCGCCGCGTGGATGTCCGTGACCAAAAAGTAGTGAACTTGTATTACTGACTCAACCCGCCGATTCGGTCAGTCCTCGAGAACGATCGCCCGCTCGGGGCAGCCGAGCTCCGCGAGCCGGGCCGTGGGCACGAGCTCGGGCGGGACCTCGGAGACGAGCGCGACGGCGTGACCGTCCTGCTCGCTCGTGTCGATCAGGTCGGGCGCGTTCATGGCGCACAGTGCATGCCCCTGACACTCCGCGTCCTCGATGCGGATCCGCATGGCCTACCTCCGTCTGACGGTGCCCAGATCTGTTGTCCGCGCGGGGCGCGGCTGGGACGCCACGTCCACCGGGCGCGGTGCGGGGTGGCGCTGCCGACCGCGAGCCGCCGCGGCGTCGTCTCCGGGGTGTGGTGTCCGGCCTCCTACGTGACCTTGGTCACGTGGAGTCTGAGTATAGGTAGTAGATATCGCTGATATCAACCAATGCGCGCTCGCCTGACGGCCCCGCCGGCCTCGGCGCCGGAGGTGGCACCCGCCGCCGCGGGCCGTCCAGGAGCCGGGCGGTGGATCTCACCGGAGGTGACGCTCAGGGGCAGCCACCGCCCTTCCGAGCGCAGTCCGATGATCTCCGCGGCGATGGAGACCGCGGTCTCCTCGGGCGTGCGCGCGCCAAGGTCCAGGCCGATGGGGGAGCGCAGCCGCGACAGTTCCGCGGTCGTGACCCCCGCGGCGCGCAGCCGGCGCACCCGATCGGCATGGGCGCGCCGCGACCCCATGGCGCCCACATACCCCGCCGGCCCGCGCAGGGCGGCGGCCAGCAGCGGCGTGTCGAACTTCGGGTCATGGGTGAGCGCGACGATCACCGTGCGGTCGTCGACCGCGGTTGACCTCAGATAGCGGTGCGGCCAGTCGCGGACGACCTCGTCGGCGTCCGGGAAACGTCTCCCCGTCGCGAAGACCGGTCGCGCGTCGCACACCGTCACCCGGTAGCCGAGGGCCCGCCCGATCCGGCTGAGGGCCGCCGCGAAGTCGACCGCGCCGAACACGAGCATGCGCGGCGGCGGACCGAACGACTCGACGAAAACCTCCACCCCGTCGGCCGTCTCGACGACATCCTCGGCCCGTTCGTCCTCGTCGGCCCGTTCGCAGTCCGCGGCCCCTTCGCCGTCCGCGGCCCCTTCGCCGGGCTGCTCGCGGCGCCGCCGCCTGCCGGGCGGCCCGTAGTGCCACAGCGCCACGCCGCCCTGGTCGAGCTGACCGCGCGTGTCCTTGACCACCGCCGCGTCCAGGTCCACCGCGTCCGGATCCGTCGCCTCCTGGGCGGCGTAGGCCAGGGTGTCCGGGCTGAGCGAGCCGGCGACCCTGTCGCCCCAGACCGCCAGCTGCGCCCCCGTCGACGCGGCGCCGGACACCACGGTGGCCACCGACACCGGCTCGCCGCCGGCGATCGACGCGAGAATGTCGCCGAGCGGCCCGCTGTTGGTCGGATCCACTGGCCGGATCAGCACGTCGAGCGTCCCGCCGCAGGTCAGCCCGACGGCGAAGGCGTCGTCGTCGGTGATGCCGAAGGACCGCAACACCGTCTGTCCGGTGGTCAGCACCTCAACTCCCGCGTCGTACACGGCGGCCTCGACGCACCCGCCCGACACGCTGCCCACCACCTCGCCGCCCGCGGTGACCGCCATCGCCGCGCCGGGCTCGCGGGGCGCGCTGCCGTGGACGCGGATCACCGTGGCGAGCGCGAAGGTCTCGCCGGCGTCCCACAGCCGCCGAAGTGACTCGAGGATGTCCCGCATTGTCCGCTCCTTGGCAGCGACCGCCCACGCCGAGGCGGGGGCGAGGGCGCCGACCCGTGCGGGACCAGGCTCCCGAAGGACCACCAGAACGTGGGAAGGCCGGCACGGACGAGGGTACGGGCGAGTTCCAGGGCCTGGTGCTCGCCCGCCTGCACCGCAGCGCCTTCGAGCACCTGGGTGTGCGGGCGTGCCCGAAGCTGACCGGCCGACGCGGCGTCCAGATCTGGATGCCGGTGGCACCCGGGACGACCTTCGACGAGACGCGAGCCTGGGACGAGCTCGACGACCCCGCGCTGCGCCCCGACAGCGTCACGATCCGCACGGTCTTCGACCGTCTGGCTCGGCGCGGCGACCCCTTCCGCGCCGTGCTCGACGCGAGCCAACCCCTCCCGCCCCTCACCTGAGACCCGGCGATGGTGGGCTTGTCCGTCGCGCCGTGGGGTTTTCGCCGGATCAGGCACGAAGTGGCCAGTGGGCCGCGACGGCCTGGCCTGGTTGGTATGAAGCAAGCACCCAGCCGCGTCTGATGGATGGAGAGCCGAAAAACCATGGTCTCGGCCCTTGCCGCAGTCTCCCTCGTACTGACCGGGCTCGTCGCCGGCACGATGACCATCGGCCTGGTCGCAGTGCGCCCCGCGATGCACTCCCTGCCTACGACCACCTACGTCCTCGTCAAACAGGCGTTCGATATCAGCTACCCGAAGTTCATGAAGCCGTTGCAGATCGCCTGCCTGCTCTCGACGGTCGCTCTGGCGGTGACCGCCGCCGTGGCCGGCTCCAGGGCCTGCGCGATCCTCGCCGCGGTCGCCGCGGTGGGCGTCCTCGTCAACATCATCGTCACCGTTCGGGGTGACCTCCCGATCAACAACGCGATGGCCACCTGGACGCCGGAGGCGCCGCCGAGCGACTGGCAGTCCCAGCGGGCCCGCTGGGACCATTTCAACTCCATCCGGACGATCGCCGCGATCAGCGCCCTGGTACTGCTCGCCCTGGCGGCGACCGCGTCCTGACTCCTCTCCAGTGGCGGCCGTGACGCCGCCTTCCGTGGCAGGTCACCCGGAGAGCGCCGGCCTCGTCGATGTCGAGGCCGGCGCTCTCCGGGCTTGACTAGTACGGCCGTCCTAGTGCATCCGCCGACGCGGCGGCGGCGGACTACGACGCGTTCGTCCTGCCCGGCGGCGTCGCCAATCCCGCCGCGGCCCGTTCCGCAGGTCTGGGGGTCCGGACGCCGCGGTCCGTCTGGTGACCGCTATCGTGGGGATCGTCGTCGGGATACGTTTCTCTTCGCGTTCGGAAACGTGGCGACGCTTGGGATACCTTGGTCAGATTCTTGTGAGCAGGTTCTGCATAGTTGTAATTTCGGTTGTCTGTGTGGTCTGAATGCTGTCCGCGAGCTTCTTCGCCGGGGCGTAGCGTCCGTCGCGGATCTCCGCCTTCGCCATGGCGACCGCTCCCTGGTGATGCATGATCATCATCGTGAGGAACATCCTGTCGAAGGCTTGACCGGTTGCCATCGACATTTTCGTCATGTCCGTGTCGCTCATCATTCCGGCCATGCCACCCGGCATGGGGGTGGCCGAACCGGTTCCGCCCATGCCGTGCTCTCCCATCCCGTGTCCGCCCATGCCGGGGGTGGAGTGGGCAGGCGTGATGGGCTGGTGCCAGGTGGTGAGCCAGTCGGTCATGGTGGCGATCTCGGGCGCCTGGGCTCGGCGGATCTGCTGGGCGAGCGCCTTCACCTCCGGGTTGTGGGCCCGGGTGCTGGCCAGGTCGGCCATCGCGATCGCCTGCTGGTGATGGGGGATCATGTTCTGGGCGAAGGTGATGTCGGCGGTGTTGTGATCGGTGGCATCGGTGGCGTCGGCGGCACCGCCCCCGCTGCCGCAGGCGCTGAGTACGATCGCCGCAAAGATCGCGGGAATGAGCAGGATGAGTCGTCTCATGCTGGTTCCTTGTCTGTCCGTAGGTCCGAAGGCCGGCGCGCGGCGCGGAGATCCGGCCGGTGCGCGAGGGTGATCGGTCTACAGGCGCAGCACGCAGAGTGAGGCGAGCGAGGGAGCACGGGACCGTGGCGGACCGTCTGGCGGCGATCGTCCGGATCGGAAGGTAGCCGTCTGCGACCGTCTCCCACCGCGGCGGACCAGGTGGGCGGCCCAGCCGATCAGCAGGACGGCGGTCAGGAAACCGGTCAGGAAACCGGCCAGGCGCAGGAACGCCAGACACATCGCGCCGGCATGTCCGCTCTCGCAGTCCGGGCTGTTCCGGATGTGGTCCACCGTGAGCGGCCGTTGCCCCGGGCCGTTACCAGCCCGAGACAGGGGCGTGGCCTCGGGACGCGTTGGCATAGCGCCCACGGGCATCGATGTACCGCTGTGTGCCCCGGCGGGGGCATGCGCCTGACGGTTGACGTGGGCAGACAGCCCGCCGTGCATGAGCAGGACGCCCAGCAGCACGAGGACGAAAAGCGGGAAGACGGACAGCGAGCCCCAGGTGGTTTTCCCCCGGAGCCGGCCAATCATGGCCTCATTCTGCCCGGGACCACGTGGGTCGACGCGGACCGAAACCACGTCAACCCGCCGTCGATGGAGGGAGAGAGGAACGGGTCACCTGACCCGGCCGACGTAGTAGGTGCTGGAGTAGATGGGTTGTAGGTTGATGGTGCGCCCCGTCTGCGGCGCGGCCCACATGTAGCCGTTTCCTGCGTAGATGCCCATATGGGTAATGTTGCCTGGCGTCCCGAAGAAGATCAGGTCTCCGGGCTGCTTGCCGGATTTCGGTATCCGGATCGTGGCCTGGAACTGTTGTTGCGCCGTACGTGGCAGATTCCGGCCGAGCTGCCGGTAGACGTACTGGGCGTAGCCCGAGCAGTCGAAGGCGTAGGGGCCCGCGGCCCCCCAGACGTAGGGCTTGCCCTTCTGTAGCGAGGCGAGGTAGACGGCTTTCGCGCCGATTCCGCTCGCAGGTACTTCGGTGACCACCGACGGGGTACCCGCGATCGAGGGTGCTTCGCTGGCGCTGGTGGACTGTGTGTTCGGTGCGGTGACGGTGACCGTGGTCGCGCCGGCGAGAGAGGGGCGCAACGCGTCGGAGCCGTCGAAGACAGCGGTGAGAGTGATGGTCGACAGCAGCCGGGCGGAGATATATGCCTCGCCGGCGCCGTTGGTCCGCAGCCGGGCGGTGGTGGTCCACTTCGGGCCGTCGACCATGGCGATCCGTACCGTCGCCCCTGCGAGGGGAGTCCGTCCGTCCGCCGTGGCCGCGCGCACGGTGAAGACGACGGAGGAGTTCGGGGCAATCGTGGAACGGTCCGGGCTGATGGACACGGCGGTGAAGCTGGACGCCGAAGTCGGTTCCGCGATCGCGTCGGCGAGGGGCACGGCCTGGCGATCTGGGGTGAGCGGGTGCGAGCCGGCGATCAGGTCCGCCGTGGTGACCGGTGTGGCGGGCACGGCGGGCAGGTTGTCGGAGGTCGCCAGGGCGAACCCGGTGGACGCCGCGGCGAAACTGCCCGTGGTCATCATCGCGACGGTCGCGGCTCGGCGCTGCGCGCGCGTGAGCCGGATGCTCCGTCTGCCGAGCTGAGTGGCCTGATACAGAAGGCCGCGCCCCGCGGCGTGTGTGGTGTCCAGCGCTGGAAGCCCGTTCCCCGCGGTGCGATCCACCAAAGATCCCTCCTTCGCCCCACTCGGCTCCTAACTACTATGCCATGTAGCAGATAGGGGCAGAGCGGGCGGCCTCCGGAACGGGCGGCGCATCCGGACCTCCGTCGCAGAGCGCCAGCTGGGAAGATCCTGGGGCAACCGGTGGCCCTCGCCGCCGCGGAGTCGCCGGGAGTCGGCGACCGGGAGCTCCCTGGCATGGCGGCCGCGTGGGTGACGCGGACGCGTGCGCAGTGGTGAACTCGGGTGTCGGTATCGCGGATCGCCGCCGTGCGGGTGGGACAGGAGACGAACGGGGCGTGGTGGAACAGCTCGGCGACCTGGAGGCCGAGATCATGGATCGGGTGTGGTCGGCCCGGGGGCCGATGGCCGTGCGGGACGTCCGGGGGCTGCTTGACCGCCCGTTGGCCTACACGACGGTGATGACCGTGATGGACCGACTGTTCCGCAAGGGCTGGCTCGCCCGGGAGCGGTCGGGGAGGTCGTACCGCTACCAGCCGGCGCTCAGTCGCAGCGCGTACACGGCCCGGTTGATGAGCGAGGTGCTCTCAGGGGCCGAGGACCGGGGCCTGACGCTGCTGCACTTCGTCGAGACCATGAACGCGGCGGAGTACGAGTCGTTGCGTAGCGCCGTGCAGTGGCACGAGGGTCAGCGCAGGCGGGGCGGCGACGACGACGGGACGCCGACGGCGTGATTCCCGCCGGGCTGACCGCCTATGCCCTGCTCGTCGCCTTCGGACTCCCGCGTCCGCTGGTCGGGGCCTCATGGACGTCCCGCGCGCCCCGGCTGGCGATCAGCATGTGGCTCGCCGCGGCGGCGTCTGTCGTCGCTACCTTGATCCTCGCCCCACTCCTGCTGATCGTGCCCAACCATGCTCTGGGTGACCTACTCGTCCTGCTGGTGCAGTGGTGCGGCTGGGCGGACCATCAGCTGCCCGTGCCCACCTGGACAGCGCCGCAGGCGGCAGGCGTCGCTGGCATCCTCGGCGTGATGGCACGTCTTGGGCATGCCATCGCCGCCGTCACGCTCACCCAGCGGCGGATTCGGCACCGCACCCACCGCGACATCCGCCTTGCGGGCCGCTTCCATCCGACGCTCGACGTCGTCGTCCTCGACCACCCCCAACCCAGCGCGTTCTGCCTACCGGGACGGGACGCGACCGTCGTACTGACCGCAGGAGCGCTCCGCACTCTGCCGGCCGCCGAGCTTCGCGCGGTGATCGCACACGAGCGGACCCATCTGCGCGGCCGGCATCACCTCATCCTGACCGGCGCGGCGATCCTCGACCGGGCGTTCGGGCCCGTCTCCCTCTTCGAGGACATGCACGGTGAGCTGCGGCGGCTCGTGGAACTCGCCGCCGACGACGGCGCAACGCGCCACTGCCCCCGTCACACCGTCGCGCACGCCGTCCTGCGTCTCGCGGCCCCACCCGCGTCCGCGCTGGGCATGGGAAGCACCGCGGTCCACCAACGGGTTCTGCGCCTGCTCACCGCACAGGCACCGCTCGGCGGTCCCGCTGTCGCGGCGCGGGCCCTGCTGATCGCCGCCCTCCTCCTCACGCCGCTGACGGTCATCACCATGCCCGCCCTGAGCGACCTCGGCTACCACTGCGCCTGACCAGGACGAGCCTGCACCAGCGCCGTACCGGGAAGTCCGACGACGAGCAGAGTGACGATGGCAAGCCCCACGACCAAGCCGTAGATCGGCGTGTACCTCTTCATCTCGGTCCTCCCTCACGGCCCTGTCTCGCTTTCCCCCTGGTCCCGGGGAGCCGAGCACTTGGGCCTCCCGGGGCGGGCCGGTGGACACTCCGGAGGTGCATCGAAGTTCCCTACTAGTCTCTGTAGTAGCAGCTCGGGTGGTTGCCGTTGCCCGAGGGAGGGCGACGGAGCGGGGCAGGGTGGTCCTCCGCCCACGATGTTGTGACCCTCGCCGGGCGCGGCGGACGCCCGGCGCTGCCGGCGCCACCAGCTCGGCCAGATCTCGGGCAACTACGTCGACGGGCAAACGATCAAAGGCCTTGATCGGATTTTTCCGATCAAGGCCCTGACCTGCGAGTAGCTGTGGACCCGTTGGTGGCGCCGAGCTGGTCCCGTCGTCCCGTCAAAGGCGAGTGGCCCTCGTACTGGCCTGGCGCCGCATCCCCGGCGGCAAGCCCCAGCCGAGCTCACCGGATGGTGTGCCCGCCCGGTCCTCGCCGACGCCGGCTACGGAGACTCGGCCAAGTTCCGCCAAGAGCTCACCGATCGGAACCTGGTCTACATCGTCGGCGTGACCCACACCGCGACCGTGGCGGCCGTGCGGGGGTGCGATCCGCCGTTCAGCTCGCGTCCCGGCGGATCTTGGTGGCTGGCCACGCGCCGGTCGTATCCACGACGGGTGAGTACTCTGCGGGATGAGCTGCACAGTCTGATCGACCGCCTACCCGAGTCGCAGGTGGCGCCGATCCTGGCTCTCGTGCGCGAGAGCGCGCCCGCCGAGAGCGGCGGCGACGAGTGGCCACTGCCCTATTTCGTCGGTGCGTTGGCCAGCGGCAAGGGCGATCTCGCCACCCGTTCGGCTGAGGTCCTGCGCGCCGAACTGGGGCGCGACCCCGAGTGATTGTCTGGGACACCGGGCCGCTGATCGCCGCCGCCGACACCGACGACGAGCACCACGCCCGCAGCGTCGCTCTCATGCGGCGCACGCCCCGGCCGCTACTCGTTCCCTACCCGTCCTGACCGAAGTCTGTTTCATGCTCGAACGGGAGAAAGGAACCCGCGCCGAAGCCGCGTTCCTGCGCTCCATCAACACCGGACAGATCAGCCTGATCCCGCTTGCTCGCCAGGACCTCGACCGGATGGTCGAGCTGGTCGAGAAGTACAGCGACTTCCCACTCGGCGCCGTCGACGCCTCCGTGCTCGCTGGTGCGGCCGACGAACGGTTGCTCCTGGCTCACCCGCAGCCAGCCGGCGGCCAGGACACAGCGCCAGACATCGTCGGGATACCAGGCCAGCACTCGACGTACGGTGAGCAGATCAAGCGGGTCGTCCCGGACCACGCCGCCCGTGAGGCTGGCCAGAATCTGGGTCGGCGCCAGCAGCAGTGGTCACTTCCACCTGGTGATGTGGCCGGCCGCCGTGTCGGTCGCCGTCGGGATAGACCACCGGGACACGTCGAACAGGGCCGGCAGCCTCTCCAGAGCGACGTCGATCGGCGTGGTGTCGAAGCCCGGCGGGACGAACAGCCGCACCCGGGCGCCGAACCGAACACGACCCGAGAATCTCCCCACGGCGTCCCGTCATGAACCAGACGACTCCATGATCCCACCGCCCCGCCGACGGATAGCGCCCGCGAGCTCCCGAAGACCCGCCCGAGACCACCTGACCACCTTGGGTCAACTCCACGCCGGCCGAACGGGGGTCCGGGGGTCGCCCCCCGGGAAAACATCGCGGCCCGCCGCGAAGCCGATCAAAGATCGGCGAACACGACGGGCCGGCTCGTGGAGGTGAGGGGACTCGAACCCCTGGCCTCCTCCGTGCGAGGGAGGCGCTCTACCAGGCTGAGCTACACCCCCTGGAAGTAACTGCAGCTTACAGGATGACGGGGGGCATGTGACGACCACCCCCCGCCGAGGAGGCGGAGACCGGGCGGGCGGACATGACGGGGGAGGTGGCGAGGGCGGGTTGGCCGGACCGTCCCGTGCGGGCCGCCGGAATGGTGATCTCTTCGGGGGTCTCGTGTCGTGTGGTCGGGCGGGCCGCCTGGCCGGCGGAGGGCGGGGCGGTGGCCTGGAGGACGGCCGCGGTGGCTGTCGGGTCGGCGAGGGTGGCCAGCAGGTGGTCGAAGAGGCGGGCCGCGGTGTCCGGGCGCAGCAGGCCGGCCTCGTGACCGCGCCAGCCCCAGGCGTCCGAGCCGTCCAGGATGACCTCCCGGTCGGGGCCCGCGTCGCCGGGGAAGGCGAGTCGCGCGTCCGTGGGGGGTGGCGTGCCGTCGAGCGGGCTGTGGACCCACAGCTGCAGCGATTCCTCGGGGCACCAGGACGCGTCCCGCACGGCGACCTGCCACGCCGCCCGACCGGGCCGGTACGCGGCCAGGCGGATGGCCGTCCCCCGGCAGCGGAAGTGCAGACCGACGCCGTCGCCGCGGACGCCGCGGACATCGACGGGCACCGCGCAGCTGCCGGGGCAGACCAGGTACCCGTCGGCTCGCAACCGGTTCATCCATGCCATGAAGGACACGGCTGACGCTGCCTTCCTGCTGGGTGCGGACGGATGACGACGTGGTGGGACGTGAGGCGGACGGGGTGCTGTCCACCGACTGGCCGATGTGACCGTTCTGGCACCGACACCGGACCTGAGCGTCGAGGTCCGGCTCCCGATCAGCCGTCGAATCGGCGGCGACGACCGGCGTGCACCGGTCGGGTCCCCCGGGTCGATCCCACGGCTGTGGCCGCGGCCGGCGTGAGCGTCGGATCTGGACATGCGGGCGGCGGGGATTGCCGGTGGGGTACCGGGATCATCCTGCGGCCGGGCTCGGCGCGGTGGGCTCCGAGATCCCTCGCGCCCTGGGCGGCGCCGGTGCTTACCGGGCCGCGCGGACCCTTCGCGTGGCGATGGGCCTCAGTGGGCGCGAGGGCTGGGACAACACGGACAGGCTCCGGGACGACAGACCACCTGCCACGCCCAGTGAGGGGCGCGGCCGTGCTGCAAGCGGAGCGTCACCTGCTCGATTATGCACGGTCTCGTGGGCGGCTGCCGCCGCGCGACGGCCGCCGGCGACCAATGTGATGGTCAGTGGCCCTATGCCAGTTCGGCACCTGTTCTTCGGGACATCCGCCGCTTCCTGGCGCCTGTCGAGGTGGGCGCGAGGGGGACGCGGGCAGGGCCGCAGGCCCGGCGCCGGATCCAGTGTGGATGGCCCGATCGGGTGACGGTGTCCGGGCACCGGGCGCCATGGCCCGGGTGGGGATCGGGCCGCACGATGGGGGCATCACCACCGCAGGCGGCATCGGCTCGAGGCCGGCCGCCCGTCGGGAGGGCGGTGAACCATCGTGATCTTCGAGAGTCGTGCGGACGCCGGGCGGCGGCTCGCGGGCCGGTTGGCGCACCTGCGCGGACAGGACGTGGTCGTGCTGGGACTGCCGCGCGGCGGTGTCCCGGTCGGGTTCGAGGTCGCGCGGACGCTCGCCGCACCGCTCGACGTGATGCTCGTTCGCAAGATCGGCGTGCCCTCCCAGCCCGAACTGGCGATGGGGGCCATCGCCGAGGGCGGCGTGCGGGTGGTCAACGAGGAGGCCATCCGCCTGGCCCGGGTGGGCCAGGACGACTTCGCGCGGGTGGAGGCCAGGGAGGCCGTCGAGCTGGAGCGGCGGGGCCGGCTGTTCCGCGCCGGCCGTCCGCGCGTGCCGTTGCTGGGCCGCGCGGTGGTCGTCGTCGACGACGGGATCGCCACCGGGTCGACCGCGCTCGCCGCCTGCCGGGCGGTACGGGCCCAGGGCGCCGCGCGCATCGTGCTCGCCGCCCCGGTCGCCGCCCGCGACCGGGTCGCCTGGCTGCGGCAGGAGGCCGATGACGTGGTCTGCGTCCAGACACCGGAGACGTTCTTCGGCGTCGGCGAGTTCTACACCGACTTCGCCCAGACCGGCGACGAGGAGGTCGTGGATCTGCTGCGGCAGGCGGCCGGCGGCATCGGCCGTGGCGCCGACGTCGAGATCCCGGCCCCCGCCCCCACCCACCTGGAGGGTCGGCTCACCGTGCCCGCGCGTCCCCGCGGCGTCGTGGCCTTCGCGCACGGCAGCGGCAGCAGCCGGCACAGCCCCCGCAACCGGCTCGTCGCCGACACCCTGGTGGCGGCCGGCTTCGCCACCCTGCTGTTCGACCTGCTCACCGGCGACGAGGAGGAGGACGTCGGGAACGTCTTCGACATCGGGCTGCTGGCCCGCCGGCTGCTGGCCGCCACCGCCTGGCTGCGGGGCGAGCCGTCGCTGGCAGGGGCGCCGGTGGGCTGGTTCGGCGCGAGCACCGGAGCGGCGGCCGCCCTGTGGGCCGCGGGGGAACCCGGCTGCGGCGTGGCCGCCATCGTCTCCCGGGGCGGCAGGCCGGACCTGGCTCGCGACCGGCTGGCGGCGGTGCGCGCGCCTACCCTGCTGATCGTCGGCGGGCGAGACGATCGCGTCCTCGACCTCAACGAATGGGCCCGCCAGCGCCTCACCGGCTGCCCGAACCGCCTGGAGATCGTCCCCGGGGCGACCCACCTGTTCACCGAGCCCGATGCTCTGGCCCGGGTCGCGACCTTCGCCCGGGACTGGTTCGTCGACCGGATGACCATCCGACGCCAGGCACGTTCCGCCTGACCGGGTCCTCCCGCCAGCCGTACCAGGCCCTGCCAGTCGGGTCATCGCCTCGTCGGATCGGGGCACCGCGAGTGGCCTCAGACGAGGGCGTTGTACCAGGTGTCATCAGGTGCCTACGGCTCGGAAACGGGGAACGTACAGGAGGGAACCGTGGGGCCCCATCGCCCGCGCACGCGCACGCGCCATGGGCCGTCACGCACGGTGGGCAGAGCGGAGGGGGAGGATCATGGCCTACGTCGGCTCGATGATCAGCAGGCCGCCGGTGACCGTCGACAGAAGCACCACGATCGCCGACGCCGCCCGGCGGATGGCGCGGACGGGCGTGGGCGCGCTGTTGGTGGTCGACGGCGACCGGCTTGTCGGCATCGTCACCGATCGCGACATCGTGGTCCGTGGGCTGGCGCGGGACGTCGCCGCCGATGGCCGCATCGACGCCCTGATGACCACGAACGTGGTCACGATTCCCGCCGGGATGGGCGTCGAGCGGGCCTACGAGATCTTCCGCGGCCATGCCCTGCGACGGCTGCCAGTGCTCGACGGCCGCCGCATCGTCGGCATGGTCACCGTCGACGATCTGCTCGTCCGCAGCGAGCGGGAGATGGCGGACCTGGTCCATCCGCTGCGCGATGAGACGTTCGCCCCGCGCCACGAACCCACCCCGCCGGTGGCCGTCGGCGCCGTTCCGGCGGCCAGCCCGACGTCATCGGTCGCAACCACGCCGTCGGCCGGATCCATGTCGTCCATGGGCAGCATGTCGTCGGCCGGAACCATGTCGTCGGCCGGAACCATGTCCTCCCCAGGGACCATGTCCTCGATCGGGAAGGCCGCGTCGGCTGGGAAGGCCGCGTCGGCTGGAAAGGCAGCTTCGGCTGGGAAGGCGGCGTCCGAGGGGGCGGCCTCCCGCGGGGCGCCGGCGGGAGCGGCGGCGTCCGCTCGGGCAGTGGCGGCGTCGTCGGCCGGGGCGGCGCCGGACGACGA
The DNA here is from genome assembly GCF_900197875.1 of Frankia canadensis. GTDB lineage: Bacteria > Actinomycetota > Actinomycetes > Frankiales > Frankiaceae > Frankia > Frankia canadensis. The sequence goes on along the minus strand of NZ_FZMO01000323.1, from coordinate 6,225 downwards.
GATGACGGTGGACGTCGAGATCTCGCGGTCGGACGTCTTCCCCCGCCGGACGGGTGTGCTGCGGGCCCACCCCGGTGACGTGCTGATCGTCCACAGCCACGTACCCCACACGGCGGACCGGTCGGGGGAGATCTTCGAGACGCGCTCGGACGCGGGCGACCCGCCCTTCGCCGTGCGCTGGACCGACACCGGGCAGGTCAGCTTCGTCTTCCCCGGCCCGGACGCGGAGGTCCGGCACCGCAACGGCAGCTGCGCCACGTTCGTCGGCGCCGGCGCCGAGCGGTAGGACGCGCCCGCCCGCGGCTCAGGTGCCGGCGAGATCGACCAGGCGGCCCGCATTGAGGGCGATGGTGCGGTCGGCCAGCACCTCGGCGTCCACCGGGTCGTGCGTGACGATGAGCACGGGCGCGGACAGGTCCGGCAGGACACCGCGCAGGAACGCCCGCACCTCGCCGCGGGTGGTGGTGTCCAGCGCCGCGAGCGGCTCGTCGAGCAGCAGTAGCCGCGGCTGGGTGGCCAGCGCCCGGGCGAGGGCGACCCGCTGCCCCTGACCGCCGGACAGCGCGCCGGGCCGGCGGTCGGCCAGCTCGCCGACGCCGAACCGGGCCAGCCAGGTGTCGGCCTGCGCCCGGGCGGCCTTGCCGCGCAGGCCGAGGCGGGCCCGCAGGCCGAAGGCGACGTTCTCCCGGGCCCGCAGATGTGGGAACAGCAGGTAGTCCTGGAACACGACCCCCACCGGACGTCGCTCGCAGGGCACGAACACCCGCTCGGCCGGGTCGTCGAGGACCTCGCCGGCCAGCGAGATCCGGCCCTCGTCGATCGGGAGCAGGCCGGCCAGCGCGCGCAGCAGTGTGCTCTTGCCGGCGCCGCTTCGACCGAGGACGGCGACCGTCTCGCCCCGCTCCACCCGCAGCCCGACATCGAGGACGAACTCGCCCCGGCGAACCGCGATCCGGGCGTCGAGGCCCTGCGCCGCTGCCGCGGCGGCCGCTGTGCCGCCGACCACATCCGTGCTCTCGGGCTGGCCGGGGCTCACCGGGGATCTCCGTCCGCCGGGATGTCGCGGGTCGCGCCGGCGCGCGGGAGCCGACGGGCGCCACCCAGACGGCGGGCGCCGGGCAGCCAGTTCGCACGCAGCGTCACCAGAACGGCGACACACACCGCCAGCAGAACGAGTGACAGCGCGATGGCCGCGTCCGGATCGCTCTCGAGCGCCAGGTAGACAGACAGCGGCATCGTCTGCGTGCTGCCGGGGAAGTTGCCGGCGAAGGTGATCGTCGCGCCGAACTCGCCGAGTGCCCGGGCCCAGCACAGCGCGGCCCCGGCGGCCACCGCGGGGGCGACGAGCGGGACCGTCACCCGCCGGAACGTCGTCCACGGGTCGGCGCCGAGGGTCGCCGCAGCGTCCTCGTAGCGGCGATCGGCGCTGTTCAGCGCCCCCTCCACCGAGACGACGAGGAACGGCATCGCCACGAACGTCTGCGCCACCACCACGCCGGTGCTGGTGAATGGCAGGGTGATCCCGAACCAGTCGTCCAGCCGTTCCCCGAGCACGCCGCGCCGGCCCAGCGCCAGCAGCAGCGCCACGCCGCCGACGACCGGCGGCAGCACCAGCGGCAGCGTGACCAGCGCCCGCAGCAGGGTCCGGCCGGGGAAGCGGGTGCGGGCCAGCAGCCAGGCCAGCGGAATGCCGAACACCAGCGACAACGCGGTTGCCTCGGTGGCGGTGCGCAGCGACAGCAGCAGGGCCTGCCGGACGCTCTTCTCCGTGATCAGCCTGGGCAGCCCGGACCACGGGGTGCGGATCAGCAGCCCGACGAGCGGAAGCAGCAGGAACAGGACGGCCACCGCCGCCGGCACCCACAGGGCCCACGGGACGCGCCGGCGGGTCTCGCGGCGCACGGCGCGGGCAGCACCGCGTGGGCCCTGCCGCCGCGACGGCAGGGCCCACGGCAGCGAGGTACCACCTGGGCTCGTCATCGACGGTTCAGCGGCGCTCGGGCATCTCGATGACGACGTTGGTGGACTTCACCGCGCCCACCGCGAGGACACCGGGCTCCAGGCCCAGCTCGTCCGCCGCCTCGCGGCTCATCAGCGACACCAGTCGGTGCGGGCCGGCCTGGATCTCGACCTGGGCCATCACCGTGTCGCGGGTGACCCGGGTGATGATGCCGGGGAAGCGGTTGCGGGCGGACTCCGCCACGACGGGTATCGTGGAACTTCCCTGCTCGCCCGCCAGGTCCTTGGCGAACTCGGCCAGGTTGGCGCCTTCGATGGCCCGGCGGCCCGCGTCGTCGTGGATGGTCGGCAGCCGGCCGCTGTCCGCCCACCGGCGGACGGTGTCGTCACTGACACCGAGCAGCGTCGCCGCCTCGCTGATCCGGAATGTCGGCATGCAGTGATGGTAACCCCGCAGCTTCGGTGTTTCCCGAAAGATTTACCCGATTTTGCGACGATTCCGGCCAGGTTCTGCCGCTGCCGCGGAGTTCGTGCCTGGGGTTCGTGGCGGGTTGGTCGTGGGCTTGCCCGGCCTGGTCCGGGCGGGATGCCCCGTTGGCGCCCGGCATCCGGCCCCGGCGGGGCACGATGCGGAGGTCACCACGTTCACCCCCGTCCCTGGAGCACCCGTGACCCTCCCCGAGAGCCTGTTCGCCACCGCCCCGATCGCCGACGGGACGAGGCCCGATCCGTCGCGCCGGGCCGCGGGACCGGTGCGGATCAACGTCCGCGCGCTGCTCGTCGAGGGGGACCGCATCCTGCTGGCCAACGTGCGCGGCCAGTCGACCTTCCACCTGCCCGGCGGGCGGGTGCCCCCGGGCGACTCGGTCCAGACGGCGCTGCGCCGCCTGCTCGACGAGCAGGCCGGCATCGACGCGGACCAGGTGACGTTCGTCGGCTGCGTGGAGACCACCGGGGTCGAGCACGGCGAACCGGTCGCGGAGCTCGACGTCGTCTTCGCGGTGGACAGATCGTGGGCGGGCGAGTTCGGCAGCCGGCTCGACGACCTGGACATCGTCTCGGCCTCCCTGGCCAGCCTGTCCGATCTCCAGCTGCGGCCCGACGTGCTGCGCCAACTCATCCCCGACTGGCTGCTGCACGCCCGGCCGGCCTGGTACGGCGCGTCGGGCCGCTGACGTCCGGGCGGGGTTGACCTCACGTCGGCTTCAGCTCCTAGCCTCGGGCGGACGCACCGTCTCCCGACCTGGAGAGCAGATCATGTACGCCATCCGGCTGCACGAGTTCGGCCCCGCGGACAACCTTCGGTACGAGGAGGTGGACGATCCGCGGCCCGGTCCCGGCGAGGTGCGGATCGCCGTGGAGGCCGCCGGGGTGCATCTCATCGACACCCGGCTGCGGGCGGGGGTCGCGTCGGGCCCACTCGCCGTGCCGTCGCTGCCGACCATCCCCGGACGCGAGGTGGCCGGGACCGTCGACGCGGTGGGCGACAACGTCGACGAGGGCTGGCTGGGACAGCGGGTCGTCGCCCATCTCGGGCCGCGCGGGCAGGGCTACGCGCAGCTCGCCGTCCGCGAGGTCGAGCACGTCCACCCGGTGGCGCCCGCGCTCGACGCTTCCACCGCCGTCGCGATGATCGGGACCGGGCGCACCGCCCTCGGCGTTCTCGACGTCGCCGAACTGACCGCGGACGACGTCGTCCTGATCACCGCGGCCGCCGGTGGTCTCGGTAGCCTGCTCGTGCAGGCGGCGCGCAACGCGGGCGCCGTCGCCGTCGGGCTCGCCGGGGGAGCGGCGAAGACCGCCGCGGTGCGTCGCCTCGGCGCCGACGTGGCCGTCGACTACCGCCGGCCCGGCTGGCCGGACGAGGTGCGCGCCGCGCTCGACGGGCGCTCGGTCACGGTGACCCTCGACGGCGTCGGGGGCGACACCGGCCGCGCCGCGCTGGAGCTGACCGGTCCGGCCGGCCGGTTCCTCGTGTTCGGCTGGTCCGCCGGTGCCCCCACACCGATCACCACGGCGGACGTGGTGCAGCGAGGCCTGCTGGTCGCGTCCGTCCTGGGCGCTCGGATGCTGCGCCGGCCCGGCGGGCTGGCCGCGCTGGAGGAGGCCGCGCTGGCCGCGGCGACCGCCGGGACGCTCGTCCCCGCGGTTCACACCTTCCCGTTGGCCGAGGCGGCGGCGGCACACGCGGCGCTGGAGAACCGGGGCACCATCGGCAAGGTCGTTCTGCTCACCTGAGTCCGCGGCCGGCCGGCATGCGCTGTCCCCCCGGCTACAGTCGCGGAGTGTCATTTTCCTGCGCGATCCTGGGCGTGAGGGTGCCGGCGTGCTTGTCGTCGGTGTGACAGGCCATCGCGGACTCACCGACGAGCAGCGCGCGTTCGTCGCCGGCGAGCTGTGGCGGCTGCTGGCGCCGCTGTCCCCCGGCGGTTTCGCGGGCATCAGCTGCCTGGCCGACGGGGCCGACACCGTGTTCGCCGACGTCGTCCTCAAGCTCGGCGGACGGTTGATCTCGGTGATTCCCGCGGCCGGCTACCGGGAGCTCCAGCCGGCCGACCACCGTCCCGAGTACGACCGGCTGGTGCGCAGCTCCGCCGAGGTCCGCCGGCAGGATCGGCCCAGCCCCGACCCGGCGAGCCTGATGCTCGCGAGCCGCGTGCTCGTCGACTCCTCCGACCGGATCATCGCGGTCTGGGACGGGCTGCCCGCCCGTGGCTACGGCGGCACGGCGGACGTCGTCGACTACGCGCGGCTGCGCGGCCGGCCCGTGCAGATCATCTGGCCGGACGGCGACGTCCGCGGCCCGGCTAGCGGGGAGTGAGCGGCACGATGCCGATGGGCACCGCGGTGAGGCCCGAGCTGGAGCCCCCCGCGGCGCTCCCGCCACCCGTGGCCGCGCCCGCGGTCGCCGTTGCGGTGCCCTGCTGGACCGTGGTGCTCTGACCGGTGCCCGTCTGGGCCGTGGCCGCGCCTGCCTGGGCGGCGCCCGTGGTGGCCTGTCCGCCAGCACCCGCCTGGGCCACGGCGGTGGTGGTCTGGGTGGTCGACGGGGGCGAGGGGTTCTGTGCCGGCTGGGCTGCCACCGCGGCGGCGGCCGTGCCGGCGGCCGGGATACGGCCCATCGGCCGGTTGACGGTGCCGGGGCTCGTGCCGGTGTTGGTTCCGGCCTGGACAGGCGGGGCGGCGGCTGCCTCGACGGCGGAGTGCTCCGGGGTGGCGGGCGTGCCCGGCGCGGCGGGGGTGGCCGGCTCCGTGGGAGTCAGCGGTGTGATCAGTAGGCCGGCCGGCGGCTCCGGGGCCGAGCGCGCGTCGCTGCCGGGTGCGCTCGGCTGGGTGGCTGGTGGGGATGCCGCGTCGGGCCGGCTGGCGGCCGCGAGGCGCAGCGTGCTGAGCGCGAGATCCTCGGCGGCGAGGCTGCCCTGCTGATCCTGCTCGGTGGGGGCGAGCGGGTCGCTGCCCCGACCTGACGGCGCGCCCGTCACCGTGTCCGCCGGATCGGTGGACCGGGGCACCGCCGGGGCGGGGACGCGGGCGGAATCCCGGCCGGTCGCCGGATTCCGGTCGGCGGAGCGGCTGGCGGCGGGACCGTCCGGTCGCGTGTCGTGCAGCGGGGCCTGGGCGCCGGTCGTCACGTCGTCACTGGCGGCGCTGAGACCCGCGGCGGTGGCGGCGGCCGCCACGGCGGCCACGGCCGCCACCGCGAGCGCGGCGACCGGGCGGCCGCGCAGCCGCCGACGCCGCTCCGACTCCGTCGCCGGTGCCGACTCGGCCAGACGGCGCACCCGCGGGTCTGCCTCCTCACGCGCCGCGGACGCGCCGCCGGCGCTCGCACCAGCGCCGGACGCCGCCGATGCCGCCGCGGCGGCCCGGGAGGGCGCCCGCGCCGCGCCGCGCGGTGGCGGCAGCGGTGTGGGCGGCAGGCCGTCCAACGGCGGCAGGAGAAGGCTGACCATGTCCAGGTCCGGCGCCGCGGCCTCGGTGCCGGGCGGGTCGCCGTCCCGCCCGGTGACCCGAGCGTGGTCCCGGGGCGCTGGCCTCTGCCGTCCACCCGACCGTCCAGCCGTTGCGGACCGGCCCGCGGACGGGGCCTGGGCGCCGTCCCGCGAGGTGCCGTCCGCACCGGCGTCGGCGCGGGCGGCGCCGGGACGGGAGGCGCCTGCTCGGGCGGCGCTGTGGCGCCCGCCGCCGGCCCGCGCCTCTGAGTCGCGGGCCCGGCCCGGTCGCGGCCGGTCCTCGGCGGGCGGCTCGGCGGCGGGGCGTGGATGC
>NZ_FZMO01000316.1 GCF_900197875.1 Frankia canadensis | reverse complement strand
CGCGTGGGCTGCGGCCGCCGCCCGCCCGCGGCGCTCGCCGGGCGGCTGCGGTCGCTGGGCGGGCGGGCGGCGGCCGCAGCCCACGCGCGCCGGCACAGCCTGGTGCTGCTCGCCGTGCTGCTGCCCGCCGTGGCGGTGATCCACGGGGTGAACTTCGACGGCTGGCCGGGCCGGGTGACCGACGACGAGGGCACCTACGCTGCCCAGGCCTATTCGATGCAGTACTGGAACCGCATCGCTCATTACACCTACTGGTACGACCACCCGTTCGGCGGCTGGCTGCTCATCGCCATCTACACGAAGCTGACCGACGGCTTCCACCGGGCGGCGACGGCCGTCACCGCCGCCCGTGAGCTGATGTTCCTGCTGCATCTGGTCAGCTGCGTGCTGCTGTACCGGCTGGGCCGCCTGCTGGGCCTGCGCCGGTTCTTCGCCGGCGTCGCGCTGCTCGCCTTCTCGCTCAGCCCACTGGGATTGTGGTATCAGCGGATGGCGTTCCTCGACAACATCGCGGTGATGTGGCTGCTCGCCGCGTTCGTCGCCGCGGCCTCGCCGCGGCGCAGCGTCGCCGCGGCCGCGCTCGCCGGCACGTTCATGGCGTTCTCGTTCTGGTCGAAGGAAACGACCCTGCTGTTCCTGCCCGGCCTGTACGTTCTGCTGCGCCAGCACCGCGACGGGCGCAACTGGCGGTTCGTCCGGCGGAATTTTCTTGGCTGCCTGATCGGCATCTGCGGTATCTACATTCTGTACGCGGCGGCGAAGAACGAGTTGTTCGAGGGCCCCGGCCACGTGTCCCTGGAGTGGGCGGTCCGATGGCAGCTGTTCGACCGCGCGCCCAGCGGCAGCGTGCTGGACACGAACAGCGACACCTACCACGTGGTGCGCTCCTGGCTGGATCTCGATCCGTACGTGGCGCTGGCGGGTATCGCCGCGGCGGTGCCGCTGCTGGCGCTGCGCCGGCTGCGCGTCGTCGCGGCGCTGCTGCTGGTCCAGTTCGCGTTCATCTTCCGCAACGGCTACCTGCCCAACCCGTACGTGACGGCGATGCTGCCGTTCGCGGCGCTCTGCGCGGCCGGCCTGCTCGACGTCGCTCTGCCCCGCGCTGGCGCCCACACCGTGTCCAACTGGCCACTGGCGGTGTGGACGTGGACTCGCCGCGCGGTCGTCGCACTCGCGCTGTCCGCCGCCGTGACGGCCCTGGCCTGGGAGTGGACGCCGACGATCCACACCGCGCTGACCTCCGACGCCAGCGCCCCGAGCCGCGACGCGACGCGCTGGTTCCTCGCCCACATCCATGACCACGGCATCGTCGTCACCGACGACATCGCCTGGACCGACCTGGTGATCGCCGGACGACGCCCCCTGCCGGTGTGGTTCTACAAGGTCGATCTCGACCCGGCGGTGCGCGCCCAGTTCCCCCGCGGCTGGCGCGACATCAACTACCTGATGATGGGCAAGCCGCCCGACTCGGTGCTCACCGAGGTCCCGCTCGTCGCCGAGGCGCTGCGCCACTCCGTGGTGCTGAAGTCGTTCGGCAACGGCGAGATCGAGATCCGACGCGTCCTGCCGCCCCGGTGACGCCACCCGCGATCCCACGGTCACCACCCCGCGGCGCCGGCGGTGGCCGGCGCCGGCGGTGGCCGGGGCCTGGCGCGGCGGGGTGTTGAGGAGCACGTAGAGGGAGTCGTCGAGGCTGAGCGGCCCGGTGTCGGTGGGAAGGACGCTGCGATCGGTGACATGCCTGGTCGTGTGGGCGAGAGCGGGAAGGGGATCGGCGCCGGGATGGGTGGACTGCGCGCCGGTGAGGGTGCGTCCGTCGGGGAGATCGAGGCGCAGGGTGCCGTCCCGGCCGCGGTGCACGGTGATGGCGTGGTCGTGGACGGCGCGATGGTGCCGCCCGCAGAGGAGGGTGAGCGCCTCGATGTCCGTCGCGCCGCCCTCCCGCCACGGGCGGCAGTGGTGGATGTGGAGCCACCGACTGTGGGTGCAGCCGGGGAACTGACAGCGGCCGTCGTCGCGGAGGTGGACGGCGGCGCGCAGGTGCTGGGTGGGGAAGCGGCGGCGGCGTCCGAGGTGGAGAGGGTCGCCATGGTCGTCGGTGTGCAGGGCTCGAAGATGCCCGTCGCAGGCGAGCCGCTCGAGGACGGCGGGAGGCAGGCCGACGCCAGCGCCGAGCGGGCTGCTCATAGTGATCGGGATGGTCGCGGAGGGCCTGACGTGGACGGTGATGGTGTGGGCGGGGTTGAGGAGCCGGGGTGGGTCGTGGTGGAGGGCGGCCTCGGCAAGGGCGACGAGGGCGTCAGCGTCGCGCTCCCGATGCCGCGGGACGGCGATGGTGCCGCCCGCGCGGTGCACGTCGTCGCGGGATACGTCGTCACGGGATACGTCGTCGACCGTTGGCTTGGGGCCGCGGTCCGTCTCGGCGGCCTGATCGCTCGTCCCGCGGGCAGAGCTGTCGAGGTGGGTGCGGGTGGTGTCCAGCGCGGTGAGAACCACAGCGGCGTCCTCGGCGGGGAGCACCACGGTGATGTGGGTCATGCCGTCGTCGTCGGTCCGAACCGTGAGCCGGCGGCCTTCGCCGCGCGGGGCGGGGTCGGCGCTGTGCTGGCGGTAGGCGGCAGTCAGGCGCTCGAGCTCGCTGCCGGTGCAGGCGCGGGCGTGGCGTAGCCACAGGTCGTCCGTCTCCGGGGTGGCGACGCGGGCGACGGCACGGACCTTGCTGTAGGAGAGCTGCCCGGCGGCGAAGGCGCGGTGGATTTCGGGCAGCCGCTCCAGGGCGTGCGCGGTGCGCAGATGCTCTTGGGCGGTGCGCAGACCGAGGCCACAGCGCAGCGACAACCAGTGGGCGCAGGTCTTGATGCCGATGCCGAACCAGGCCTTGCGCCGGTCGAAGGCGGCGACGAGGCGCAGCCAGTGGCAGGTGGCCGCCGAGATCCGTCCGGCCCAGCGGCACAGCTCCGCCTCGACCTCGGCGATCGGCGCGGTGTCCGGGTCGATCACCAGCTCGGCGTCCCGGGGGTCGAACGGGCGGGGGCTGTCCGCCAGACTGGGGCTGGCGGACGGGACCGCGATGTAGGGGGGCATCGGCATCACCAGGGGGCAGGGGTTGATGACTGGACGGGACGATGTTCGCGCCCGCCACCGACAATTCTTACCCATCGCTTGCCGGCCTGCGTCACGTTGTTTGCCGTGCCTCGCGTATCGGACGCTGCCGACTAAGTGGTAACCGCATTTCTTATGGCTTGTGGCGGCAACCAGTCGGCTGCCGGAGCCATATGATCCGGAAAAGAGCGGCCGGGGACGACTGAAATTCGCATTCCGCGAAATTCGAGCGTGTCGCCGACTGTGGGCACGTCGGCGAACACCGACGCACTCCTCGGGGGCGTCCGCCCCCGTGACGCGCCTGCCGCCGCCACGGACTCCGGTCAGGGATCGCGTTCCGCGGAACGTTTCGCCGCGGGGTGAGTTGCCGCCCGCGGGTGCTCCGGCGATTTCCTGACAAGCGATTGCGTTCTGCGGAACGCGGCCGGGCTGACCTGGCCGGCCGGCCACGAGGTGTGTACCTCGTCGCGCGGCTGGCCGAGGCCAGGCGGAGTGCGGCGAAGGTGGTGACGGTCAGGACAGGGCGAGCAGCGCGCCGAGGAAGAAGCCGATCGCCGCAAGCCACACGAAGGTCGGCAGCGCCCGCAGGAAGGCCGCCTGCGCCGTCGGCTGCCCCGAGCCCGCGGCCGGCGCCCCCTGCCCGGCCGACGCGGCCTGACCTGCCGGGACGGCTTGCCCGGCCGGGATGCGCTGGCCGACCGGGACGCCCTGGCCGGGCAAGCCGTCCCGTCAGGTC
>NZ_FZMO01000314.1 GCF_900197875.1 Frankia canadensis | reverse complement strand
GACTCGGACGGCGCCCCCGAGCCCGCCGTCCCCGAGGTCACCGTCCCCGGGCGCCCAGCCGCCGAGGGTGCCGTCGCCTGCGGGGGCGCCGTCCGAGTCGGCGAGGTCCATCGTCGCGTTCCGTCCGTTCCTGCCTGCCATGACTGCCATACCTGTCGTGTGGTCTCGAGCCCACGATCAACGGTGATCGCGGGTGGTACCGGGCCGGCGGCCGACCATGCGGACGGCCGCCGGCCTCCTGTGAACCCCCGCCAGCCCGCCGCGCGGGCCGGGGTGCCGCGCGTGGGGGTCCACACGCGGGCGTGTGCCTACGCGGCGGTCTCGCCGGGGGCGGCGCGGGCCGTCTCCAGATGGTCGAGGAGGCGGACCCGGATGTCCTCGGCGACGGCGGCCAGCGCCCGGCGCGAGCGTGGGTTGGCCGGCACGTCCACCTCGAACGGCTTGCCGAACACCACCCGGACCGGGGCCGAGCGCCGCGGCCAGCGGGCGCCCTTCGGCAGCGCGTTGCCGGTGCCCAGGCACGCCACGGGCAGCACCCGGCAGCGGCTGTGCACGGCGAGGTAGGCGATGCCGTGCTGGACGGCCGCCATCTCGCCGCTGCCGCGGGTGCCCTCGGGGAACACGCCGATCGCCCCGCCGCGGGACAGCTCGTCGAGCGCCGTGTGCAGGGCCTCGCGGTCGGGGCGGCCGCGGTCGATCGGGATCTGGCCGCTGATCAGCAGCAGCCGGCCGACGATCTTCGTGTACATCTCGGACTTCACCAGGCAGCGCACGGTGCGCGGCGCCTCGATGACGACGAGCGGGCCGTCGAGCCAGCTGCTGTGGTTGCCGGCGAAGATCAACGGCTCGTCGAAGGGCACGTTCTCGACGCCCTCCAGGCTCACCCGCATGATCATCTTGTTGATCGTCGCGCGCACGCCCGGCTTGAGCACCCGGTGCGGCAGGTCGTTGTAGACCGGCGACTCCGCCCCCCGGTGTAGCGACGCTCCCCGCCCGGGCGCGGCCCCGGGAACCGCCGCTTCGGGAGTCGCAGCCTGAGGTGCCGCCGGCTCAGGTGCCGCCGGCTCAGGAGCCGCAGCTCGGGGAGCCTCCGCCACGGCAGCCGTCGGCTCAGAAGCCGCGAGTTCGGGAACCGCCGCCTCTTGAACCGCCGCCTCGGGAGCCGCGGGTTCGGGGGTGGTCATGTCGCCACGTTGGTCGGCTGCCCGCAGTGGCGCAGGACCTCCTCGACCACCTCGGGGACGCCCATCGCCGTCGAGTCCAACACGATCGCCCCGTCGGGGATGGCCAGCGGGTCGGCGGCGCGAGTGCTGTCGAGCGCGTCGCGCCGGTCGAGCTCGGCCAACGTACGGGCCACGTCGTCGACGCCCTTCTCGCCGAGCTGGCGGGACCGGCGCAGGGCGCGCACCTCCGTCGACGCGGTCAGGAACACCTTGACCTGCGCGTCCGGGGCGACGACCGAGCCGATGTCACGGCCCTCGACGACGATGCCGCCGCCCGCGCGGGAGGCGTCGATCACCTGGCGCTGCTGGGCGACGAGCCGAGTGCGCACGGACGGTACCGCGGCGATCGCGCTGACCGCGTTGGTGACGGCCCGGGTGCGGATCTCGGCGTCGACGCGGGTCCCGTCGACGGCGATCGTCGGCTCGTCCGGGTCGGTGCCGACCGACAGCACCGCCCGTTCCGCGAGCTCGGCGACCGCCTGCGGGTCCTCGATGTCGATGCGACGCTCCAGCGCGAGCTGGGTGACGGCCCGGTACATCGCCCCGGTGTCGAGGTAGCGCAGACCGAGACGGCGCGCGAGCTCGCGGGCGACGGTGCTCTTACCCGAGCCGCCCGGGCCGTCGACCGCGACGACCAGCCCCGCTCCCTCGGCCGGCTCATCGTCCGTGACCTGGGGGTACGCGGCCGCGCCGCCTCCGGACCCAGCGCCGCCCGCGTGCGACGACGCGGACGTTCCCTTCGCCCCGCCGGCGGCGATCCCCTCTGCCGACAGCGCAGACCCGTGGTCGGGCTCCACCCGATTCCTCCGTCCCGGACACGTGAGAGTGGTCGGACCACGCCGCGCGGGCCCGGCTCCGCGCCGCGTCGGCCCCGGTCGGGGGCACCACGCGGGCGGTCGCGGACCGGTGACCGCGGCCCCGCCGACCAGCATCGTCGGCGGATCCCCGGCACGCGTACCAGGCCTGAGCTCGGACCGGCGGCGTCAACCCGTCGGGCGCACCACGGCGGAGACCGACGGGTGCGACCCCGGATCAGGCTACTCGGTGCCGCGTCAGGATCGTCGATATGCCGTCCATCCTGTGGCGTTCAACCGATCGACGACGTCGTCGGCGACCGTCGGATCGACGGCGAGCTCCACGATCCCGGCGGGATGGTCGAGGCTGTGCTCGAACGCGCCGACGTCCTCGATGTTCACGTCCCAGGCGCTGATCAGCCCGACGATCGCGGCGAGCTGGCCCGGCCGGTCGTCGAGCACGACGCCGACCCAGCCCCACGACCGCGTCGCCGTGCCGACCTTACGCGGCAGCCGCGCCCGGCCCGCGTGCCCATCGCGCATCACCCGGGTGACCGCGGCGGTGACCTCGTCGGCGCCGCCGGCGTCCAGGACGTCGGCGAGGGCGGACAGCGCCGTGCCGAGCTCGCGCATCCGCCGGGCGATCGGCGCCCGGTTGCCCTCGATGATCCCCGCCCACAGCTCCGCGTCGCTGTCCGCGAGCCGGGTCGTGTCCCGGAACCCCTGCCCGGCCAGCGGCACGTCCGAGCCCGACAGGTCGCCGAGCGTGCCCGCCAGCGCGCTCGCGACCAGCTGCGGGACGTGCGAGACAGTCGCCATCGCCTCGTCGTGGCGGCGCGGCGTCGTGCGCACCGGTGTCGCCCCGCAGGCCAGCGCGAGCGCCACGGTGGCGCGCACGGCGGCGTCCCCCGTGTGCGCGACGGGGCAGACGGCCCACACCCGCTCGGCGAACAGGTCGGCGCGGGCCGACACGGCGCCGTGCCGCTCGCGCCCGGCGATCGGATGCGCCGGGCACCACACCGACAGGTCGCAGCCGAGCTGCACGCCCTCGACCAGCGGTCGCACCTTGACGCTGCCGGCGTCGCTGACGGTGTCGGCGATCCCTGCCCGGGTCAGTGCCCGGACCTCGCGGGGGATCGTCGGCAGCGGTGTCGCGACCACCGCGTGCTCGACCCGCTCCCCCGCCTCCCAGCGCCGCCCGGCGCCCATCTTCTCGGCGAGTGTGACCTGCGCGTCATCGGCGTCGCGGAGCAGGACCTCGACCCCCCGGGCGGACAGCGCCAGCCCCACACTGGTCCCGATCAGCCCCGTGCCGACCACCCCGACGCGGCGCAGCGTCGGCAGCGCATCAGCGTCCCAGCCCGTCTCGACCATGAGACGACAGCCTATGGCGGCAGCCTCGGTCAGGAGCGTCTCGTCCCGAGGCACCCCGAACCAGGCCCGCGCCGAGGACGATCGTGGTGGAGGTGCCAGGTAGCAGGTGGGGTTGCGATCTTCGCGACCACTTGGCTCGCCCGCTTCACCGTACGCCGCATATCGGGCACGCTTCCCGCCGGTGGGAAGTACCTGCGGCGGACAGCGGCACCGTGTCGCGAATTCGCGGACTGCTGGCCGTTTCGCCACGATTACGCGACGCGGGCCGCCGTGACACTGACAGAACGCTGCACAGCTGGCGAGCCGACAGCACCGTGACGATGACAACTCGGGCCGCGACCAGGCCGTACCTCGGGTTGCGATCTTTGCGTCGGGCTGTCGCGCCAGCGGTTCGAGGCCGTTCGTGGCGGCGGTCCGCGGCGGCGGTCGGTGACAGCGTTCCGACACCGTCACGGCGTTCCCTGCCACAAACCTAGGGACAAACCGGACACGACACGCCAGGAAATTGGCATCACGCCGCCTT
>NZ_FZMO01000311.1 GCF_900197875.1 Frankia canadensis | reverse complement strand
ACGCCCCGGCCCGGCCGTACTTGATCCGCAGCCCGGCGCCGCTGCGGACGACCTGGTCGCCGGTGACGAGCCAGTCCCAGGGGAAGGGCCCGCCCGCCGCCCGCCGCCCGCCCGCCGCGCTGCCGACGAACACGGTGTTGGCCGGCGTGTCCGGGGTGCGCGAGCCGCGCAGCAGGTCGCGCACGGAGAAGACGATGACGAGGTCGTCGGAGAAGCGAAGGTCGCCGCGGGCCGCGTCGGCGGCGCTGACGCCCTGGCCGAGCTGGAAGTCCCGGAGCAGGTCGCGGACCCACTGGCCGAGGCCGGCGAGCACCCCGTACGGATCGTCGAGCTCGGCGGACGTCGTCGCGAGCGTCGCCCAGCGCAGCCCGCGGCGCCGGGCGACCAGCGCCGCCCCCAGCGCCTGCTGGTCGGCGATCAGCACGTCGGGGCGGAAGTCGTCGACGACGTCCTCGATCGCCGGCGCGCTGGCCGCGGCGAGCGGCAGCAGGAACTCCTCCCACAGGAACTTCAGCGACGCGGGCCCGCGCAGGGCCCGGGAACGGGCGACGAACGCATCCCGGTCGGCGTCGCTGCCGTGCTCCGGCAGGGCGCGTAACGGAACCTCGGGCGGGACGAGTCCGCCGATCACCCCGGCATGGCCGGCGACGGCGACCTCGTGCCCGCGGGCCAGCAGTTCGCTGGCGACGCCGACGGCCGGGTTGACGTGCCCCGTCAGCGGGGGCACGACGAACAGGACCCGACTCACCGGCGCGAGCCCTCCGCGAGCTCCCCGCGGCGCTCGGCGTTGAGGTCCGGCGGCGGCACCATCTGTGTCACCCACTGCGGGGTCTCGAAGCGCCGCGTCGTGGCCCGCACGTAGGGCGGGGCGGGGGTGGCACGGTCGAACAGCCACCAGCGCAGCAGCTCGCGCAGGTAGCCGGTGGCCTCGCGCAGCACCATGTGGGTGTGGTGCGCCAGCACGATCAGCGTGCAGTCGGGCACGAGCGAGGCGAGCCCGGTGGCCTGCCCGATGATGTCGGAGTTCTCCCCGTAGACGGCGAGCACGGGCACGGACAGGGCGGACAGCGCCGTCGGCGAGAACGGCGGCGTCGCCAGCATGTCGCTGGCGATCGTCGTCTCCTGAAGCAGGCGCCGCGCGGCCCGGGTCGCCCGCCCGGCAACCCGCCCGGCCCCGTTCTCGAGCCACTCCTGGACCTCGTCGTCGGACATCGCGACCAGGATCTGGGTCAGTGACCGGGCCATCTCCTCGCCGAGCCCGTCGATGAGGAACGGCGGCTCGATGAGCGTGAGGCTCGCCACCCGCTCGGCCGACTCCAGCCCGAAGGCCAGGGCCATCGTCGCGCCGTAGCTGTTGCCGACGACGTGCACCGGGCGGTCGACGCCGAGCGCGTCGAGCAGCCCGGCGAGGTCGGCCAGCGAGTCGGCGAGCCGGTAGCCCGCCGGGGTGCGCTCGCTGCGGCCGTGGCCTCGCAGGTCGTAGCAGATCACGTCGCAGCCGGCGTCGGCCAGGCAGGTGCCCAGCGCGAAGTAGAAGCTGGACATGTTGTCCATCACCATGCCGTGCACCATCACGACGACCGGCGCGTCCGGTGACGCCCCGCCCCGAGGCTCGAGACGTTGCACGTGCAACCGGACGTCGTTCGCGAGGACCTCAGCCACTACAACTCTCCTTTGCGGCGGGCGCGCGGGTCAGGCCGAGCCCGCGGTCGCCGGGGTGGGCAGGCTGTCGACGATGAAACGGACGACCTCGCCGACGCGCATGTTGATGACCTGGTCGACGTCCATCGTGGCGAGGAAGCCGACGAAGTCGACGGCCGCGCCGTACCGCTCGCGCAGCCGGTCGGCCAGCGCCACGAACTCGATGCTCTCGAGCTCCAGATCGTGGCTGAACGTCGTCTCCATGGTGATCTCCATGTCGACGGCGTACTCCTCGCCGATCACGTCCCGCAGGTCCTCGGAGACCTCGCCGAGCACGCGGGCCTCGATCTCCGCCTGCCGCGCCGCACCTTCACCGGACATGCTCGTTCACTCCCTCTCGCTCTCGCTGGACGGCCGTTTCGCCTCGACCTCGGGGGAGGTCCAGGCGACCACGTAGGTCGCGGCGGCCCGATCGCCCCCGGCGGGGGCCGGCCCCCGCACGGCATCATGGCCAGCTCGGTCGGCGCTGTGCGCCCCGCTGGCCGCGTTCTTTTCATCGGCGCCCCGCGGCCGCGGCCGCCCGGGCGACGTCGCCCCAGCGCCGTCCGGGCGGACCCGGCCGGTGCCGTCCACGGTACGCAACGCCACCCACCGCGATCGCCGTGGGCACGGTCCGTCCGGACCGTCCGCGTGGATGGTGACGCGCAGCATCAACGGCGCCTCGGCGACGTCCCCGCCGCCACCTCCCGCACCGGGCGAAACCGGCGAGCCCGGTCTGCCGTGACGGGGTGCCTCGAGATGGGGCAGGTCGACGACGAAGCGGCGCGGCCGGCCGGCGAGGCCGGTCCCCTCCGCCTTCGCGACCGCCTCCTTCGCCGCCCACAACCGGGTGAACCACAGCGCGCGCCGCTCCTGGGCGTCGTCGCCGCCGCTCGCGTCGCCGCCGTGACCGCTCGCGTCGCCGCCATGGCCGTCGACGGCGGTGAGCTGGTCGAGCAGGCGCAGCTCGGACGGCGCGAGCGCCGCCTTCTCCACGCCGGGCGCCCGCGACACGATCTGTTCGATGTCGATGCCGACCGGGCCGTCCGCGGACACCAGCGCCACCGCCAGCTCCGGCTTGTGGGCCAGCGAGATCCGCGGTGGGTCGGTCGCCGGGATGCCGGGCCGTGTGGGCAGCGGGCGCACCCGCGGGGCGCCGAGCTCGTCGTGGTCGAGGCCGACCTCGATGCCCCAGACGGGTCCCGCACCGCGGTTCCACAGCCACTGCCGGACCGCGTCCTGGGCGGCGATGCGTCCCAGCAGGCGGCCCCGGGCGGCCCTCGGATTGAGCGCCGCGAGCCGGGCCCGGTCGGCGGCGTCGGCGTAGTGGCGGACGATCAGTTCGCGCGACGCCGAGTCCCGCCACCGGTCCCGCGCGATCAGCCAGCCCTCACCGGACGGCTGAGCGACGGTGTGCAGCTCCGGGGAACGCACCATCGCCCACAGGACGTCGTCATTGGCGAAGCGGCGATCCGTCCACGCGGAGACCACCGCCCACAGCCGGCCGTCGGCGCGGCGCAGCTCCAGGTCGGCGGTGACGGTGCGCTCGGTGACCTCCCGGATGCGCACCACGCAGTCGACCAGGTCGCCGCGGGCCGGCGCCGGGCCGTGGAAACGCAGGTCGGCGATGGCCTGCGGCAACAGCAGCGAGTCGTGCGCGAGATGGGTCATCGCCCAGTAGCCGAAGAGCTGGCCGGCGTTGTCCAGCAGCGCGCCGGAGGCGGACGGCACCCGCAGCCGGCCGCGGATGCCCGCGGCGCCGAGCGCCTCGATGCGGTGCAGCCCCTGGTAGCCGGGCCCGTGGAACAGGTAGCGTGCCGCGTAGAGATCGGCGCCCTCGTGCCGGGAAGGCCCTTCCCCGGGCAGCGTCGGGCCGCCGGTGGGGCCGGTCGGCAGGTCGGCGGTGACCGCGCTCGCGCGCGGCGGCTCGGGGTAGGCGTCGGCGAACAGCACGGTGCCGCGGGCGTAGCCCTCCATGACCACCCGGACGGCGTCCGGCCCCGCCGGGCTCACCGTGATCGCGACCTCGACGGCCGGTTCGATCGCGAGCCAGCGCAGCGCGCGCACGTCCCGCAGCCCGATCTGCACCCGCCCGGGCATCGTCGCCGCCGCCTCGGCGATCATCAGTTCGAGCACCTCGGTCATGGGAACGACCGGGAACAGGTCGGACATGTCCGTCCAGCCCGGCGGCTGCCGATAGAAGCAGTGGTCGACGATGTGCGGCATCGACGCCAACGACAACCGCCTGCGCACCGTGCGCGCCCCCGCCTGCCGCGGCACCGCCGCGCTCGACGCCGGGGGCGGCGGCGGAGGAGGCGGGGGCGGAGGCG
>NZ_FZMO01000310.1 GCF_900197875.1 Frankia canadensis | reverse complement strand
GACGCCGCCCTGCTCGACCGCACCGAATACACCCAACCCGCCCTGTTCGCCTACGGCACCGCGCTCTACCGGCTGGTCACCTCCTGGGGGATCACCCCGGCCGCGCTGGCCGGGCATTCCATCGGCGAGCTCACCGCCGCGCACGTCGCCGGTGTCTGGTCGCTCGAGGACGCCGTCACCGTCGTCGCGGCCCGCGGTCGCCTCGCGCAGGCATGCCGGGCGGGCGGCGCGATGATCGCGATCCGGGCGTCGGCCGACGACGTCACGGCGAGCCTGGTCGGGCAGGACGGGCGGGTGGAGATCGCCGCGGTGAACGGGCCGGCGGCCGTCGTGATCGCCGGGGACGCCGACGCGGCCGAGCGGATCGCCGCCGGCTGGGCCTCGCGTGGGCATGCCACCCGACGGCTGACGGTCAGCCACGCCTTCCACTCCCCGCACATGGATGGCATGCTCGCGAGGTTCCGGCAGGTCGTGGGCGGCGTCGACTACCGCCGGCCGGCCGTCCCGGTCGTGTCCACCCTCACCGGGGCGACGGACGAGGCCGAGCTGTGCTCCCCGGACCACTGGGTGCGCCAGGCGCGCGGCCCGGTGCGTTTCCTCGACGCCGTCCACCACCTCGCCGCCGCCGAGCGCGCGGACACGTTCGTCGAGCTGGGCCCGGACGCCGTCCTCACGGCGCTGCTGGCCGACTGCCTGCCTGCCGTCTCGGCGCAGCCGCCGTCCGCGCGCCCGCACGCCCCGGAAACGGTCGCCGTCGCCACCGCCCGCGCGCACCGGCCCGAGCCCGACGTCCTGCTCGCCACCCTCGCCACCCTCGACGTTCACGGCGTCGACGTCGACTGGCGTGCCGTACTGGGCCCGGCCGGCCGCCTGGTCGACCTGCCCACCTATCCGTTCCAGCGGCGCCGCCACTGGCTGAGCCCGCCATCCCCCACCCCCGCGCCCGGACCCGAGCCGGCCACGGAGAGCGGCACCGCGGCCGCCGCGGCGGGCCCGGAGCCGACGAGCGGTGCGGGCGGCTGGTGGTACCGGCCGGTGTGGCGCCGGCTCGACGCCGCCGACGTGACCGCGGCGGTCGCCGCACAGGCCGGTCCCACCCCGCCGCTCGGGGGGCACTGGGCCGTGCTCGTGCCACCGGCGGGAGTGGGAGGCGCGCTGGTCGAACGGGTGAGCTGGCTCGTCGAGCGCCTCGGTGGCGTCCCCGTGCCCGTCATGCTCGCGTCCGCGGACCGGCGGGCCATCGCCGAGCGGCTGACCACCGAGGGATTCACCGCCGCCGGCCCGCCCGTCGGCGGCCTGGTGTCACTGCTCGCCCTCGACACCTCTCCGTGTGCGGATCATCCCGGCCTCGGCACCGGGCTCGCGCTCACTGTCGCCCTGGCGCAGGCACTCGCCGACCTGCGCGTCGAGGCCCCGCTGTGGGCGATCACCACCGGCGCGGTCCCCACCGGCCCCGCTGATCCGGTCACCTGTCCCGAGCAGGCGATGATCTGGGGCCTGGGCCGCACCCTGGCCCTGGAGGCGCCGCGGACCTGGGGTGGTCTCATCGATGTCCCCCTGGACCGGGCGGGCGGGCTGGCCGACGAGCTCCGCGCCCCCGACGACCAGTCGCTGCTGTGGCTGGGAGTCGCGTTGACCGCCCCTGGCGGGGAGGACCAGTTCGCGGTGCGTCCCGACGGCCTGTGGGTCGCGCGGCTGCGGGCCGAGGACGGGCCCGGCGGGGCGCCGGCCGGCAGGCGGTGGAGCCCCGCCGGGACCGTGCTGATCACCGGGGGTACCGGAGCCCTCGGCGGGCAGATCGCCCGCGAGCTCGCCCGCGGCGGCACTGACCGCCTGGTCCTGGTGGGCCGGCGTGGCCCGGACACCGCCGGCGCCCGGGAGCTGGTCGGTGAGCTGGCGGCGCTCGGCGCCCGGGCCACCGTCGCGGCCTGCGACGTCGGCGACGCGGACCAGTTCACCGCGCTGCTCGACCAGCTGGCCGCGGGCGGCGAACCCGTCACCGCCGTGGTGCACGCGGCCGGCGTCGCCGGGCCGAGCGCCCCGCTGGAGCGGCTGGATCTGGCAGCGTTCGCCGACGTCCTCGCCGCGAAGGCGACGGGTGCCGCCGTGCTCGGCCGCCTGCTGGCCGACCCGCACACCGCCCTGCGCGAGGTCGTGCTGGTCTCGTCGATCGCGGCGGTGTGGGGCAGCGGCGGTCAGGCGGCCTACAGCGCCGCGAACGCCTACCTCGACGCCCTCGCCGCGACGCGGACCGTGACGGGGCGGCGGCTCACCGCGGTGGCCTTCGGGCCGTGGGCCGACGCGGGCATCGGCGCCGAGCCGGCGCTGCGCGACTTCCTGACCCGCCGCGGACTGCGCCCGCTGGACCCGCCGAGCGCGGCCGGCGCGCTGACCCACGCCGTCGCCGCGCGGCACCCGGCGTCCGTGGTCGTCGACGTCGACTGGGCGAGGTTCCTGCCGGCGATCACCGCGGCGCGGCCCAGCCGCTACTTCGAGGAGCTGGCCCTCCCGCCGACGCCGCGGTCCGACCCGTCCGGGGTCGGCGGCGCGACGGCGGCGCCGCCCACGCTGCCCGCACCGCGCAGCGGCGCCGAGTACGCGGACCTCGTCCGTGCCCAGGCCGCCGCCGTCCTCGGCCACGACACGCCGGCGGACGTCGATCCGCGCCGGCGCTTCCTTGAGCTGGGATTCGACTCCCTCGCGTCGGTCGAGCTGCGCCGCAGGCTCGCCGCGGCGACCGGACTGCCGTTGGGCACGCAGGCCGTGTTCGAGCATCCGACCGTGGCCGACCTCGCGGCGCATCTGCGCTCGATCGCCGCGGACCGCGGCGATCAGCCGGACGCCACGCCCAGCCCGCGCCCGACGACGTCCACCGGCGCGGTCGGGGACGCGGGGGGAGACGACGGCGTCGAGCTGGCCGGCGGGGTGCGGTGGCTGTACCGGCAGGCCTGCGCGCAGGGCAGGTTCGCCGCGGGCGTCGGTGTGCTGCGCGCGGCGGCACGGCTGCGGCCGGTGTTCCGCACGGCGGGCGAGTTCGGCACGCCGCCGCGGCTGGTGCGCCTCGCGACCGGGCCGGCTCCGTTCGTGCTGGTCTGCCTGCCGTCCCTGGTCGCGCCGTCGGGGCCCCACAACTTCGCCCGGCTCGCCCTGCACCTGCACGGGCGGCGTGACGTGCACGCGCTGGCCCATCCCGGCTTCGGCGACGGGGAGCTGCTGCCGGCGAGTGCGGACCTGGTCATCGGGATGCACGCGGACGCCGTTGCGCGGGCCTTCCCGGGCCGGCCGGCCGTTCTCGCCGGCTACTCGTCAGGCGGCTGGCTGGCGCACGCCACCGCGGCGGCACTCGAGGAACGCGGTGTGCGTCCCGCTGCCGTGGCCCTGCTCGACACCTGGCTGCCAACCGACCAGATCCCCGAGGAGGACATCCACGAGGAGCTGCGGGGCATCGCCGTCAACGACCAGGCCTTCGCGCTGATGACCGAGGCCCAGGTGACCGCGCAGGGCGCCTATCTGGACCTGTTCGAGCACTGGCGGCCGCGGCAGGTCGAGGCGCCGGTCATGCTGGTGCGGGCGGCCCGACGGATGCCACGGCGCGTCGTCGCCGAGGATGTGACCGGGCCCGACCAGGCCTGGACGACGGACTGGGAGATGGGTCACGACTCGTTCGACGTGGCCGGCGACCATCAGTCGATGATGCACGAGCACGCCGAGACCACCGCCCGCGACGTGGACCGCTGGCTGCGGGGCCTGGAAGCGCGGGACGGGCATCCGGCACGGGATCATGATCGGGACGGCGGCGCGGGACGGCCTGCGGCGGGGGTGGGCCGGCTGCCGGCGCGGCCGAGCGTCTGACCCCGCCGACCGGCGCGGTGCCGTGGACCGGGACGAGGCGGCTGCCGCTGACGGTGCGCCGGCCGCCCGGTCGACGCGGAGGTTGGGATGCCCTGGGATGTGCGGTACGGGGACGGCACTGTCGCTCCGTACCGCACCCGCGCCGCACCGGGGCACGGCGGTTCGGGGGC
>NZ_FZMO01000374.1 GCF_900197875.1 Frankia canadensis | reverse complement strand
TCGCCGCCGCCGCCACGGTGCCCGCCGCGGCGGGCACCGTGGCGGCGGCGGCGAAGAAGATCCTGCCGAGCGTGGTGACGATCTCGGAGGAGTCCAGCAGCGAGTCCGGCACCGGCTCCGGCACGATCATCCGCGCCGACGGGCACATCCTGACGAACAACCACGTCGTGTCGGGCGCGTCGGACGGCGGCACGCTGACGGTCACCCTGCAGGACGGCCGCACCTTTGACGCACGGGTCGTAGCCACCGACCCGAGCTCCGACCTCGCCGTCATCAAGATCGATGCCACGGGGCTCCCCGCGGCGACGTTCGGCAACTCCGACGCGTTGAACATCGGCGAGCTGGTGGTCGCGGTGGGCAGCCCGCTCGGCCTGAACGGAACGGTGACCTCCGGCATCGTCAGCGCCATGCACCGACCGGTGCGTACCGGCGACTCGACCGTGCAGGACCAGCAGAACACGGTCCTCGACGCGATCCAGACCGACGCACCCATCAACCCGGGTAACTCCGGCGGCCCGCTGGTCAACAGCCGTGGCGAGATCATCGGGGTGAACAGCGCGATCGCGACCGTCGGCGGTGGTGGCGGCAGCCCGTTCGGCGGCAGTCAGCAGTCCGGCAACATCGGCGTCGGCTTCGCGATCCCCGGCAACTACGCCGAGTCCGTCGCGACCCAGCTGATCACCTCCGGCCGCGCGCAGCACCCGTACCTGGGGGTCACCGCGTCGACCGCGGACGAGAACAGCCGCTCGACCGCTGCCAGCGGCAGTGGCGCGCAGATCCGATCGATGGTGCGTGGCGGGCCGGCGGAAAGCGCCGGCCTGCAGGCCGGCGACGTCATCACCAAGCTCGGCGGCCGGGCGGTCAGCGATGTCGACTCTCTGATCGCGGCGGTGCGCTCCCACGCCATCGGGGATGAGGTCGAGGTGACGTACATCCGCAGCGGGCAGTCCACGACCGCGAAGGCGAAGCTCGCGCTCCAGCCGCCGACATCCTGATCGTCGTCGTCCAGATCATCACCGTCCGTCGGGCTTCGACCTCGACATACCGGTCACGAGGCAATCATGTGTCGATCCCGCCGCGGGTCGCGAATGGCCCGGTGGATGCGGAACGCCTGCTCCGTCGGATCGGTGACACAATTTGATCCGCCACCCGCTGACGGACTATTGTCCGCTTGCTTTTCTGACTAGTCCGTCGGCGGGCCAAGGGCTCGACGCACGCGCTGGAGCCAGGAGCGAACTAGTCATACTCCGACAAACGCGCACTAAACACTGCGGGCTTTTACGGTCAAGCGATACCGGCTGTCGAATCGACGACAACAAAATCCTCACAACGTTCACCCGTTAGCGAGTCCCGGCTCCTAGCATTGGCCCCACCACCCGATCCGGGCCCGCTGCTAGTCCTCCGGGGAGAAGCGAGAGTATGGACGACGACGCGGACCTCGTGGCCCGTGTCCGCCGTGGTGATCGGCAGGCGTTCGACGACCTCTACGATCTCTACGCGGACGATGTCTTCTCCATGTGTCTGCTGATCCTCGGGGATCCCACGGTCGCCCGCGCGGCCGCAGGCACCGCGTTCGCCCTGGTCGCCAGAACCCGCCTCAATCCGCTGAGCAACCCCGCCGGTCTGCGGTCATGGCTGCTGGAGCTCGCCCGGGGAAGCGCGCTGGCCTGGTCAGGTTCGCCCCAGGCTCGCAGCATCCCGGTGCCGCACGGGGTGCCACCGGAGGAGCTGCTCGTCGGAGCGGTGGTACCCGCCCCCGCCAGCCTGCGGGTCGGCCTGGCCCGCACCTTCGACCGCGCCGCCACCGTCGCCGAGGCCGCCGCGACCGCGGCGGCCAACCGCCGCGCCGCCGCGACGGCGCCAGACGCGGAAGCGGTGGCGAGGTCCGCGGCGAGGGTCAGCCTCGTCAAGGCTGCAGCCGCGGCCGATACTGCTGGTGCGGCCGAGTCCGCCGAGGCCCCTCCGGTCCGCGTTCGCGCGGCGCCCCTGGCGCTGCTGCGGATGGACGCGGACGCCGGCTCCGAGACCAGCCCAGGCGGCGATGCGGTCGCCGCCGGCGCGGCCGCCGCGGTTCGCGGCACGCCCGACTGGCGCAGCCGGCCGGCGATGGCCGCGGCGGCCGCGGTCGTCGTCGCGGTAGCCGGCCTGACCGCCGCGATGAACTGGCCGTCCTCCGATCCCCGGCTGGTGTCGGAGGCCAGCGTGGCGATCGTGAACCCGCAGCCCACACTGCCCGCGGCCCGCCCCGCCACCC
>NZ_FZMO01000309.1 GCF_900197875.1 Frankia canadensis | reverse complement strand
CCGCCGACCCACCGCCGGCGCTCCCGTAGCCACCCGGCCCACCGAACCCAGCCGGCCCGCCGAACCCACCAGGACCCCCCATACCACCGGCAGCACCGAAGCCACCTGGACCACCGAAGCCACCTGGACCACCGAAGCCGCCTGGACCACCGAAGCCGCCCGAGCCGTACGGGCCACCGCTCGACAGGACGCCGTAGGCGGACAGGCCGGGCGGCGCGACGTCCGGCAGACCCGTCGGCGTGAGCGGGCCGCCGCCACCGCGGGCCGGCCGCACCGCGGCGTCGGGGTCGGGGTCGTCCGACCACAGGCTGAGATGCACGTGGCCGCCGTTGCCGACCCCGTCCGCGACGATCTGCGGCGCGAACGCCGCGCGTAGCCCGTGCCGCCCGCTGACGGCCCGCACTGTCTCCTTGACCAGCACGCACGTGTCGGCGGCGGCGAGCGGGTCCTGCGCGGCGACCGACACCTCGAACTGGCTGGCGGCGTACTCGGGATGGATCTGCTCGACGACCAGGCCCTCGTCGGTCAGCGCGGTGAGCACGTCACGCAGGTAGTCGCCGAGCTCGGTGACCCGGGTCATGCCGTACGCGGGCCCGCGCGCGGCCGGGGTGAAACCGCCCTCCGCCACGCCCGCGCCGGCCGCTGCGACGACCCACTCGACCTCGATGGCGACGGCGACGCCGAGTCCCCGCTCGGCCAGTCGCGCCACCTGGCCGCGAACGAGCTCCCGGCTGTCCTGCGGGTGCGGCAGGCCGCTCTGGTCACGCCGGTCCACCGGCGCCCACGCCCAGCCGGGCTGCGCGGCCAGCATGATCAGCCGGCTGAGGTCCGGGTGCAGACGCAGGTCGCCGACAGGACCGCCGGCGAAACGGCCGGTGGTGATCGCGTCGTCGGCGAGAAAGGCGTCGAAGGCGGGCGATGCGCCGACGCCCCAGACGACCGCCGCGTCCAGCCGGCCGACAGGCACACCCTTGACCCTGGTGATCCCGCTGTTGTCGACGAAGGTGCAGGCGACGCAGACGACGCCGCGGACCTCGAGGTTGGTCGCCGCGTGCCGGGCCGCCGCGGCGAGCCGGTCGCGGCCGCCTGAGGTGCCGGGCTCGTTCATCGATCGCCTCCCGGGGTGCCGCCTCGCACCATGGTCGCGCGCGCCGGGGCGGGATGTCGCCCAGGACACCCGACGAGATGCCACCCACACCGGCGCCGACGTCACGCAGCGTCGATGATCACCGCTCCGAGATGGCGGATCGCCCGCGCTCCATCCTCAGCCGTCCACGCGTTATCCACAGCTATCGACCCGACAAGAAGAGCGTGAAACGCGCCAACATCACTGATGCCTGCCTCGACTGTCCCCAGGAGCACCGTAGTCATCCACAAGTTATCCACAGGTGCTGTGCACGGACTTCGATGACACAGCGCGACGATTACCGTCAGGCATGACCACCCCCTCCAGGGGGGATGCCACTTCGATGGGGCGCATCGACCTCCTCGCCGACCGGCTTGTCGACCACCCGCTCGTCGACCATCCGCTCGTCGACCATCACTGCCACGGTCTGGTCCGGCGGGATCTGTCCCGGGCCGAGTTCGAGGGCATGCTCACCGAGGCCGACACGCCCGGCCCGCCCGGAACGACCCTGTTCGACAGCCAGATCGGCTTCGCCGTGCGCCGCTGGTGCGCCCCGGTGCTCGGCCTGCCGCCCCATGCCGAGCCGGACGCCTACCTGGCACGCCGGGTCGAACTCGGCCACGAGGAGGTGCACCGCCGGCTGCTCAGCGCCGCCGGGATCGCGAGCTTCTGCGTCGACACCGGCTTCCAGCCCGAGCCGCTGACCGGCTCCGCGGATCTCGCCCGCTGGGTCGGCGGCCAGGGCTTCGACGTCGCCCGACTGGAACGGATCGCCGAGCTCGCCGCCGTCGACCTGCTCACCGGCCAGATCGGCGTCGGCCACTTCGCCGAGACAGTCCGCGCCCGCATCGCCGAGCGCGCCCCCACGACGATCGCGGTGAAGTCCGTCGCCGCCTACCGCGCCGGCCTGGACCTGCCCGCCGACCGCCCGTCGGACCGTGAGGTGGCCGCCGCCACCCGCACCTGGCTGGGCGAGATCCGCGACGGCGCCGCCATCCGGCTGCGCGACCCGGTGCTGCACTCCTTCCTCATCTGGTGCGGCGTCGAGGAGAAGCTGCCCGTCCAGATCCACGTCGGCTACGGCGACGCCGACCTCGACCTGGCCCGCACCAACCCGCTGCTGCTCACCGGCCTGCTGCGGGCCCTCGCGCCGACCGGGGCGAGCATCATGCTGCTGCACTGCTACCCGTTCCACCGCGAGGCCGCCTACCTGACCCAGGTCTTCCCGAACGTGCACCTCGACCTCGGCCTCGCCATCCACAACACCGGCCACGGCTCGGCCGCCCTGCTCGCCGAGGCGCTGGAACTCGCCCCGTTCGCCAAGGTCCTCTTCTCCACCGACGCCTTCGCGCTCGCCGAACTGTTCCTGCTCGGCTCGACGCTGTTCCGCCGCGGCCTCGCCGCCTTCCTGACGGCCGGCATCGACGACGACGCCTGGACATTCGCGGACGCCACCCGCGTCGCCCGCCTGATCTGCGCCGACAACGCCCGCCGCGTCTACGCCCTCCCCTGACCAGGCCGCCGGACCGGACCCGCGCCCCCTGGTTCCCCGCCGGCGCCACCCGCTCGGCCCGTCAGGTCCTCATGCACATCATCGGCGAGACCGCCCAGCACAGCGGCCACGCCGACATCCTGCGCGAGGCCATCGACGGCACCCGCACGATGGGCTGAACCCGCCGCCGTCGGCTCAGGCGTCCGGGGCGGGCGGGCAGAGGCAGAACGGATGCCCGGCCGGGTCGAGCATCACCCGCCAGCGGTCCCCGCCGGGCTGGACGTCGGCCGCCTTCGCGTCGAGCCGCTCGGCGCGTCCGACCGCCTCGTCCAGGTCAGCCACCCGGAAGTCCAGGTGGAACTGCTGCGGCGAGTCCTGTCCCGGCCAGCTCGGCGCCCGGTAGTCGTCGACCCGCTGGAACCCGATCATGATCTCCGTCCCCGGCGGCGACAGGAACGCCCAGGCCCCCTCCGGGTCCGCCCCACCGACCCCCCACCCGGTGAGCTCGCCGTAGAACGCAGCGAGCTCACCGGCATGCGGACAGTCCAGCATCATCCCGGCCCACGTCACCATGGTCATGTCCTTGTCCTCCCGGATCGTTCTCCTTGGTCAACGCCTGTGCGGTACCCATGCTGGACGGGATACCTGACTTCCACTGTCAGGATTCCCCCGGCAGAATCCGGGATGTGCGCGCCAGCCGGCTGCTGTCCGTCCTGATGCTGCTGCAGACCCGCGGCAAGCTGACGGCGCGCCAGATCGCCGACGAGCTGGAGGTCTCCGTCCGCACGGTGCACCGGGACCTGGAGTCGCTGGCCGAGTCCGGCGTCCCGGTGATAGCCGATCGCGGCGCCACCGGCGGCTACCGCCTCCTCGACGGCTACCGCACCCGCCTGACCGGTCTGACCGCCGACGAGGCCGACTCGCTGTTCCTCGCCGGCCTGCCGTCCGCCGCCGACGACCTCGGCCTCGGCGCCCTGGCGGCCACCGCCGAACTCAAGCTGCTCGCCGCCCTCCCGCCGCCGCTGCGCGAACGCGCCGGCCGCGCCCGCGAGCGCTTCCACCTCGACGCCCCCCTGCTCGCCGACGTCGCCGCCGCCGTGTGGTCCCAGCACCGCATCCACGTCACCTACCACCGCTGGCGCGCGCCCCAGGAGGTGGAGCGGGTACTGGAACCCCTCGGCGTCGTCCTCAAAAGCGGCACCTGGTATCTCGTCGCCCGCGCCGCACCGCAGCCGGGATCGGGACCGGCTCCGACGGATCCGCGGACCTACCGCGTCGGAAAGATCCTCGCCCTCACGACGACCGGCGACCGCGACCGCCCACCCGACTTCGACCTGGCGGCCTACTGGGCTACCTGGACGGCCCGCTACGAGTCCGAGGTCTACCGCGAGACGGCGACGATCCGCTTCTCCCCCACCGGCGTGACGATGGCCCCCTACCGCCTCCC
>NZ_FZMO01000559.1 GCF_900197875.1 Frankia canadensis | reverse complement strand
GCCGTGTCCCCGGCTGGCTCCGCCGGTACCCCCGCGCCGACGACCCCCGGGGCCGTGGCCGGCCGGGTCGTGGCGGACCCCGCGGAGCTGCTTTCGGTGCTCGTCGACGAGGTGCTCGCGCATCTGCGCCCGTTCGTCGGGGAGCTGCGGTCGCGGGTGCGGCTCGGCCGCCCGGCGCTGTGGGGGGCGGTGGCCGCCCAGTGCGCGCGGTCCTTCCTGCTGACCGAGCGGGTGAGCGGCGACCCGGTGCTCGGCCGGGACGAGGCGGACGCGTTCTTCGCGCTCGCCGCGCCGACCATGCTCGCGCGGCCTCGGTGGCAGGAGTTCGTCCACCGCGGCCGGTCGTACGTCGGCATGCGGCGCGGCTCGTGCTGCCTGGCCCATCGGATGGACGAGGAGTACTGCACCACGTGCCCGTTCACCGACGATCTGGAGCGCGAGCAGCGGATGCGCACCTGGATTGACACGCAGGGCGATGGCGGTCTCGCGGTGTGAGGGGATTTCGCGGACGCGCCCCAGCCGTAGCACACGTAAGGTGGTTGTACGGAGGCGTACAGCTCGATGCCGCGCTACACCTTCGATCCATGATCGCCATAGAGTGAGAAGACAATTACACAATGGTATAGATGTGGCCTGACTCACAGCAGAATGCATCCCGCCGTACACTACCGTCGGTAACGTCGAGGGCGGCTCGGCGGCCAGGGCGACGCCCGGCCGGGCGCCCGACGGCCGCGGGGCACCGACGCCGCGCGGATCGGGTCGTTCTGCTCTTGGCGGAACGACGTGACGGAATCATGGCTGGTCGGCCACGGTTGCCTTAGGCGTCTCCGCTGGTCGGGCCGGCTGCAAGGTCGGTCCTCCGTCCACGACGAGGTGGGCGGAACCGGCGGGTAGGTTTCTGTTCGATGCGTGAGGACATGCCTCGGCGGAGCTAGCATGCGGATACCGGCTGTCGTGTGGTCGGTCGCAGCTCGAAGGAGCGCACATGTTCGAGAGATTCACCGACCGGGCACGTCGGGTCGTCGTCCTGGCACAGGAAGAGGCCAGGATGCTCAACCACAACTACATCGGGACCGAGCACATCCTGCTCGGCCTGATCCACGAGGGCGAGGGCGTCGCCGCCAAGGCCCTCGAGTCCCTCGGCATCTCCCTTGAGGGTGTGCGGTCGCAGGTCGAGGAGATCATCGGCCAGGGCCAGCAGGCACCGAGCGGGCACATCCCGTTCACGCCGCGCGCGAAGAAGGTCCTGGAGCTGTCCCTCCGCGAGGCCCTGCAGCTCGGCCACAACTACATCGGGACCGAGCACATCCTGCTCGGGCTGATCCGCGAGGGCGAGGGCGTGGCCGCCCAGGTCCTCGTCAAGCTGGGCGCGGACCTCAACCGCGTGCGGCAGCAGGTGATCCAGCTGCTGTCCGGCTACCAGGGCAAGGGCGAGACGGCCACCTCCGGCGCTCCCGCCGAGGGCACCCCGTCCACGTCGCTGGTGCTCGACCAGTTCGGCCGCAACCTCACCGCGGCGGCGCGCGAGTCCAAGCTCGACCCGGTCATCGGGCGCGAGAAGGAGATCGAGCGCGTCATGCAGGTGCTGTCGCGCCGGACCAAGAACAACCCGGTCCTGATCGGCGAGCCCGGCGTCGGCAAGACGGCCGTCGTCGAGGGCCTGGCGCAGGCGATCGTCAAGGGCGAGGTGCCCGAGACCCTGAAGGACAAGCAGCTCTACACCCTCGACCTCGGCGCGCTGGTCGCCGGCTCCCGCTACCGCGGTGACTTCGAGGAGCGGCTGAAGAAGGTCCTCAAGGAGATCCGCACCCGCGGCGACATCATCCTGTTCATCGACGAGCTGCACACGCTGGTCGGCGCGGGTGCCGCGGAGGGCGCGATCGACGCCGCGTCGATCCTCAAGCCGATGCTGGCCCGCGGTGAGCTGCAGACGATCGGCGCGACCACGCTGGACGAGTACCGCAAGCACCTGGAGAAGGACGCGGCCCTCGAGCGCCGCTTCCAGCCGATCCAGGTCGCGGAGCCGTCGGTGGCGCACACCATCGAGATCCTCAAGGGCCTGCGCGACCGGTACGAGGCGCACCACCGCGTCTCGATCACGGACGCCGCCCTCGTGGCCGCGGCCTCGCTGGCCGACCGCTACATCTCCGACCGCTTCCTGCCGGACAAGGCGATCGACCTGATCGACGAGGCCGGCTCGCGGATGCGCATCCGCCGGATGACCGCGCCGCCGGACCTGCGCGAGTTCGACGAGCGCATCGCGACCGTCCGGCGCGACAAGGAGTCCGCGATCGACGCGCAGGACTTCGAGAAGGCGGCCTCGCTGCGCGACAAGGAGAAGACCCTCCTGTCGGAGAAGGCGAAGCGCGAGAAGGAGTGGAAGGCCGGCGACATGGACGTCGTCGCCGAGGTGGGCGACGAGGAGATCGCCGAGGTCCTGGCCATCTGGACGGGCATCCCGGTCTTCAAGCTCACCGAGGAGGAGACCGCCCGCCTGCTGCGCATGGAGGACGAGCTGCACAGGCGCGTCATCGGCCAGCAGCAGGCCATCAAGGCCGTCTCGCAGGCCATCCGGCGCACCCGCGCCGGCCTGAAGGACCCCAAGCGCCCCGGCGGCTCGTTCATCTTCGCCGGCCCGTCCGGTGTCGGTAAGACCGAGCTGTCCAAGACGCTCGCCGAGTTCCTCTTCGGTGACGAGGACGCGCTCATCCAGCTCGACATGTCCGAGTACATGGAGAAGCACACCGTCTCGCGGCTGGTGGGCTCCCCGCCCGGCTACGTCGGCTACGAGGAGGGCGGCCAGCTCACCGAGCGAGTGCGGCGCAAGCCGTTCTCGGTCGTCCTGTTCGACGAGGTCGAGAAGGCCCACCCGGACGTGTTCAACACGCTCCTGCAGATCCTGGAGGACGGTCGCCTGACCGACTCCCAGGGCCGCCTGGTCGACTTCAAGAACACCGTTCTGATCATGACGTCGAACCTGGGCACCCGGGACATCTCCAAGGGCCCCGGCATCGGCTTCGCGACCGGTCAGGGCCAGGTCGACTACGAGCGGATGAAGGCAAAGGTCCAGGACGAGCTCAAGCAGCACTTCCGGCCGGAGTTCCTCAACCGGATCGACGACATCATCGTCTTCCACCAGCTCTCCGAGAACGAGATCATCCGGATCGTGGACCTCATGCTGGCCCGGGTCGACATCCAGCTGAAGAACAAGGACATGGCCCTGGAGCTGACGTCGGCGGCCAAGGCTCTGCTGGCGAAGAAGGGCTACGACCCGGTGCTCGGCGCCCGGCCGCTGCGCCGGACGATCCAGCGGGAGATCGAGGACGTCCTGTCCGAGAAGATCCTGTACGGCACGCTCAAGCCGGGTGAGATCGTGGTCGGCGACGTCGAGGGTGAGGGGGAGGACGCGAAGTTCGTCTTCCGCGGCGAGACCAAGCCGAACCAGGTCCCCGACGCCCCTCCGGTCGACCTCGCCAAGTCCAGCGAGTGACCTGACCGGTTAGGCCGCACGTCGACGAGCCCCGGAACCGCGACCGGTTCCGGGGCTCGTCGCATGTGTGGGCGGCCGGCGCCGGTCACGTGTAGGCGCCCCAGGCCAGGCTCGCGGCGAGGCCCAGCGCCGCCAGCGCGATCAGCACCCGCAGCAGGTCCGCCGGCAGCCGGCGCACGATCAGCGGGCCAAGGGCGCCGCCGACCAGCAGCCCGGCCGCGAGCGGCGCGACCGCGGCCCACCGGACCGGCCCGAACACCGCGAACCCGACCGCCGCGACCAGATTCGCGAAGCCCGACGACACGTTCTTGACCGCGTTGACCCGGGCCAGCGGCTCCGGGATCGCCACCGCGAGCACCGCGAGCAGCGCGACCCCACCACCGGCCCCGAAGTAACCCAGGTACACGCCGGTGAGCAGTACCGCGCCGAGCACCGCCGGGCCGCGCTCGGCGGGCCGCGCGCCGCGGCGGGCCAGGATCCGCGGCTGCGCCCACAGCAGCCCGGCCGCCCCGGCGATCAGCACCGGCACCACCCGCTCGAAGGCCGACGCGGGCAGCGCCAGCAGCAGTGCCGCCCCGGCCGCGCCGCCGGCGAGGGCGATCCCGCCGAACCTGGCCACCCGCCCGGCCTGGCCGGCGAGTTCGGGGCGGGAGCCGGCCGCCGCCCCGACGGCGACGAACAGCAGCGCGGTGGTGTTCGTGACGTTGGCGGCCAGCGGCGACAACCCCACCGCGAGCAACGCCGGGTACGACACCAGCGAGGCCAGGCCGGCGACAGTGCTGGTGATCCCGGCGAGTACCCCCGCGACCAGTAGCAGCGCAACGTCGGCGGCGGTCAACTGCGCACCCCCCACATGTCCGGTGACGACGCCATCTGGGACGGTACGCACCGGCCGCCGGACCCGCACTGGCCGAACGAACGGCGGCGGCTACTGGAGATGTGCGAAAATCCTCCCTGTTCGGCGAGAACGCCGACGGTGCGTCCGAGACGGGGGTCAGATCGGCCGGGTGGCAGGGGGTACCGACGACGCCCGGGGCGTCCATCTGGCCTTTGGCGCCGATCCCGCGACCAGCATGGTCGTGTCCTGGCTGACCAGCACCGCGGTCACGGCACCCGCGGTCCGGGTGCGATGCGGCGGCGGCGGTGATGGTGGCTCCCACCCCGGCAGGCCCGTCGCGGCGGCCACCCGCTCCTACCGGGACGCCGCCACCGGCGAGTACGTCGTGGTCCACCACGCGTCGCTGCGGGGACTGCGCCCGGACACCCTGTACGCGTTCACGATCGAGCACGACGGCGTACCGCAGGAGGCCGACGGCTCGTTTCGCACCGCGCCGGACGCCCGGGCACCGTTCGCCTTCACCTTCGTCGGCGATCTGGGCACCGATCGTCCGTATGACCCGTTCGGATCCGCGGCCTCCGCGCTCACCGTGGCCGCGATCGAGCGGCAAGCCCCGCTGCTGGCACTCGCCGGCGGGGATCTGTCCTACGCCAACCAGCGCGACGATCCGGTGCGGGCCTGGGCCGACTGGTTCGACATGACGAGCGCGTCGGCCCGATACCGGCCATGGATGCCCTGCGTCGGCAACCACGAGGTCGAGGCCGGCAACGGCGCCCTCGGCCTCGCCGCGTACCAGGCCTACTTCGAGCTGCCCCCCGGCGACACCGACGGCCATCTGGCCGGGCTCTGGTACGCCATCACCGTCGGCGGCGTCCGCTTCGTCGTGCTCACCGCGGAGGACGTCTCCTACCAACATGCCAGTCCCGTCTACCTGCGGGGATTCAGCGCCGGGCGGCAGACCGCCTGGCTCGCGCGGACCCTGGCGGACGCCCGGGCCGATCCGGCGGTCGACTGGATCGTGGTCGTCATGCACCAGACGGCGATGTCGACCTCGGCCGCGCACCACGGCGCGGACCTCGGCATCCGGAAGTCCTGGCTGCCGCTGTTCGACCGCTACGGCGTCGATCTCGTCCTGCACGGACACGAGCACCACTACGAGCGCAGCCGTCCGGTCCATGGCACCGAGGCGGGCAGCCCGCTGCTCACACCCCGGCCGGTGGCGGGCGCTGCGCGAGGGTCGGCACCCGGCGCGGGCGATCTCGTCGACGCCACGCTGGGCCGGGTGCATCTGCTGGTCGGGACGGGTGGCTCGTCGTCGCCGTCGGCGGGGGCGCTGCTCGATCCCCCGGCCGGGCGCGTCATCGTCGGGTTGCACGACCACGAGCCGGGACGGCGGCGCCGGCGGGCCAGGCGGGAGCGGGAGGACGCGGCCTGGCTCGCCACCCGCGCACCCGACCATCCCTACGCCTATGCCGCCGTCGAGGTCGATCCCGGCGAACCGGGCGGGCCGACCAGCCTGCGGATCGCCGTGTACGACTCCGGCTCGCCGCATCTCGCCGGCGAGCCGTTCGACCGGGTGACGCTGATGCGCCCCCGGGGCGACGCGGCCACCCCCGGCTGAACGCGCCCCGCCCACCGGTCACGCGACCACGCGGGGCGAATGACACCGGGACAAGACCCCCACCTCCGCCGCCCTCGGCCGGTGTCGTCACATCCGCGGCTCCGCGCTACCCGAACCACACGGTCGTAATCGCCGCCAAGTCGCCGGCCGATGCGCCCGCGCAACATTGCACGGCATTCTGCACATGCGGGTGCACGGCCACCAACGAGGCGCCTGGACATGCGGTGTGCCACAGGGGAAGAGGTCACCCGGCCCGAAGGATTTTTCCGTCCTCCTCTGGACTCCGACTGGCATAGAGGAATAACTTTCGCCAGAGGATGTAATCAGACGACTACACCATCATCGTCGCCTGGTGGATCGTGTCCGGGGGGAACCGCATTGGTAGACGAACAGCATTGCCATAACTCTCGGCAAAACGGATCACAATGTCACCCGGAGGTTGACCACCACCCGACACACACGACGCGGAACATCGATGCCGGTAGCCGCTGCGGCCGCCGCCGGAATGCGCGTGTGGGTGCGGCCGCCCCGTCGGGAAGCACACGATGAACGACCCGGCCGCCATGGTCGCGACGCTCGACCTGCGCCCGTGCTGCCGGTCCCGCGTCCTGCGCGACGTCGTCGACCCGAGCATGGTCCGCGCCCTGCTGGCCCGGCAGGCCGGCTTCGAGGTGCGCGACGCGCCCCGGCTGCTGCTCGTCGACGACGCCCGGTCGGCGCCCGCGCATCGGGCGGGCCTCGCCGCACTGGCCGCCGACCGCTCCCCGACGTCGGTGCTGCTCGTCCTGGTCGGCCCGACCGCACCGACGGACATCACCCACCAGGCGGACACCGCCCCGCCGGCGGAGGTGGTCGCCGCGGTGGACACCGGCGTCTGCGGTGAGCCCCTCGACATCGCCCTGGACGGAGACTCCCTGCACGATCTCGACGCCGCCTACGACCCGGCCCTGTACACGTTCCTCGAACACCATTCCGACGAGCCCGGGCTTCCGGCCTCGTCGACGTCGTCGGAGACGGCCACGGGGGCGCCGCCCAGCCCGGCGGCGTCCGGGGCGCCGGGCGCGGTCATCCCGGCGATCCTGTGGGTCGGGGACCACGAGGGCCGACCACGACCCACGCAGGCGGCGGTCGGGGCCGCCACCCCGCCCGGTGCGGGTGGCTGCGACGCGGACCGCCATGACCCGCCGGCGCTACGCGCACTGCTCGACGCGCTGCGCGGACCGGAGGTGTTCGACCGGGTGTGTCATGAGGTGGCGGCGATGCCCGGCCGCCTCGCGTTCCCCGGCGTCAACGTCATCGTCGGCCGGGTGCCGGACGAGACCCTGCGCACGCTGCGGATCCACGCTGCCCGGCGGTTCGTCAGCGCGACGGAACGCCACGGACCGACCGAGTCGGTGCCAGTGGACGGGGTGCGGCTGCGCCGCGAGGTGGAGGCGGCGCTCGCCGGCGGCCTGCCCCTCGCCGACGTGCACGGCCGGCTGGCCCGGACGGTCCGCCCAGCCCGCGCGGACCGCCTGTCCGGGCTCGCCCACCGGCTGCCGCACCCGGTCCGCCGGCCGATCCGTCGGGTGGCCCGGCGGCTGCGGCGCGGGCGGGCGCCGGTGGGCCTGCTCGCCGGACACACCGCCGAGCTCCTCGACGAGGTCCGCGCGTACGCTGACACGCTTGCCGGGGACAGGCCCTTCCCGTCCGCCGGCGAGCAGCCGGGTGTCAGCCACGCCGTCTCGGCGGCGCTCGCCGAGCACGAGGACGAACTGTCCGCGCTGCTCAACGCCGACCTCGCGGATCTCGCGATCACCGCGCTCCTGCCGGTGTGGGCCGGGCTGGCCGGTACCGGCCCGACGCCCACCGTGACGGCGCTCGGCCGCCTCGCCAACGACCTTCTCGACAGCTACGGCGATCACCTGCGCGATGCCGGCGTCCTCGCCGCGCCGGCCTTCGGGTCATCCGCCGACGCCCGCGCGGACCTCGCCCGCCGGGTCTGGCAGGCGGCGGCCCGCCGACCCGGCGACGGCGACGGCGGCGACGACGACGACGGCGACGGCGACGGCGACGGCGACGGCGACGGCGACCAGGCCACCACCGCCCGCGGCGTCGGCGAACGCGGCCGGTCCGACGCCATCCCCGGGACCAGTGGGACAGGCTCGCTCGGGACGACGATCCATCAGCTCGCCAGCGCCGGGCAGGCGGGGCTGCTCGATCCCCGACCCGAGGCCGCCCGGCTGATCCTTTTCGCGCCCGACGCCGCCCGCCCGCCGCGGGAGGCCGGTGGCAGCCCGCGGCGGGCGGACCCGCGAACCCCGCCGCTCGCGCAGACCCCGCCCGTCCCGCAGGCCCCGCCGGCGCCCGAAGCGGTCGTCTGGACGGCGTCGACCCTCGTCGCCGGCGTCCTGCGGCTCACCCCGGCGCGGACGGCCGACGTCCTCGACGTCCTGTTCCCGGGCCCGCCGACGTGACCCCGGCGGGTCGGCGGAAACTGGCATGACCGGCATCCCGACCGCGCCGGCGCCCCGCTCGGGCTGGGTGACCGACGCCACGCGCATCGACCAGGTGGTCTACGCCTGGTCCCGGCGCACCCGGGCCGGTGGGGAAGGGT
This sequence comes from Frankia canadensis, assembly GCF_900197875.1. Classification (GTDB taxonomy): domain Bacteria; phylum Actinomycetota; class Actinomycetes; order Frankiales; family Frankiaceae; genus Frankia; species Frankia canadensis. The sequence goes on along the minus strand of NZ_FZMO01000559.1, from coordinate 16,354 downwards.
ACTTCCCGATCGCCAGCTCGCTGAGCTCCGCCGCCACCCGCTCCTGGAACGACCTGCTCGCCGGCCAGGTGGAGCGGGGCGACACACGCGTCGACCATCCGCCGTCCTCGCTCGCCTACATCGTCGGCAGGCCCGATCATCCCGGCGCGGCCGACGCGGACGCGGTGCCACAGGCCGCGCTCGTCCACCGGGTCCGCATCCCCGGCCGCAGCGGGCCGGGGCGCGGCCGGCTGCGGGCGCACGTCCTCATCGGCCGGGCGGACTATCTGACCGAACGGGTCGCCCTGGCGTTGCACGCCGCCGGCGACAGTCCTGCCGCCGCGCCCCGCACCACCCCCCGGCTGGCTCCGCTGCACCTGCACGACCTCACCGCGCAGCGCCGCAGCGGCGAACGGTCGCTGCGGCAGGCCGCCCGGGCCGCGGCCCGCCGGCACCGGCTGGCCAACCTGGTCGCGACGGTGCTCGCCTGGTCCTGGGCGCAGCGCCCGTTCGCGGTGTCGCACACCGGCTCGGACGAGGCGGTCACCCTGATGTGGGCGCTGGTCGAGATGCTGGAGGAGGTGCTTCCGTACCGGCTCACCTTCTCCTCCCATGTCACCTCGAGCCCCAGCCAGGTCACGGCGGTCACCGCCCAGGCCGCCCCCGCCGTCACCCCGGCGGCGCGGACGGACGCGATCGCCCTGGCGACGACGGACGCGCCCGGACGGTCCGATCCCCGGTTCCTGTTCGTCCCGGTCCCGCCGGAGCTCGCACCCGGCATCGACCCGTCATCGATTCACGTGGATCCACGGGTCCGGCCGTATGTCCCACCGACGATCTACGAGGCCGCGCGCCTGCTCGTCGACGTGTACGGACGCAGCGGGATGCGTGGGGTCAGCGCCATGCTGGCCCTGGTCGGCGATGAGATCCTCCAGCCGGGCGACCCGGAGAGCTGGTGCCGGCGGCTGGTGACCCGATGCGGCCCGGGCAGCGGCATGACCTTCGCGGGCGGCGGGCCCGCCGGCCCGCGCGACGCGGTCGGCCACCGGGGAGGCGGCGGGCCGGCCACGGCCGAGCAGGCGGTCGACGACCATCTGCGCGCGGCCTATGAGCTGCTGCTGGCCCCGGCGGGCGACGCGTCCTTCGATCCGGTGCGCGCCCTGCTCTCGATCCTCACCGCGCCGATCGGGCTGCCCGCCGAGCTGCCGGCCGCCGGGCGGCTCGAGGGCCAGCTACGCCGCGTCGCCGGCCTGCTGACCGCGCCGCGCGGCCGACCCGGCCCGCTGCGGGCCACGGACGCCCAGCCCACCCGCGGCGAGATCACCACCCGGGTCCTCGACCGGTTGGCGAGGTCCGATCCGTCCGCGCGCGAGCGTGGCACCGCCGAGGTCGAGGCCGTCGTCGCCGCCCGGGCCCGCCGGATCGAGGGGACGATCGTCGCGCTGGCCGACGACCTGGCGGCCGTGCGGGGGCCGTCGCCCGCGCGCGGCGTCGAGGAGTCGGTGCGCGAGGCGGTCCCGTCGCTCGCCGCCGGGCTGGAGTCACTCTTCTCGGCCGTGCGGCTGCCCGACGCCGGCGACCGGGCCCTGCGCCTCGCGACAACGACCCTCGACGCGCTGCGCGCGGCCCGATCGACCTCACCGCCCGCCGGGCAGCCCCACCCGGCGGGCGGTGGGCCACCCGGGGTGTCCGCGCCGCCCGGGGTGTCCGCGCCGCCCGGTCCACCCGCCGGGTGGACTCCGACCGTCACCGCCTCCGCGCGGCAGCCTCCGCCGCCGTGGGCGCTGGCGGTGGTGACGCGGCACATCGCCGAGGCGTACCGGCAGGAGTGGGCGTACTGGGACGACCTCCTGCACCCGGCGGACCGCCTGCTGGCCGTGCTCGGCGTGCCGCTGGGCATCTCGCTGGCGGATGCCCCGCACGATCCCCTGACGGATCCGCTCGAGTTCCCCACCGAACTGCGCGAGCTGGCCACGCTGCGGGAACTGTTCGCTCCGGCGCAGGCGCCGTCCGGGCCGGACGCCAGCCGCGCGCCCGGGCGCCGGGCGGATCTGCTGGCCCGAGCCGCCAGCGACGTCACCCAGGCGATCAGCCGGCTGGCGCCGGACGCGAACAGCCCCGGAGTCGACCGGGCCGATTACGTCAGCGCGGTACACGGCGCGGTCACGGCCACCCAGCGGGAGCTGGTCCAGACGCTGGCCACGCTCATCGTCGACCTGAGCGCGCCGCCCGCGGCCATGACCGGCGAGCGCGATCATCCGGCCCGGGTGGCGGCCCTGCTGCGCACCGCCCTGCACGGGCTGTTCGAGCGCTTCGGACTGCCCGAGGGGTTCGACTACGCCGCCGCCCTGGCCGCCGAACTTGCCGCGCTTCCCGCCGCGTCGTCGCCACCTCCCCCCGCTCTCCCTCGACCCGCATCCCCACCAGCCACATCACCACCAGCCACACCACCAGCGGCCGCTGCGCCTCGGGCCCTTCCGGCACCGACCACGTCTGCGCCAGCCAGATCGGCGCCAGCCAGGTCGGCGGCGACCGCGCCGAAGCTCGTGGCGTTCGGATCCGTGACGCCCGGCTTCGCCCGGGCGGACTCCGGCTCGCCGGCGGGAATCGTCATGCGCCTGCTCCGCGAGACCGATGCCTGGGGACCGGACGCCTTCCGCCTGCTCGTCCTCTACGCCCCGCACTGGGACGGCGCGCACGACCTGCGGGCCGCCATCGCCGACGCGGCGCCGCATCGCCGGTCCACAGCGGGTGCCCTCGGCACGGCGGGCGGCCAGCGCACGGCAGTGGGAGGCGGCGGGGGGCCGGCGGCGCTGGCAACGGGCGCGCGCCCCTTCCTCGAGGGCCTGGCCATGACGGGCCCGGTCGGGCGGGGGCGGGAACGGGCACTGGAGGTCACCCGCCGCGTCCTCGCGCTCTACCGGCCGCAGGACGGTCCGGGCCGGGCCGCCGTCCCTGTCACCGGCGCCGCGCCCGCCTCGACGCCCGCGGCCGTGCCGGCCCGCTCGACCCCAGCCGAGCTGCGGGTTCTCGACGCCGAGATCACCGCGCGCCTGACCGCTCCCGATGAGCCGGAGCCGCAGCCCGATCCGGCGATCGCCTTCCTGGCCGCCTGCGGATCGGGCCAGCCGGACGCGGCCAGGGCCTTCGGACTGCTCGCCCGGTACGTGCCGACCTGGGAGAGCGAGCCGGACCTGCACGAGGCCATCTGGCGGTGGGGCACGGTCGGGCGGGACGGCGCCGCGCGCCGCGCCGGGCCACCCCCCACCGGGGCGGCGCTGGCCGCCGCGGCGGAGCGGTACTTCCGCCGGGCCGTGCACGCCACCGACGCCGACGCCGGTGGGCCGTATCCCGCCGACCTGGAACGCGCCACCCGCCGCCTAGCCGCTCTCTACCTGCCGGACGACCCCCGTCTGCAGGCCGCCGGGGAGCTGCCCAGGGTGGTCGAGTCCCGCATCGTCGCGGGGATCACCGCGGGGGGCCCGAACCGGCGGCGCCGCCGCCCCTTCGGGCTGTCCGTGGTCACCCTCACGCTGGCCCTCGCGGCTGTAGCCCTCGTCGCGCTGGTCCGTTGACGTCCACAGGAGACCGTTCTCCCTACTCGGGATCGGTCGAGTCTGGAACAATGACGCGCACCCGTGTCAGACCCGCACCAGGACCGGACCCACACCCAACGGACCGGTATGTCGGTGTCGCGACACTCTCGGGGCCCGCAGCGCGGCGATGGCCTTGGGTATGAAGGAAGACGGCTGGCGACACGTCCCACAGCGTGATCGTGACTGGCTCGGCGAGGACGGAGGCCATGGGTAGCTCGCTGGTGCCAATCATGCTCATCGTGGTGCTGCTGGTCGCCCTGGCGATCTTCGTGGTCCTGAACAACCGGCCGGTCCGGCAGGGCAGCCAGCGCAACGGCCGCGGGCTCAACCACCAACGGCATCGATCCGGTACGGTGCCAGTCCGTGACACCCCCGGCACCGAGGATCCCGGTGTACCCGACGAGCCCGAGCGGGCCGAGGACATCGTCCCCGGCTTCGACGAACCGGAGCCGGTGACCACGCAGGCACCCTTGGCCGCAGCGGCCGACGGCCCGGACACGGGCGCAGCATGGGGAGGGGACGTGACCGCGAAGGTACCGGCGGACCGCGGCGACCGTGACCGCGATCCGGACGCGACCGGCTGGACGCCACCGCCGGCGACACCGCCGCACCAGGTGCCCGTCTACGAGGACGAGCGGGAGAACGCCACCCGCTACTTCGACCCGCAGACGGGCGACTTCGCGATCGTCCCGCCCGTCCCGGCGACGCCGCCGGCACCGGCCGCCGCGGCGACGTTCGTGAGCGCGGCGCCCGCGCCGCAGGCCCCTCCCATGGCCGCGCCCGGCGGCTCGCGCGAGCACGCTGCGGACCTGGTGGCGACCGAGCCGGAGCAGACCACGGCGGCCCCGCTGCGCCTCGCCGCGGCGGGGCGGACCCGGCGCGGCAAGCGCGGCGGCCCCAACGAGGACGCGTTCGTCGTCGTCGACGGCCTGCTCGCGGTCTCGGACGGGGTGGGCGGCGAGGCCGCCGGGCAGATCGCCTCGACGCTGACCGTCACCACCGTGGCCGGTTTCCGCCCGCAGTACGCCGAGGACCCGATGGAGGGCCTGCGCAGGGCGGTGGAACGCGCCAACCGGGTGGTCCGCACCCGGGCGCGGGAGGAGCCCACCTGGCTCGGCATGGCCTGCACGCTCGATGTCGTGATCCTCGGCCGCCAGCAGAACACCGGGGAGCACCTCACCATCGCGCATGTCGGGGACAGTTCGGTGTGGCTGCAGCCGGGCCGCGGGCGCCCGCGCGCGCTGACCACGCCGCACGCGATCCGCAACGGTCCGCTGCTCAACGCGGTGGGCCTCGCCGACGAGATCGAGGCCGACATCTTCGCCGAGCCTGTCCGGGCCGGTGACCGGGTCGTCCTCGCCAGCGACGGCATCACCAAGGTGATGACACCCGAGCAGCTCGACGGCCTGCTCGGCGAGCTCGGCTCCGAGCCCCCGGAGCGGGCCGCGGACGCCCTCGTCGAGGCCGCCCTGCTGGCCGGTGCCCGGGATGACACCACCATCGTCGTCGGCGACCTGGTGTCCGAGCCCGCCACACGGTGAGCCCGGCCGTGAGCCGGCGGGGAACCCTGGTCGGCCGGCTGGCCCGGTGGTTGCGCCACCATCTGCTCGGGGTGTTCGCCGTCCTCGGCGTGGTCGCGTTCACCCTCGGCCTGGTCGGGACCTACCGGGAGTTCCGCGCCGATCCGCAGACGTTCTCCTGGGCGAACGTCGTCTTCTTCACGGCGACGCTGTTCATCGCCGACGGCACGATCTTCCAGAATCTCGGTCACTACCCGCTGTCGCTGGAGATCGCCCGCTTCCTCGCGCCGATCGCGACCACCGTCGGTGTCGCCGACGCGGTGAGCACGGTCTTCGCCCAGCGCTTCGAACGCTTCCGGGCCCGGCGCGCCCGCCGGCACGTCGTCGTCTGCGGCACCGGGCCGACGGCGTCGGCGCTGGTCGACAAGCTGTCGCGGGCCAAGCAGGTGGTGCTCGTCGCCGAGGACGCGCAGCGGGAGTATCCCGACGCGGAGCTGCCGCCCGGGCTGCTGCGGGTCGTCGGCGACCCGGTGGAGCCGCTCGTGCTGGCCCAGGCGGGGGTGGCCCGGGCGGAGGTCATCTACGGCTGCCTGCCGGACACGTCGTCGAACCTGGGGATCGCGCTGGCCGCGCGGCGCCTCGCCGTCGACCGGGCCGAATCGCCCCTGCGCTGCCTGGCCCAGGTGGGCGACCTGTCCCTGATCCCGCACCTGCGGGCCCGGCGAATCGGGCTGACCGACGACCCCGGCTTCCGGCTGGACTTCTTCGCGATCGAGGTCCTCGGCGCGCACGCGCTGCTCCAGCGCCATCCGCCCGCCTGGGCGAGCCCGGAGCGGACGGGACCTCCCACCAGCCCGGCCGCCCCCCTCGTCGTGATCGGGCTGTCCGGCCTCGGCCGGGCGCTCGTGACGGAGCTGGCGCGCCGCTGGCAGGCGGCCGTCGGTGCCGACGGGCCGCTGCTGCCGCTCGCCGTGTCCGGCCCCGACGCGACCGAGGCAGTCACCACGATGCGGGAGCGCGAGCCGGCACTCGGCCGCGTCCGGCTCACCGCGCACGACACCCGGCGCGGCGCGCTGCCGCCCGCGGTCACCGACCCGCCGGGCGATCAGCCCCCGCCCGAGTTCGTCTACGTCTGCGACGGAGACGAGGAGCTGGCGCTGCTGGCCGGGCTCGACGCCGCGCAGGCCCTCGACCGCCGGTTCGGCGTGGCCCGCACCACCATCGTCGTGCGCACCGGTCGCCAGCGCAGCCTGCATGACGTCTTCGGCGGTTCGGCGTCACGGCGCCCACCGGCCGTGGCCGGGCCGCTGCTGGCGAATCTGCGCGACGGCGTACGGTTTTTCGCGGTCAACGACGAGGCGCTGCCGCTGGATCTCGGCGACACCGACTTCGTCGACCGGCTCGCCCAGGCCAGCCACGCCCACTATGTCGAGGCGGAGCTGCGCGCCGGCATCGAGATGGGCAGCCGCCAGGCCATGGTGCCCTGGGCCGACCTGCCCGACGACCTGCGCGACGCCAACCGGGCGCAGGCCGCGCACGTCGGCGAGATCCTGCGCGCGCAGGCGCTGATGCTGATGCCGGTCGACGCCGCCGAGACCGACTTCGCCTTCACCGAGGCGGAGGTGGAGGAACTCGCCCTGCTGGAGCACGACCGCTGGCGCCGCGAGCGGTCCACCCGCGGCTACCAGCTCGGCCCGGTCCGCCAGGACGGCATCGACCGCCGCCACCCCGCCCTCGTCGACTGGTCGGCCCTGGCGGAGGCCGACCAGGAGCGCGCCCGGCGCGCCGTCCGCGTCCTGCCGACCATTCTCGCCCACGCCGGCCTGCGCATCGTCCGCCTCAACGACCCGACCTGAGCCGATCAAGCCGATCCGGGCCGATCCGGCCGTCGGGTGCGGGCGGGCGGGCGCGGGCGGGCGCGGCGGCGGCGGCGCACGATCCGTCAGGCGATGCGCTGACCCGCCGGGCAGTCCAGCGCGCTGGCCCGGGTCAGCCCGTCGACCGAGAGCCGCGCCGAGAGCCGCACCGGTCCGGACGACTCGGTGAGGATGCCCGTCCACCCGCCGGCGGCGCGGAACACGCAGGCCCGGCCGTCCGTCAGCCGCCAGTAGGGGGTGAAGTGGACGAGCACGGTGGCGATGCCGGGGGCGTGGAAGTCGACCGCGACCGAGCTCACCCCGAGCTCGGTCAGGCTCGCCGGCCCGCGCACCAGGCCGGGTGAGTCGGTGACGATCCACACCTTCCAGTGCGCGTCCTGCCAGGCCAGGTCGAGATAGGGCAGGCCGGCCCGCAGCAGCTTCGCCTCGGCGACCGCGGACGGGTCGAGGTCGACGTCGGGCAGCGCCACGTAGCGGATGCCACGGGCGAGCAGCCACTGGTGGTAGGTCTGGGCGTTCAGCGTCCCGTCGTAGAACAGCGCGTTGTACTTGCTGTCCAGCTGCCGCTGCCAGCCGCGGGCCATCGGCACGGACGGCGCGACGTAGCGAGCCTCCCAGTGGGCCCGGGTGAACGGCACCTCGACCCGTCCCGCCGGCACCGGCGAGCCCCGGTCCAGGTAGTCGAGCAGGCCGGTGTAGTACGACGCCTTCGCCGAAGGATCGCCCTGGGTGAGCAGCGCGCCGTGGATCGGCCCGATCTGCCAGCCGATCAGCGGGACCGCGACCACGGCGAGCACCCGGCGCCGGTCAGCGAGCAGCAGCGCCGCCGCAGGCCCTGCCAGCATCGTCGCCGGCCGGGTGATGTTCCCCCCGACCTGCGACGGCACCACGAAGAACACGGTGGCGGCGGCCGCCCACAGCAGCAGACCGTGCCGGATCGGCCGGGCCTCGCGCGGGACGACGAGCAGACCGACGCCGATCAGGGTCAGCAGCGACAGGTAGGTCAGGGCGGGAAAGGGCTGGTAGCCGTCCTCGGGGAAGGCCAGCGCGACGATGATGCCGGCGCCGGCGCCGGCGAACGGCAGCACCCGCCGCCAGCCGATCGTCGGCAGCAGCGCACACCCGACGAGCAGCACGAACCCGGCGGCCAGCGGCGAGGCCAGCGACGACAGCACCGCCCCGGTCCAGGTCAGCGCGATGCGTCGCTCGCGGGCGCCGAGCAGCGCCAGCCCGCCGAAGGCCATCCCGAGTGCGAACGGCATCCGGCCGACGACCAGGTTCGCCACCGTCGCCACGGCGAACCAGACCAGGACGAGGTCGTGCCCCCGCCGCCGGCCCGGCCCGCGCAGCAGCCGGGTGACGATCATCGTGGAGGCGACGCAGGACAGCGCGCCGATGACCTCGACCCCGAGCAGCGCCCCGAGCGGCGGAAACAGCACACTGTACCCGGGTATGGTGTGGCCGCCGTACCATTGATCGTCCCAGAGGACCGGCCCGCCATGGCGGAACAGCCACACCCGGTAGTCCTGGGCGGGAGTGTCCGGGCCGGTCACGCCGAGCCCGGCGCACAGCAGGCACAGGGCGGCCGTCAGCGTCCACGGCCAGCGGCGCACCGCCGCGACCACGGCGAACGCGCCCCGCGCGAGCGGTCCGCGCCGCCGCGGAGGTTCGACAGCGATGAAGGGGGTCTGCGGTGGTGCAGCCACGCGAGGCTCCGCCGGCGTCGCCTCGGTGGGCGCACCGGCTGCCGCGAGTGCTGTCACACTCGACCTCCCTGCTCCTCGTCGTCGGCGGCGCCGTCGCCGCGCTCGCGGCCATGGTGGCCGAGGGACGCCTCGGACCACGCGATCCGAACGTTACCGACCCCTCATTCTGGTGGGGAATTCTTCCATCGGCACCACCTGGCGAGACCACGAGGGGCGTTCTGGCCGGAGTCTCCGCGCTGAGCGTCATCACGCTGGGCCTGTGCTGGGCCGTTCTGGTCCGGGCGGTGCTGGCCGGCCGGGTCGGCACCCGCACGGGCCTCGCCGCCGCGGCGGCCTGGAGCCTGCCGTTCGCCGTCGGGCCGCCGCTGTTCAGCCGGGACGCCTACGCCTACGCCGGTCAGGGCGAGCTGGCCCGACTCGGCCTGGACCCGGCGACGCACGGCATCGCGACGCTGCTGACCGCCGGCGCGGCCGACGGGTCGGGGCCCGCCTTCGTCCACGCCGTCGACCCGCGCTGGTCGCTCACCCACAGTCCGTACGGCGGCGCCGCGGTGGCCGTCGAGCGGGCCGCCGCGATCATCGGCGGCGGGCCGACCGGAACGGTCGTGGTCCTGCGGATCGTCGCGGTGCTCGCCACCCTCGCGCTGATCGCCCTGGCGCTGCGCCTCGCCGGCCCGGCGCCCGGGCCACGCGCCGCGGTCGCCGTGCTGGTGGCGGCGAATCCCGTCGTGGTCATCCACCTCGTCGGCGGCGCGCACCTGGACGCCCTCGTCGCCGCCGCGGTCGTCGCCGCGCTGGTGGTGGACCGCGCGGGCGATCCGCCAGGGTCGAACCCACTGACCGGCGCCGCCGCGACCGCGCTGGCGGCGCTGGCCTTCAACATCAAGGCGACCGCGCTGCTCGCCGTCGGCTGGCTGATGGTCGCCCATCTGCTGGCCGCCCGGCGTGAGCCGCGGCCGCTGCACGCCGGCGCCACCCGCCTGGCCGGCGACCTGGTGGCCGTCGCCGCCACGACGGGGCTGTGCACGGCCGCCGCCGGCTTCGGGCCGACCTGGATCCACTCGCTGTCCACCTCCGGCACCCTGAGCACCGGCATCGCCCCCGCCTCCCTGTGCGCGACGCTCGTGAACGGCCTGCTCGGCCTCGTCGGCGCGCATCCCGGCCATGGCCCGACGCTGCGGGTGACGCGGGCGCTGTGCCTGCTGGCCGCGGCCGCCGTCGTCGCCGCCCTCGTCCTGCGCGCCTGGCGCCGCGGCGGCGGCCCCGTTGCGCAGGAGACGTCAGCGCTGGACACCCGGCCGGATCTCGCCGTCCTAGGCCTCGGCGGGCTGGCGGTGGCCCTGGGCAATCCAGTCGTCTACCCGTGGTACCTGGCGTCCTGCCTGCCGGCGCTGGCGCTGCTCGCCGCGCTGCTGGCCGGCCGGGCGCGCGCCGTCACCGCCGCCGGCACGGCCGTCGTCTCCGCCTGGCTGTGCCTGGCGACGCTGCCGCCGCTCGCGGCCACCTGGCGGTTGCTCGGCCGGGCCGGGGCGACCGGGCTGGTCACGCTGCTGGGGCTCGCGGCCGTGGCCGGCTCGGCGGCGCTTGTCGCGGCGCGGCGGCGGCCCGCACCGCCCACCAGCACACCATGAGCAGCCCCAGGTTGCGCAGCACCAGCACCAGACACAGCACGATCCGTCCCTGGATCAGGTCGTTATACCGCCACGGGTAGACGACCTGGGACAGCACGGCGACGGCGAGCAGCGCCACCACCAGCCGCCGCCCTGATCCCGGCCACCAGCCCGGCGCCGGCTCCATCCCGGACGCGGAGTCCGCCCCCGACGCCGGCAGCAGGCCTGACTCCGGCGGCGGGCCTGACCCCGGCGGCGGCCCTGACCCCGGCGGGCGGGCGTCGGTGGCGAGCGCCGCGGCGGCCAGCGCCAGCAGCCAGACCAGATACTGCGGGCTGAGCACCCGGGCGGTCACCACCACGACAGTGACCAGCGCGAGTGACCGCCAGGCCGGCGACGCCCCCGTGCTCCCCCGCGCGCGCAGCCACCACCAGCCCGCCGCCGCGACGATCACCGCCACCTCGACCAGCGAGCACACGGCCGCCACCTGGCGGGCGAGCGGACCGTCGAACTGCAGGGCACCATACGAGTACCGGGGTGCCGGCCCGCCGAGCATGTGCGCGACGACGAAGGGCGTCGCGGCGACCGCCTCGACCTGCAGCCCGCGGGCCCGTTGTGCGCCGACGAAGCCGAACACGCCCCCGAGGGCACCGGTGGCCGCGAGGATCGCCGCCAGCGCCGCCACCGCGCCCGCGAACCCGCCGGCCAGCCGGGCCGCGACCCGCGCGCCCGGCCGCGGCAGCGCGACCAGCAGCAGCACCGGCCACACCTTGAGCAGGGCGCCGACCCCGACGCCGAACCCGGCCCGCCCCGGCCGGCCGGCCGCCACCGCCAGCAGCGCGGCGAGTGCCGCGGCCGCCGGCAGCAGATCGAACCGGGCCAGCGCCACCGGGCCGAGCGCGATGATCCCCAGCACCCAGACCAGCGCGGCCCGCCGGTCCCGCCGGGCCAGTGCGGCCGTCGCCGCGGCGTCGGCGAGCAGCGCCAGCACGACGAACGCCGCCCGATAGGGCACCGCCGTAAGGGTGTGAGCCAGCTCCGGCAGGACGAACGCCACCGCCGCGCCGGGCGGGTACTGCCACCGGTCATCGCCGGCCGGCAGCCCGCCGCCGTGCGCGAGGCCGTGCGCCCAGCCCGCGTAGATGTCGAGATCACCCTGGACGTTCTGCTGGGTACCGACCATCTGGCCGGTCAGCACGATGGCGGCGAGCAGCGCGCGGGTCGCCAGCCAGCCCGCCCACAGCCGCCCGAAGGTGGGACCGGCGGTGCCCGGACCACTCCGGGCTGTGGCCACCGGCTCGTCCGGGCCGCTCGCGACCGCGCGTGGCACCGGGCGCGCCACCCCCCGAGTACCGCCCGCGACGGGCGGGGGGAGCGACCTGTCCGCGCGCACGAGGGCGACCGTACCCGCCCGTCCGGGCGGGTCGAGGCTCACCCTCGATGCGCCCGGCGGGGGCCCGCCAGTGTCACCTATTGTTTCCGCCATATCGAGTCACTGCCATGGCACGCAACGGAGCGTGTCGTGGCCGGCGGACCCGGCGGCGCGTCCGGCGGCGGAGGGTGGCTCGAAACGCGCCGCGGAGGTGCCTGTGATCCTCGGATCCGGCTCAGCATGGGACACGGCCTGCGTTCAACTGGCGAACGCGGCCCGGCATCTGGGCCTCGACGACGGACTGCACGAACTGCTCCGCACGCCCCGACGGTCGATCACCGTCAGCGTGCCCCTGCTACGCGACGACGGCCAGATGATGGTGCTGACCGGCTACCGCGTGCAGCACAACCTCGCCCGCGGGCCCGGCAAGGGCGGCATCCGCTACCACCCCAGCACCGACCTCGACGAGGTCAAGGCGCTGGCGATGTGGATGACCTGGAAGTGCGCGCTGATGGGAATCCCCTACGGCGGCGCCAAGGGCGGCATCGCGGTGGAGCCCGGGATGCTCTCCCGTCAGGAGCGCGAGCGGATGACGCGCCGCTACGCGGCCGAGCTCGTCCCGCTGATCGGGCCGGAGAAGGACATCCCGGCCCCGGACGTGGGCACGGACGAGCAGACCATGGCCTGGATCATGGACACCTACTCGACCCACACCGGCCACACGGCCACCGGCGTGGTGACCGGCAAGCCGCTGTCGATCGGCGGCTCCGCCGGGCGGGCCGGGGCGACCAGCCGAGGCGTGCAGCTCGCGCTGTTCGCCGCGCTGCGCCAGACCGGCCGCGACCCGCACGCGACGACGGTGGCCATCCAGGGCTTCGGCAAGGTCGGCGCGCTGGCCGCGCAGTACCTGCACGACGCCGGGTGCAAGGTCGTCGCGGTGTCCGACGTCAAGGGCGGCGTCCACAACCCGCAGGGACTCAACCCGGCGGCGCTCATCCGCTACCTCGCCGACGGCGCGGAGACCGTCGTCGGCTTCCCCGCCACGGACACCATCACCAACGACGACCTGCTGGAGCTCGACGTCGACGTGCTGGTCCCCGCCGCGCTCGAGGGCGTCATCACCGTCGAGAACGCCGACCGGATCCGCGCCTCGATCATCGTCGAGGGCGCCAACGGCCCGGTGACCGCCGAGGCCGACCGCATCCTCGATGACCGGGGCGTGCTGATCGTGCCGGACATCCTGGCCAACGGCGGCGGCGTCGCCGTGTCGTACTTCGAATGGGTCCAGGACATCCAGGCGTACTTCTGGTCGGAGGACGAGGTCAACGACCGGCTGCGCGCGCTGATGGAGCGCGCCTACGGCGAGGTCGCCATGCTCGCCACGACACAGGGCATCAGCATGCGCGGCGCGGCGCACATCATCGGCGTCAGCCGGGTCGCCGAGGCGCACCGCACCCGCGGCCTCTACCCCTGACGAGGCCGGGCACCCGTGGGTGCCCGCGGGTGACACGCGGGCACCCCGAGGTACCCCCGAGGTCGGCCGCGCCGGGTTGCCGAGGAGGACGGCGGTCACGGCCACCGGCCGCGCGAACCCTCGGCAATCCGAGCGGCGCCACCCGACCGCACCGCGTCCCGCGAGATGCGGCGGAACCCGGAACACGGCGCGGCGCGAAGTGCGGCGCATCCGCGACGTGAAGCGGTGCCGCCGGACGCCAGCGGCCTGGCGGGTCGCCAGTGGCCTGCGGCCTGGGGACGCCAGCCCGGCGGGACGTCGGCGGGCCCGCCGGGACCCCGCGGCCTGCGACTTGGCGGGACGTCAGTGGCCCGGCGCCCGTCGGCGGCGCCTCGGGGGTGCCACGGGGGTGCGGGGATGGGCGAAGATCCCAGTCGTCGCGGTCGCCGCAGCGGACGCGACGGCGAACAGCGCGTCCCGGTCGTCCGCCGGCGAGGTCCGGCAACGGCGGCGCTCGCCGCACCGCTCACAGGCATGGGTGAGAACGGTCTCGCGCGGGCCGAACTCGACGCCCACCGGGCGCATCACCCCGCCGCAGCCCGCCCCGCGGTCGCCTGGGTGCACGTCGACGTGGCGCGAGCACAGACAGCTGGGACAGTGGTTGGTGTAGCCGTCACCGCGCACGGCCGCCCCGCAGACGAGGCAGTCGAAGTCCTCGGTGACACGGGTGAAGCGCCGGCTCACCCCGCCAGCCTACTGACAGCCCCGGCGAGCCCGTCGCCACGGACGGTCAGTAGATCTCACCTCGAGACGCGACCTGGAACGGAGTCGACCACCGATGCCCGGGCGCGCCGGCCCGACCCCGATGCGCCGGCACACCGGGTCCGGCGTCGACGGGCGTGCCGTGCCCTGTCGCCCGCGGCGTGGTCGAGACGGTCCGGAACGTGTGCTGACGGGGACGACCGGGGATGTCGGACCCACAGGATGAAATAGTGGGCGGCGAACCATACCGGGCGTGGCACCAGTGCGTCCGGCCGTGCCCGTCGTCCCGGCCGCGTCTTGAGGAGGTCGCGCTGTGCAGGCTGCTCCCCAGCCCAGCGAGCAACCCCCCGGGGGCGCCGCCGCGCGCGCGGAGCTCTCCGAACGGGACCGCCGCATCCTCGCCTTCGAGCAGGGGTGGTGGCGCCATCCCGGCGCCAAGGAGGAGGCGATCCGCGCCGAGTTCGGCCTGTCGTCGACGCGGTACTACCAGATTCTCAACCGGCTGATCGACACGGAGGCGGCGATGATCGCCGATCCGATGCTCGTCCGCCGGCTTCGGCGGCTGCGCGACCAGCGTCGAGCGGCCCGATCGGACCGGCGGGACCGGAGCGAGGAGTAGTTCGGGGGATGGTGCATGGCACGAGCACGCCGGGGCGGCGACGAGCCCCGGCGCGGCGCTCCGACCGGCTGCGCGGCCTGTGGGCGGCTGCCGTCGCGATCCTCGCCGTCCTCGCTGGCATCCTGCTGGTGAACCTGGTCAACGGCGGCTCGGACCCGGGGCGCTCCGGCGGGCCGGTGGCGGCGCCGACCCGCTCCCCCGACGCCGCCACGCTGGAGCCGTCCCGGTCGGCGACGCCGTCGGCTCGGCCCACGTCCGCCTCGCCGAAACCGAGCCCGCCGGCATCGAGCGCGGCGCGACCGACCGACACGCCGCCGCCCGCCCCGGCGAGTGCCGGGGGTCAGCCAGGCCCCACGGCCCCGGTGGTCGTGCTGAACAACTCCCGGATCACCGGGCTCGCCGACGTGGCGGCGCGCCGCGTCGCGGCAGCCGGTTTCCCGGTCGAGCGCAAAGGCAACTACGTGTCGGTCTACGACGTCCCGGTCTCGACGATCTTCTACGACGACACGCACGAGGACGCCGCGAAGGCCCTGCAGGCCGCCGTCCCCGGGATCGAGAAGATCGTGCCCCGCTCGCAGACCCGGATCGTCGTCCCCGGTGCCCTCATCCTCGTCATCACTCGCGACTTCCCCGCCGACCCGGAAAAATGATCTCGTGATCGCCCCGCCGAACCCTGACCATCTCGACGGACATCATCGACCCGGGAAGGCCTCGTGACCGAATCCACGCACAGCCTGTCCGCACCCGCACCGCGCACCCCCGCCGGTGGCGCCGGCCTCGCCGCCCTGCTTACCGCGCCGGACCGCGCCCTGATCGCGCTGGACTACGACGGGACGCTGTCCCCGATCGTCGCGCGCCCGTCGGACGCGGTGCCCGCACCGGGCGCGCTGGAGGCGCTGCGCGGGCTGTCCCGCCGGGTGGGCACCCTCGCGATCATCACCGGGCGGCCGGTGGACGCGCTGCTGGAGCTGACCGGCGCGGAGAAGCTGCCTGACCTCGGCGAACTGATCATCCTCGGCCAGTACGGGCTGCAGCGCTGGGACTCGCGGTCGCGGGAGATCACCAGTCCGGATCCGCTGCCCGGGGTGGCCGCCGTCCGCGCCGCCCTGCCCGACCTGCTGCGCGACGCCCCGCCCGGCACCGTCGTCGAGGACAAGCACCAGGCTCTGGTCGTGCACGTGCGCCGGGCCGCCGACCCGGACGCGGCGCTCGGCGCGCTCGCCCCCGCGCTGACGACGCTCGCCGAGGAGCACGGCCTGGAGGCCGCACCCGGCAAGAAGGTCCTGGAACTGCGCCCGCCCGGTCACGACAAGGGCGGGGCGCTGCGTGAGCTCGTCGCGGCCCGTGGCGCCCGCTCGGTGCTCGTCGCCGGCGACGACTACGGCGACCTGCCGGCCTTCACGGCCGTGGACGAGCTGCGCGCCGCCGGCATCCCCGGCATCACCGTGTGCAGCGACAGCCCCGAGGTGCCGGACGTACTACGGGAGGCGGCGGACCTCGTCGTCCCCGGCCCCACCGGCATGGTCACCCTGCTCGAGGTCCTCCTCGACCGCCTCGGCGGCTGACCCGAACGACCGGCCGGCGCGCCGGGACGTCGTCGTGGCAACGTCCTGGCCACCAGCTGGCGGCACGCTTCGCCGCCGACCTGCGCCAGCCCGCGGCCACTTCACCGCCGGCCTCAGCGGCGGCGTCACCGACCTCCGTCGGCAGTCCACCTCGGCCGCGTGTCGAGGTGTGATCCGTCGGGCCGTCCTCGCGTGGACGCCTCCGCCCGCCGCCCGCCATCCGCCGCCCGCCTACGGCATCCCGACACCACCCGTTCATGATCAATATCGGTGTGGGGGGCGACCGGAACGCCGA
>NZ_FZMO01000303.1 GCF_900197875.1 Frankia canadensis | reverse complement strand
GGGTGCCGCGGCGGGGTTTCTGCCGATGGCAGCGATGGCGGCGACGGCCGCGGTGGGTGGTTTCCAGCGCGGGATGGGTCGTACGGCGGCGCACGCGGGCCTGGGTGGCATCGGCGAGTCCGTGGACACCCCCTGGCTGCGCGGCCGAGGCGGCGGGGGAGGGCGTTCGGCATCCCGCCCGTCGGCTCGCCCGACCTCTGCTGCGGGCGGTGGAGGTGGTGGGGGCGGTGCGCCGTCGGGGGCGCCGGTGGCGCCCGCGCCCGTTCCTGCCGGTGGGCCGCCGTCGGCGCCGCCGGGTGGCGGTGGGACGGAGGCCGCCGAGGCGGAGGCGCCGGTGCCGGTTGGTGACGGCGGTGCGGAGCTGGGTGCGTCGGCGGTGCCCCGGCCTGGGGATGGCATGCCGATCGCGAAGCCACCGCCCGCCGCCCCGCCGGTGCTGCCCGGGAAGGAACAGCCGCAGGCGGTACCGGCTGAGGAGCAGCCGGACGTGGTGCCGGCGCAGGTACCGGACGGCCGACCACCGGTCACCCCACGCCCCGCGCAGCCTGTGGTGGTGCGTAACCCGGGCGGGATGGGCTGGGGTAAGCGCCCATGAGTTCGGTCGAGACCTATCACGGGTGGAAGCGAGACCGGGCGGGGTCGTGGGCGCTGGGGCTGAGCGTCCCACGGGCGCTGCTCGTCGTCGCCGCCGTGATGATGACCGGGTTCGTGGTCGCCAACGGGGCCTGGTCGGCGGTGCCGGTGGTCCTGCCGCTGGCGGGCCTGATGCTGGTCGCCGCGTGGATGCGGGTGCAGGGACTCGCGGTCGGGGAGTGGATGCTGCGCATGGTGCGGTTCAGGCGGGCGAAGGCAGCCCGGGAGACCTGGTACGCGGGGGCCGCGTGGCAGCCGGCCGCCGACCCACGGGACCCCGCCGGGCTGCCCCGGGCCGATCTGCCCGGGGTGCTGGCGCCGCTGCGGTTCCTGGAGGAGGAACTCGGCGCGGGCACGCCGGTCGCGGTCGTGCACCATCCGTACGAGCAGTCCTACACGGTGGTGCTGCACATCCAGTTCCCCGGTCTGGCATTGGCGGACGCGTCGTCGGCGGCGCGGCGGGTGGGAGCGTGGGGGGCGCTGCTCGCCGGCTGGTGCGAGGAGGGCAAGCCGGTGACGCGGGTGGGCCTTTACCAGCGGTATCTGCCGGAGGACGGCGCCGAGCTGGTGCAGTGGACCGCCGCGCACACCACCCTCGACGCCCCGCCGCTGGCGGCCAGCACCGCGACGGCGCTGCTCGGCGGACAGCAGGTCTGGCAGTCCCGCCACGAGGCCTACCTGACGGTCTCCCTGTCCCAGCAGCGAGCCCGTTCGGCGATCAAAGCGGCCGGCGGCGGCGACACCGGGGCGGCGGCGGTGCTGATCCGGGAGGTCGGCGCCGCACTCGACCGGATGCGCTCAGCCGGCATCGAGGTGCGCCGCTGGCTGGGAGTGCGCGACCTGGCCGAGGTGATCCGCACCGCCTTCGACCCACACGCTGCCGGCCCACGGGCCGCGCACCGCGCCGCCGCCGGCGACCCGGCCTGGGCGGGCACGGCGCCGGGGGTGGACCCGGAACTCGCCGGCCCGGCGGCGGCCGAGGCGAAGCTCGGCTCCTACCATCACGACGGCGGTTACTCGGTGACCTACCAGGTCTACGAGTGGCCACGCTCGCCGGTCGCGGCCGGCGGCCTGGTACCGGTGCTGCGGTCGACCGCGACGGCGCGGCGCGCGATCGCGATGGTCTACGAACCGCTCCCGCCCTCCCAGGCGGAACGCGCGGTCCTCGGCGACATCACCCGCTCGTCGTTCTCGGTCAGCATGCGTCAACGCACCGGCGGACTTGTGCGCACCAGCGAACGGCAGGCCCTCGCCGACGCTCAACGTCAGGAAGCGGAGAACGCGCTCGGCCACGGCCTGGTGAAGTTCGCCGGCTACCTCACCGTCACCGTCACCGACCCCGAACGTCTCGAGGAGGCCTGCGCGGAGCTGGAGGCGGACGCGGCCGGGCAGGGCTGCCGGCTGGTCCTGCGCCGGCTGTGGATGGCCCAGGACGCCGCCTTCGCCACCACCCTTCCCCTCGGTCTCGGCCTGCCCAGCACCCGGGCGTGGGCATGAGCCGCGCCGCCCGGGCCCGGGCCCGGGACCTGACCTCCCTTCCGGCCCGTTCCCTCGGCGAGCTGCTGCCCGCACCCCGCCCGGCGCCCGCCCCGCCCGCCGAACCCGACGGCGCGCCGGCGCCACGCGCGTGGGTGGCGCGCCGCGGCCGGCGCGGCCCGTTCGGCGGCCGGGCCGCGAACACCGCACAGGCCGCGGTGTGGCGCGGCTCCACCGCGTCCGTCCAGGGCCTCTACCCGATGCTGACCCGCGCCGGGGTGCCGCCGGTCGGCGCCTACATCGGCTACGACGTCATCACCGGCGCGGCGTTCTCCTGTCATCCCGTGGAATGGCTGCACCGCGGCCTGGTCCGCAATCCCAACCTGCTCGTCTCCGGTAGCCCCGGCGCCGGCAAGTCCGCCACGCTGAAGGCCCTGTCGCTGCGGCTGTCCCAGTTCGGTGTGTCCACCCTGGTCCTCGGCGACCTCAAGGGCGAGTACGGCCCGCTCGTACGCGCCGTCGGTGGCACCGTCAGCGAACTCGGACCCGGCCTGCCCGGCCGGCTCAACCCCCTCGACGCCGGCCCGCTGGGCACCCGGCTGCCCACCGACCCGACCCTGCTCACCGAACGCCTCGCCGAGATCACCCGCCGACGGCTGCGGCTGCTCGTCACTCTCGTCGCCGCCCGCACCCCCGTCGGACCCGAGGACGAGACAGTCCTCGCCGAAGCCCTGCGTCTCACCACCGGTGAGGACCGCGCCGCGACGACCCTGGCCGACCCCACCATCCCCGACGTCCACCAGGTGCTCCTCGACGCCCCCGACCCGCTCGTCACCGCCGTGCGCTGCGCCTCACGCGCCGAGTTCGTCACCCTGTTCCGCCGGGTCACCGACGCGCTCGGCTCGATGGTCCGCAACCTCGCCGGCATCTTCGACGCCCCCACCACCGTCGCCCTCGACTTCGATGCCCCCATGCAGTCCGTCGACATCTCCCGGCTGTCCCAACGCGGCGAGGACGCGGTCGTCGTCGGCCTGTCCTGCCTGTCCACCTGGGGCCAGGCCGCCATCGACGAACCCGGCCGACTACGCATGGTTATCCGCGACGAGGTGTGGCGCCAGCTCCGCGCCGGCGTCGAGTTCGTCCGCAAGATCGACTCCGACCTGCGGCTGTCCCGCGCCGAAGGCACCATCCAGGTCCTCGCCACCCACCGCCTCGCCGACTTCGAGGCCGTCGGCGCCGCCGGCTCCGAGGCCGTCGCCATCGCCCGCGAGCTCGTCTCCTCCTGCGACGTGCGCATCCTGCTCGCCCAGGACACCCGGCCCCTCGCCGACCTCGCCGACGCCGTCGGCCTCACCGACGCCGAACGCGGCCTCGTGGCCTCGTGGGGCGGCGGGGACCGCGGCCGCGGCCTGTGGAAGATCGCCGGACTCGGCGGCTACCCCGTCCAACTCGTCCTCACCGACACCGAAGCGCAGCTTTACCACACCGACGAACGCATGGCCACCTGATGACCAGACCCGGACCATCCGCCGGGGGAGGGGCCCGCGACGGCCTGCTGCTCCCGGCGCTGATGATCGCCGCCGGCACCGTCTACCTGCTGTGGCGGACCTGCACCCGCCTCGGCGGCCCGGCCGGCTACGTGCTGTTCGCGCTCCTGCTCGCCGCCGCGGCAGCCCTGTTCACGCTGGCCGCCCTCGGCCTGCGACGGCTGCGCGCCGGCGGCTCGACACGGGTACGTCGCGACGCCTCCGCCCGGGCCGTCACCGCCCGCGCCGCCCACCTACGCCCCGACCTCGGCAGCGCCGCGACCGCCGCCGACGCGGCGATCCGCATCGGCCACCTCGGCACCAGCGGCGTGCACGCCACCGTCGAGGACGGTTGCCTCATCGTC
Source organism: Frankia canadensis (assembly GCF_900197875.1). GTDB lineage: Bacteria > Actinomycetota > Actinomycetes > Frankiales > Frankiaceae > Frankia > Frankia canadensis. The sequence goes on along the minus strand of NZ_FZMO01000303.1, from coordinate 146 downwards.
GGCCCCGCCCGTTCCGGTAAGACCCGCGGCCTGCTCGCCGGCGCCGTCATCGACTGGCCCGGCCCCGTCGTCGCCACCTCCATCCGCCCCGACCTCGCCGCCTGGACCGCCGCCGCCCGCGCCCGCACCCACGGCCCGGTCTGGGT
>NZ_FZMO01000302.1 GCF_900197875.1 Frankia canadensis | reverse complement strand
GCCCACCCCCGGCCGGCCGGGCCGGCCGGGGGTGGGCTCGGGGGGCAGCTGGCGGATCCGTCCCGCGTCGGCGAGAGAGGCGAGAGTTTTCCGCAGTCCGCGCACGTCGATACCGGTGCGGTCGGCGATGTCGGGGGCGCTCAGCGGACCGTCTACGAGCGCGGTCAGCACTCGTGTCGTGTCGCCCGCGTTTGTTTCCCGATTAGTTGATGTCATTGCGGTGTTCTCCCTGGGTCGTATTTCCGTTTGCGTTTTCAGGGATAACTCCTGATCGGCACGGCCAGCCAGCGATATTCCCAGTGACATACATCACTGGCCGGGTTTTCATGACTGTTTACGGTTTCGGTTGCTGACCGGTAAACGATCAAGTTACGGTCGCTACGCCCCACCCATTCAGCCCCGCAACGCGGGTCCTGGTACGCCGGTGGCCATCGGCGGATCCGCGTGGCGCCAACAATCCTTTCCCTCTTTCCTTTCTGTGGAGTGTGTATGAGCGCGTCCATTACGGGTATTCGGCTGCCGGCCGACCGTGACCGACCCCCCGAGGTGATCACTTTCCGTCCGCGTGATCTGTTCCTGGTGCAGGGGATTGTGGGCGGGCCGATCGAGGCGGTCAGCCTCATCGAGCCGGCCGGCACCCTGTGGGTGAACAAGGAAGGTCTGGCGTTGCGGTTGCCGGTCAACCTGCGGGCCTCCTACCTCGCGCGGGCGGCGAACCCCACGCGTCGAGGTGTGGTGCTGCTGGGGAATGCGCTGCTCGTGGGGCCCGCGGACGCGCAGGGCCGGGACACGTCGGTGGCACCGGAGTACCGGGCGGTGCTGCTCGACGACCCGGCCCGGGTACGCGTCGATCTTGTCTCCACCGGCGATGAGCGCCGCGTCCTGCCGGTCGACGGCACCTGGCGGAATCCGTTCGCCGCCTACGCCGAGGGCCTGCATATCGCGGCAGCGTTTCCCGAGGCAGCGGTCCGGCTCCGCCCCGCCTGACCCCCGGAAGTTCCGAGAAATCCCGCTCTTCCTTCTTCTTCTTCTGTGTCTGGAGTGGCCATGCCCGAAGAGGCGACCGGCGTGCTGCTGCCGTCGGATCCCACGAAACCCCCGCACCGTGTTCCCCTCGGCCCGGACAAGATGGCGCTGCTACGCTCCGCCGCCGATTCCGACCGTGGGTTGTGCTGTCTGGTCGCGCTTCGGCAGCCGGCCGCGAACCTGTGCGCGTATCGGGACGACTCTCGCCTGCCGGTGAACGTGCTCGCGAGTCTGATCCTGCGGGCGGCGGATCCCGAGCGACGCCAGGATCGGGTGCGCGGCGACGCCGTTCTTGTCGGCCTCGCCCACGACAACGGCGTCTACGCCTCGGCGCCGCCCGGCTACACCGATGTTCTTTTCCCGCGGAGCGGCCTTTTCCGCGTCGAGTTCCAGCCCCCGCAGGGCGGACGGCGCCAGCAGTTGTCTTTCCCGGAGTGGACGGATGTGGTCAGCGCCTACCGGGAGGGGCTGCGGCTGGGCCGGGCGTTGCCCCGCATGACCGTCCGCGTCGTACGCGTCCGCTGACCCCCACCGCCCGCGTCGGGCCGACGCCCGACGCGATCCGCCGGTGGCGTGTGGCCCACCCCTGCCCGCGTCGCCCGTCGGTGAGGACGCGGACGCCCCGCCCGCGTCCTCACCTTCCCCCCTTTCCCGTCCATGCCCGTTCGAAGGTTCGAAGGAGACAGTGATGATTGATCAGGAGGAGAGGCAGGCCCGGATCGGGCTGGCCTGCGCGGCCAGCCTGCGTCCCCTGCCCGCCCCGCCGTCCGATGCGGCGAGCCCGCTCGAGCGGTGGGAGCAGGTTTGCGCCGCCTTTCCGCAGATCGACCCCGCCCGGGTCGACGCGGACGCGGCGCAGGCCGGGTGGCGGATCCTCGTGCCGGGCGACGCCGAGTGGCCGGCCATACCGTCCGGGACGGCGGGCCTCGAGCAGGTGCCGTGGGCGTTGTGGGTGCGCGGGGACGGCGACCTGCGGATGGCGACACGCCGGTCGGTCGCGGTCATCGGCACGCGCGCGCCCACCGCCTACGGCGAGCAGGTCGCCGGTCTGCTCGCCGGGGATCTCGCTGGCCGTGGGTGGACGGTGGTCACGTCCACCGCGCTCGGCTGCGACGCCCGCGCCTTCGCCGCCGCCGCGTCCGCAGACACGGCACCGGTCGTCGTCTACGCCGCCGGACCCGATCTGGCCGCCTTCACACGCCGCGAGCCGGTCCCGCACGGCCTGCTGGTCTCCGACGCACCGCCGGACAGCCCGGCCCGCCGGGACCGGTTCCTCGCCCGCCAGGACCTGCTGTGCTACCTGTCCGCCGGGGTCGTGCTCGCCGAGGCTGTCTTTCACGGCAGCACGTTCGCGGCCGTTTCCCCCGCCCGGCGCCGAGGCCGCCTGCTCATGGCCGTGCCTGGTCCGATCACCAGCCGGGCGAGCGCCGCCTGCCACTATCTGATCCGCGACCACACGGCGGCGCTCGTCGACAGCGGCGAGGACATCTGCTCGGCGCTGCTCGCCGCCCTGACCGCCCCATCCGACCCGCCGGCGGAAGGCGCGCGGTGAAGGTCGGACTCGCCCGCACCCCCGCTGTGCGGGCCGCGCTGCGCGCGGCGGGGGTGCGTCCGTGGAGCGTCGGCCAGCGTCTCGACGCCGGTGACATCCTCGTCCTCGACGCGTCGCTGGACACCGCCCTGCTCCACCTGCGCGGGCTGCTGCTTCCCGACGTCGAGATCCTCCTCGTGGATGCCATCCCGCCGTCGAGGTCGGCGGTGCGGTGGCCGTGGCGGCGCCTGTCCCTGCCCCGCGACCACGGCGAGCTCGCGGGGCTGCGCACCGTCCTGCCCGCCACGACCGTCGTTGCGATCAGCGGACGGCTCGAGGTGGCCACCGTCCGCCTCGAGGTCCGCGACCACCTCCCACCCAGCCCGCACGACCCGCCACCGGACCATCTCGACGTCCTGCGCCGGGCGTTCACCGAGACCGGTCTGCGGTGGCCGCAGGACGCCACGCTGACGGCCCGGCTGATGCCCGCCGGCCAGCCGGCCGACAGGGAGACGCAGCTCGCCGTCGCCGCCGCCCTGCTCGCCGCCACCGGCACCATCCCCCCGGCCGCGCTACGCCGCTACGTGTTCGTCGGCGCTATCGCCCCGGACGGGCACCTACGCCCGTTGCAGGCCCCGGACGCCACGCGGGATGCCGCCCGTGCCGCCGGGTACCGCCGCCTCGTCGTCCCTGCCGTCCACGCCGACGGGCCCGGGTACGTCGGACCCGGCTGCGCCGTCCACCCAGCCTCCACCGTGGCCGACCTGGTGCCCCTCCTCCGTCCCTGACTCTTCCCCCGAAGCGCTGATGCCCCCGGCCACGGCCGGGGGCATCAGCGCTTGCGCGCTCGTGCGCGGGTTAGCCGAGGGGGCGTATCCGCACCGCATACAGCGGATGGCCCCGTACCAGCCGCAGACCGTCTGCGTAGGCCGCGAAGGGGTCCGACCACATCAGCGGGGGCAGAACGCCGCGCACTTCCTTACCGGTCGGGGTCCGTACCTCCATCCCAAACCTGCCCGCCGAGGTGAGCAGCACCTCGCGGTAGGCGGGGTCGGCGGAGGTTTCCACCCCGCCGTGCGCCGCGCCGAGGAGCACCGCGTCCCCGAGGATCGTCCCGCCGCGCCACACCGGGTTCGCCGCCGCCGCCAGCACCGTCGCCCGCATGTTCGCGCCGAGACCGAACCGCGAGGCCCAGGCGTTCGTGAACAGCGTGCCGGCCGGCTCGAGGAGCGTCACTCGGTCGACGGGTCCGCCTACCTCCGCCCACAGCAGCGGCAGCTCCGCCACGTCGAGAGTCAGGGCGGCGACCGGCTGGTGTGGCTGCGCCGGAATCAGCACCGCGGTGAGCAGCGCACTCATCGATACCTCCACGAACGAAGAGACGATCACGGTGAGGGGTGGGACCGTGCGGGCGGTCTGTCGGGGCCCGGTGCGCCGCCCACCCCCGGTGCCGGCATGCCGGGCGTGGGGTGGGAACCGGCCGGGCCGGCCGTGCGCCGCGCCGGACAGCGGCGCCGACAACGCGGGTGGGCCGGGAAGGCGGCGCGGTAACCGTCCGCGGCGGTGGCGGCGGTGGGCCGGCCGAGGCG
>NZ_FZMO01000392.1 GCF_900197875.1 Frankia canadensis | reverse complement strand
CCGCAAGAAGTCCACAACGAATTCCTGAACCGCAATGATGCGGCCTAAAACCGACTGATAGAATGTGTCCGGAAAACGCGGGGCCGATCAAGTCCGCCTGCCTGGCCGACCTCGGACAGCGCGAGAACGCCCTCACCACCAGCACCGAAGCCGTCACCCTCTATCAGGACCTGTACCGGCGCCACCCACGGGCATTCGCCGCCGAGCTGATCCGATCGCTCGCCAACAGCGGCGAGAGGCTCCGCGGCGCCGGGCAGACTGGCCGGTTGGTTCGGGGCCTCGTGCAGGCCCTCGGCGTCGCGAGCAGCCATCAGATCGACGACTTCGATGCGTGGATCGTCTCGTTGCTGCGCGACGAGCGTCGCGAGCAGCCCGACGTGTTCGACGCGGCCTGGCGGGAGATCGCCGGGACGCCGGTCCCGGACGGCCTGGACCCCGACCCAGCCGACGGATGACGGGGCCGCGGCGCGGACGACGCGGGTTAGGCGGTGAGGGTGGTCAGGACGCCAGAGGGCGAGACGATGCGGATGCGCTGGCGACCGGTCTCGGCGATGTAGACGGAGCCGTCGGGGGCGAGCGCCAGGCCGCGCGGGCCGTCCAGGCCTGCCATCACCGCCGGTGTGCCGTCGACGGAGGCGGCGGAGCGGCCGCCACCGGCGAGGGGGCGCACCAGCCCGTCCCAGGTGATCGTGAGGACGCGATGCTGGTACGGGTCGGCGACGACCAGGCCGCTGGGACCTGCATCGATGGCGGAGGGCCGGCCGATGTCGGTCTGATCCGCCCGGGTCGCGTCCGTCCGGCGGCCCGGTCCCGGTCCCGAGGGGTCGCCGTACGCGGACGGTCCACCGAGGCCGCCGGCGGCGGTGCCGGCGAGAGTCGAGATCCGGCCGACCGGGTCGACGAAGCGGACCCGGCGGTTGTTCGTGTCGGCGATGACGAGCCCGCCGGCCGCCAGCGTCACGTCATGCGGCCCCGACAGCCGCGCCCGCACCGCCGCGTCGCCATCGCCGGACAGGCCGGATTCGCCGCAGCCGGCGACCAGCTCGCCGACACCGTCGGGGTAGACCCGGATGATCTGATGGTTGTCGGTGCTCGCGACGTACAGCACGCCGTCGGCACCGACGGCGAGGGAGCGGGGACGGTTCAGCGCCAGGTGCGCCGCCGCGACCCGCACGCTCGGCGCCAGCGGTGGCCCGGCCAGTCCGGAGCCGGCCCAGGTGCTCACCGCGCCGTCCGGGCCGACCCGGCGGATCCGGTTGTTGAAGTGGTCGGCGATGTACAGCGCGCCGTGCGCGTCCACCGCGATGCCGTACGGGGAGTTCAGTTCGGCGGTGGTCGCCGGGCCGCCGTCGCCCGCGAGACCGGCGTGCCCACTGCCCGCGTACACGGCCACCGTGCCGTCCCCGGAGATCCGGCTGACCTGGTGATGCAGCGGCTGGGAGACGAACAGCGACCCGTCGGGTGCCATCGCCAGGCCGAAGGGATGGGCCACCGTCACCGGCGCACCGCCCTGGCCGGCGGCGGCCGGCCGCCGGGACCGGCCTCGGCCGAACAGCGCCCGGCGCGGGGTGAGCCGGCCGGGCTGCGGGGTCCGCCCGCCCGACGGTGGCGGCGGCGGTGGCGGGGTCTGTGCGGCGGGTGGCCGCGAGGTCAGTCCGGTCGGCGTCACGACGGTGGGCCCGGCCGGTGCTGGTGTCGCCGGCCCCGCCGGCCCTGCCGGCCCTGCCGGCCCTGCCGGCCATGGGGTCATGGGATGGCCGGCCGCTGGTCCCGCGGGGGACGGCGGTGCGCTGGCGGGAGGACCCGCCGGTCGCGCCAGCCCGGCGGGGGGCGACGACGGGGTCACGGCCGAACCAGCCGGCGGCCACGCCCCCGCCGACGCAGGGGTCACGGGCGGGCCGGCCGGCGGCCAGGACGAAGCGGGTGCCGGGGCGGGCTGAACGGGTGCCGGGGAGAGCGGGGC
>NZ_FZMO01000228.1 GCF_900197875.1 Frankia canadensis | reverse complement strand
AGTACGGCGAGATGTAGCCCTTGTCGAAGCGCATGCCCTCGGTGAGCTCGAGCTCGAGGCCGAAGGTGTTGCTCTCCTCGACGGTGACCACACCCTCCTTACCAACCTTGTCCATCGCTTCCGCGATCATGGAACCGATCGTCGCGTCGCCGGCCGACACCGACGCCGTGGCGGCGATCTGCTCCCTGGTCTCCACGTCCCTCGCGGCCCGGGTGAGGTCCGCGCAGACCCGCGCGACCGCGACCTCGATGCCCTTCTTCAGGCCCAGCGGGTTCGCACCGGCGGCCACGTTGCGCAGACCCTCGCGGATCAGCGCCTGGGCCAGGATGGTCGCGGTGGTGGTCCCGTCACCCGCGACGTCGTTGGTCTTGCGGGCGACCTCCTTGACGAGCTCCGCGCCGATCCGCTCGTAGGAGCCCTCGGGCTCGACCTCGCGGGCGATGGAGACGCCGTCGTTGGTCAGGGTGGGGGCGCCGAACTTGTTCGCCAGAACGACGTTGCGACCCTTGGGGCCGAGCGTGACCTTGACCGCATCGGCCAGCTGGTTCATGCCGCGCTCCAGGCCGCGCCGAGCCTCCTCGTCGAAGGCGATGATCTTCGGCATGGTTTCTGGGTCCTCCCGGGGCAGGTCTGCGGTGGCGAGGTACCAGCCATCGATGGGCGCCCGCCGCCACGGACGGTTTTCCCGCGGATGCCGGGTGGATTGCGGCTGGGCGGGCAGCCGTCGCACCGAGAATTGGCACTCGATCTCGCCGAGTGCCAATTACTGTATAGCCCACCGGCCGCGCTCAAAGGGGGTCGGCACCACGTCCGAGGGTGCGTCCCACGCCACAGCCACGGGACTGGCACCAAAGGCGTGCCCGTAGGTGCCGTCGGCGCCCGAGCGCTTTTCGGGCTTATCGCTGTGACGGCGCGGCAGGCAGCCGCACGGTCACGCACAGCCCGCCGGCGGCTCGTGGGACGAGAGTGAGGGTTCCATTGTGCGCCCGGGCGATGCTTTTGGCGATCGCCAGGCCAAGACCTACGCCCGCCTGGTCGTTGCGAATACGTTCGGTGCCGCGAACGAACGGCTCGGCGAGTGCGGAGACGATGTGTGGCGCGAGCTTCTCGCCGGTGTTTTCGACAGTGAGCACGGCCGCCCTGGGCTCCACCGTCGTCGTGACCCAGACGGTGCCCTGCTCCGGCTGGTTGTGGACGATCGCGTTGTGCACGAGGTTCGTGCTCAACTGCAGCAGGAGCGCGTGGGACCCGATCGTGGGGGCGACATCGCCGGCGGCCTCGATGGTGACGCCGTTCTTTTCTGCGAGGGGGAGAAGCGTTTCGGTGGCCTCCTCCGCCAGGAGGGAAAGGTCGACGCGCACTCGGGTGAAGGATCGACGGTCGGCGCGGCTGAGCAGGAGCATCGCCTCGGTGAGTTCGATGGCGCGCACATTGACGGCGTGCAGGCGGCCGACGAGTGCATCGACATCGCGATCCGGATCGTTGCGGGCGACGTCCAGAAGGGTCTGCGTGATCGCCAGCGGGGTGCGCAGCTCGTGGGAGGCGTTGGCCGCGAACCTCTGCTGTTCGGCCACGTGTGCTTCGAGTTGCGCGAGCATGGCGTCGAAGCTGTCCGCGAGCTCGCGGAATTCGTCGGTGCGGCCCGGCAGTCGGATGCGGTGGGAGAGCGACCCGCTCGCGGCCGTGCGCGTGGCGTCGGTGATGCGGGCCAGCGGCGCGAGCATCCGGCCGGCGAGCAGCCATCCGCCGACGAGACCGAACACCAGCAGAAAGACCAGCACGAGCGCCGTGGTCGGACCGAAATCATGCAGGGCTTCCCGGCGGCTGCGCACGATCACGACCGTGCTGGGATGAATGCTGCGCAGCAGCGAGATCCACATGGCGGCGAGCAGAACGACGCCGGCCACCATCAGGAAGCCGGCATAGCTCAGGGTGAGTTTGAGGCGGACACTCAGGCCAGGAATTCTATCCATGCCCGTCTCCTTGCCCGTCTCCTTCGACCACGACGCCTGGTCCGGTATCGATGCGGTAGCCGACACCGGGAACTGTGGCGATGATCCAGGGTTCGCCGAGACGTTTACGCAGTGCCGAGACCGTGATGCGCACGGCGTTGGTGAACGGATTGGCGTTCTCGTCCCAGGCCCGTTCCAGGAGTTCCTCGCCGCTGACGACACCGCCTTCGGTGGCGACGAGAACCTCGAGCACCGCGAACTGTTTCCGCGTGAGCGCGACATAGCGGCCGTCGCGGTAGACCTCGCGGCGGAACGCGTCCAGCCGCAGGCCGGCGATCTCGCGGACGGGCGGCCTGCTGTGGCCGCGCCTGCGGTCGAGCGCCCGGAGCCGGAGCACGAGTTCCTGGAGTGCGAACGGCTTCGTGACGTAGTCGTCGGCGCCGAGCTCGAATCCGGACGCCTTGTCGTCGAGCCGGTCCGCGGCGGTGAGCATGAGGATGGGCATGCCGCTGCCGGAGGCGATGATGCGCCTGGCGATCTCGTCGCCAGAAGGCCCGGGAATGTCGCGATCGAGGACGGCGATGTCGTACGCGTTTACGCTCAGCATCTCCAGCGCGGTGTCACCGTGACCGGCGATGTCGGCGGCGATCGCTGCCAGCCGCAGACCATCGCGGATGGCTTCCGCCAGATAAGGCTCGTCCTCGACGACCAGGACACGCATGCCCGCGATGCTAGCAGCACGCGGTATATCGGCGGCATATCGAAAAAGAAAGCCGTCACCCGCGGCGGCCGGCCGTTCACCCCCCTCCTCGAGGCGTACGACCTGGGGCGTATGGCGGGTCCCGGCGGCCCGGAAAGATCGTCCTTGAGGCTGTCGGCAGGGCCCTCGAAGATCCCTAACGTTCTGGTTGTCCGAAGACGGCGACCGAGCACGAACGCGAGGATCACATGATCGAGGCGATGGGCCTGGAGAAGCGGTACGGCGACAAGGTCGCCGTCCACGACCTCACCTTCACGGCGCGGCCGGGTGTGGTGACCGGCTTCCTCGGCCCCAACGGCGCCGGCAAGTCCACCACGATGCGGATGATCCTCGGCCTCGATCGGCCGAGCCGCGGCGAGGTGCGGGTCAACGGCCGCCGCTACCGCGACGCGGTCGCCCCGATGCACGAGGTCGGCGTGATGCTGGAGGCCCGCGCGGTGCACACCGGCCGGACCGCGGCCAAGCACCTGCTTGCCCTCGCCCAGACACACGGCATCTCGCGGCGCCGGGTCAACGAGGTGATCGAGATGGTCGGGCTCGCCGACGTCGCCCGCAAGCGGGCCGGCGGGTTCTCGCTCGGGATGGGACAGCGGCTCGGCATCGCCTCCGCGCTGCTCGGCGATCCGGCGACGCTCATCCTCGACGAGCCGGTGAACGGCCTGGACCCGGAGGGCATCCGCTGGATCCGCTCCCTGCTGCGCGACCTCGCCGCCGAGGGCCGCACGGTCTTCCTCTCCTCCCACCTGATGAGCGAGATGGCACTGACCGCGACCCACCTGGTGATCGTCGGACGCGGGCGGCTCATCGCCGAGACGACCGTCGCCGAGGTCATCGCCTCCGCGTCCCCGGCCGCCGTGCACGTGCGCACGCCGCAGAGCGCGGCGCTGCGCGACGTGCTGGTCGGCGCCGGCGTCACCGTCACCGCGACCGCCGCCGACACGCTCGAGGTCACCGGCCGCACCAGCGCGCAGATCGGCGAGGCCGCCCGCACGGCGGGGCTCGCCCTGCACGAGCTGACCCCGAAGCAGGTCTCGCTCGAGGACGCGTTCATGGACCTCACCCGCGGCGCCGTCGAGTACGCCACCGAGGCCCCGCACTCCCCCCACCCCGGCACTGACGCCGAGAAGACCCTCGCCCTGGCGGGCGCCACCCGATCGGAGATCCCGACATGACCGCGCAGACGACCCAGCTGGTGGGCTCCGCCCCGTCCGTTCCGTCCGCTCCCGGGCAGCACAGTGCCCGCCCGGCCGTGCGGGTCACCCAGCTGCGGGTGCTGCGCTCCGAGTGGACCAAGCTGACCTCGCTGCGCTCCACGGTGTGGACGCTGGCGGCGGCGCTGGCGGTCACCGTGCTGCTCGGCACGATCCTGTGCCGGCTCGCGGCCAACGACTGGCCGCACTACAGCCCCGAGGGCAGGGCCACCTTCGACGCCGCCGCGACCAGCCTCAGCGGGATGTACCTGGCCCAGCTCGCCATCGGCGTCCTCGGCGTCCTGGTGATCTCCGGCGAGTACACCACCGGGATGATCCGGGCCTCGCTCGGGGTCGTGCCGCGACGCCTGCCGGTGCTGTGGGCGAAGGTGACGACGTTCGCGGTGGCGAGCTTCGTCCTCATGGTGGTGGCCAACCTGATCGCGTTCACCGCCGGTCAGGGCATGCTGTCCTCGCGGCACATCGACGTGGCGCTGTCCGACCCGGGGGTGCTGCGGGCGGTGCTGGGGACCGCGTTCTACGTCACCGCGATCGGCGTGCTGGGGATGGCGCTCGGCGCCATCCTGCGCAACACCCCGGCCGCGCTCGGCACCCTGTTCGGCGTGCTGCTGGTGCTGCCGCAGATCGTCGGCGCGCTGCCGCGCTCGCTGGCCCGCGTCGGCGACTACCTCCCCTCGACGTCGGGGGACGCGCTGATGCAGGTGACGCACGGCTCGGATCTGCCCTCGCCGACGCACGGACTGCTCGTTCTGCTCGCCTACCTGGTCGTCACGGTGACCACCGCGGCGGTCCTGCTGGTCCGTCGGGACGCCTGACCAGGCATCCCGTGCCCGCCTGACCCTCGCCTCGCCCCGGAATGGAGGTCAAGATGGTCTCCGTGGCTGTGCTGACGGACCCGCTCCAGGCGGACGAGCCCGGCGGGGATCCCGGGCCGGCATCCTCGGTAGTAGCCACCGTGATGGCAGGGCCGGCCGTGATGGCAGGGCCGGCCGAGGCGGCCGAGCCGGGGCTGGTGCTCGGGCGGCTGCGCCACGGCCGGATCGGCCGCTTCCTGCGGGCCCATCCGAAGCTGGTCGACGGTGCCCTGGCCGCGGTGCTCGGCCTGCTCTCCTGGGCGGCGCTGCTGAACACGCTGGCCGCGTCCTCCGTCGCCCACCGGGCAGCGGTGATCGCCCTGGCGGTCGCGGGGCTGCTCCCGCTGATCTGGCGGCGCCAGTTCCCCGCCGCGGTCTTCGCGGCCTGCCTGGCCGCCGCGGTCGCCCAGACCCTGGTCGGACCCACGGTGGAGAGCAACCTCGGGGTGCCGGTGGCCTTCTACACCGTCTCCGCGCTGTGCTCGCGGCGGGTCCGGCTGGTGGCGGTGGTCGTCACGGCCGCCTCCGTCGTCCTGGCGAGCATCGCGTGGCAGAACGAGAACCGCGCCGCGCTGCTCGCCAACCTGATCGTGCTCGGCATGATCACCACGACCGTCGGGGTGCTCGGCCGCAACACGGGCACCCGGCGGGCCTACCTCGCGAGCCTCACCGACCGGGCCGCCCGCCTCGAGCGGGAACGAGACCAGCAGGCCCAGATCGCCGCCGCCGCCGAGCGGGCCCGCATCGCCCGGGAGATGCACGACGTCGTCGCGCACAACCTGTCCGTCATGATCGCCCTGGCGGACGGCGCGGAGTTCGCGCTCGACAGCTCCGTCCCGCAGGCCCGGCAGGCCCGGCAGGCGATCAACCAGGTCTCGCGGACTGGGCGGGAGGCGCTGGCGGAGATGCGCCGCCTGCTGGGTGTGCTGCGGGAGGACGGTGTCGCCGACGGCACCGCGCCCCAGCCCCGGCTGAGCGACCTCGACGCGCTGATCGACCAGGTCCGCCAGGCCGGGCTGCCGGTGAGCCTCACCGTCAGCGGGAAGCCGCTGGCCCTGCCGGACGGCGTTCAGCTCACCGTCTTCCGGCTGGTCCAGGAGGCGCTGACCAACACCATGAAGCACGCCGGCCCGGGGGCCACGGCCACGGTGGCGCTGCGCTACGACCGGCGCGGGATCGCCGTCGACGTCCGGGACACCGGCCGGGGCGGTGGTGTGCCGGGGGCGGGATCGGG
>NZ_FZMO01000072.1 GCF_900197875.1 Frankia canadensis | reverse complement strand
CGACCACGGATGCAGAAGCTGATTCGGCCACGGAAGCCGATACGACCACGGATGCGGATGCGGGCACAGCCGCGGGCGCCGCGGACGATGGCCGTCCAAGGGCCAGTACGCGCGGCACTCCACGGCTGACCCCTCCGTCTCGTCAGGCTCAGGGCGGCCATCGAACCCGGACGACGCTGCCCTGGGCGGCGCTGCCCGCGGATCGCGTCGTGCAGCTGGCCGACACGACCGACGCGGCTGTCCGGTCCGCGCTCGACCCGCTGCCCGACGACGCCCCCGCCATCGTCGCCTACCGTCCACTCCCGATGGGCTCGCTCGCCGCCGGCCAGCGTGCGCTGCTCGCCGACCTGGAGGCCGTCGCCGCGACGATGTATCCGGCCTGGCTGCCCGGCGCCGAGCACATCGAGTCGGCGGGCGGCAGCGGGGCGGCAGCGGTCCGGGCCCTGGCCAGGCGTGCCGCCACCGAGGCCGACGTCTTCGCCCCCTATCTCGCCGAGCTCGCCGAACGCGCGCTCCGCGGATCCCCGGCCCCGCGGGCGTCGACGTTTCCGCCCGACGTGCGCGCCGCCGGCGCGGCCTGGGCGATCGCCCGCGGGTTCCAGCGGCAACGGCTGGTGCTGCTGGTCGACCCCTCCGCGCCGACCGTGCCCATCGGCGACCAGAAGCGCCTACTTGAACTGCTCACCTGGTTCACCTACCAGGGACGGGCGGGTGTCTGGCTCACCGCTCGCCCCGCCGGCGCGTCCGGCGGGCGGACGAGGGCGCTGGCGTGCCCCGCCAGTGGCCGCCCGCATCCGGTGGACGGGCCGGTTCCCACAGTGCCGTGGCCAGCCGGTCCGCGCCGCACCCCGCGGCCAGCTCGTGCGCCCGCGGGTCAGGCGAGTGCGGCGCCCGGCGGTGCCGCGCCGCGATCCTCGTCGAGCCGAACGTCGCCGGCCCGATCCTCGCTGACCCGAACGTCGCCACCGCGCTCGACGCCACCGCGAGCGACGCCCGCGCCGCCATCCGACGAACCCGCCGTCTCCCGGACGCCCTTCGCGGGCTCCGGGTCGGGAGCCACCGCGCGACGGTCTCCAGCCGGCGCGTCCGGTGCCCGGGCGATGCTGCCCGCGGTGGTGGGACAGCCCCACCCGGCGAGCCGCGCGGAACGCCGGCTTGAGAACGCCCTGACCGCTCGGCCATGGGCGGGCGGTCGGGCCTGGAACCAGCCGTACCGGTCGACGCCGCTGTCCGACCTCCACTACCTCGACCTGATCTGGCGGGCCGAGCGGCTGGTCGTCGAGGTGGACGGTCCGGAGCACCGCGGCCTGTCGCACTACGAGAGCGACCGGCGGCGCGACAACGAGCTCCAGTTCGACGGATTCGTCGTCCTGCGTTTCACCAACAGCCGGATCTTCGACGACGTCGACACCGTCGTCGACGAGATCGAACGCCACGTCCAGGCGTCTCGCCAGACGCCGGAAGAAAGGAAAGGGAAGTCCCATGACCCGCGACGCGGCGGCGAACCGCGACAGATCCGCCCTCACCGACCGTGAGGCAGCCATCCTCCTGGTCCTGCTCACCCAGGACCAGCCCGTCTCGAACACGGTGCTGAAGAACACGCTGGGCTTCACGCTGACGGGCGCGGAGCGTCGTCGGCTCAACGACCTGCGGCTCGTCGAGAGCGGCAAGGTGCCCGGGCACGGCAACGTCATCTTCCACGAGGTCACCGACGCTGGCTGGGCCCGCGCCCAGCAGGAGATGGCGCCGCGGGCGACGGCGCCCACCGGGACGGTGCCCTCCTCGTTCCTGTTCGCCATCGCCGCCGTCATCCACCGGTTCGTCGGCCGCCAGCGCCTGGCGGCCGGCGACGTCTTCCGCTCCGAGCCGCCACCCGTGCCAACTCGTCCCGCCGCCGTCCCTGCCGCCGCCCCCGACAGCGGTCCCGCGGTTGTCGCGGCCGGCGACCGCGGGACGGCGACGGCGACGAACGGGTCGGCGGCCGACGCGGCACGAACGGCGGCCGCCTCGGCCGAGGATCTGGAGTTGGCGATCCGGGCGGCCTATGCCCGGCTGGCCAGCGGGCCCTTCGACTGGGTCCGGCTCGCACTCGTGCGACCACTGCTCGGCGACGCGGCGAAACCGGGGGTGGACCGCGTGCTGCGCCAGATGGCGCGGCAGCCTGACGTCCGCATCGTGCCGGACGAGGACCAGAAGTCGCTCACCGCGGCCGACCACGCGGCGGCGGTGCGCATCGGTGACCACGACAGCCACCTGCTGCTGATCGGCTCGGCATGATCAGCGAACTGGACGCCCTCGCTGCCATCACGCTCGGCTGGGTGCATGATCTCGACGACGTCTGGCACACCTCGCCGGTGCACGTTGACGGCGTGCACACCCAGCAGCGCACCAGAATCCTGGCCAAGCTCGACCAGACCACCGCCCGCAACCCCATCGGCGTCGTCATCCAGGGCCAGGCCGGCACCGGCAAGACCCACCTGCTCGGCTGGACGCGCCAGCAGGTCGTGGCCCGCGGCGGCTACTTCTTCCTGCTCGGCGCGCCCAGCGGCGAGAACTTCGGCGCGGGCGTCGTCAGCGCGATGCTGGCCGACCTGTGGCGGGAACTCGACGGGGAGACGCAGGCGGACAGATTCCTGCGCCGGCTCTGCGAGCAGCTCGCCCTGCCGCCCAGGGTGGCCGCCGCCCTCCTCGGTGATGCCACGCTGCGTCCGAAGCATCTCAAAGACCTCCTCACCGCGTTCGGACGGCGCTATCCGGCGCTGATCCGACAATGTCGCGAAACCCTCGCGGCTTTCGTCCTGTACAAGGCGGGCACCTTTGACGACATCCCCGTCGGTGATGCGTACCTGCGCTCGTTGAGCGAACAGGAGCCGGGCGAGCGGGCGCGCTGGGGAATCCGATCCGAGGCCCGGCCGCCCATGGAGATCGTCCATGACCTGTCCCGGCTGCTGGCGCTGACCGGCCCCAGCATCCTCGCCATGGACCAGATCGACGGGGTCGTGACCGAGGCGCCGGTACGCGGCGACGGTCCGCCCGCCTCCGGCGACGGTGATCTGTATCTGAACGCGCTGGCGAACGGCCTGCTGGTCCTGCACGAACGCACCGAACGAACGCTGTGCCTGCTCACCTGCCTACCGGCGACCTGGATCAGATTCCGTGAGCGAGCGGTGACGTCGCTTCGCGACCGCTTCAGTGACGGCATGCCGCTGAGCAGACTGGATGATCCGGCGATCACCTCCACGATCGTCGAGCGCCGGCTTGGCGAGGAGTTCGGCCGGATCGGCTTCATCCCGCCCTATCCGACCTGGCCGGTGGCCCGCGCGGCCTTCGACGGGGCTCCTCAGTACACACCGCGCGAGCTGCTCCAACGCATCGTCCGGCATGTGGACGAATGCCTGGCGGACGGCGTGGTCCGCGAACTGCACGATTTCACGGACCAGGTGCCGGGCAGACTGCGCGACCAGGACGACATCATCGTCATGGCCCCGCGCACCGACGACGTCAGCAGAGCCGAGGACGAGGACGACGTCGACGGCGATCGGCAGGAGGACACCGACCAGGACGTCCAGGGACCCGACGGTGGCGGGCCCCGCATCGGCGCTGATCCCGCGCTGCTCGTGGCCATCGACGCGGAGTTCGCCGGGCTGCGCACCGAGGTTCCGGCCGTCATCCCGGCCAACGAGGACTTCGTCGTACCGGCGCTGCTGAACGCCGGGCTCACCGCGTGGATCGCCGAGAACGGCGCGGCCGGCGCCGACTTCGATCTCGATCCGAGCCCGAGCACCCGACCGCCGCTGCACGCCCGGCTCTCGCGCACCCTCGACCGGGACACCGGCGAACAGGCGCACTGGTGCTTCCGCGCGATCACCGCCAGCCACGGCAACGCGATCCTGCCCCGCATCACGACCGCGTGCACCAGCGCCGGCATCGTCGCCGGCAACCCGCGCCGCCAGCTGTTCCTGCTGCGCGGCGCCGACTCCGAGTGGAGCAGGGGGGCGAAGACCCAGCAGGCGCTCACCGCCTTCGCCGACGCCGGCGGTCGCCTGCTGCCCCTGGACCCGGACGACCTGGCCACCTTCACCGCACTGCGGACGCTGCTCGACCAGCGCCGGCCCGGACTGCGCGACTGGCTGACCTCGCGCCGCCCGGCCAGCACCACCTCCCTGCTGCGCACCGCCCTGGCCAACGCGACCGGAGCCAGGGGTGCGACCGGCTCGACGGCAGAGGTGGCCGCGTCGGACGGCCTCGGGGCGCGGAAACGCGGGTCCACCGCCGCGGTGCCGCCGACGACGTCCACGCCCGCATCGGCATACACCTCGACATCCACACCCGCGTCCGCCTGGGCGCCCACGCCCATGTCGACGTCCAGGTCCGCGTCGACGTTCGTGCTCGGGGCGGCGTCCGCCGACGGCGCGTCGGCGCGTGTCGATCTGTCGGTGCTGCGGCGGCACGTGGCGATCTTCGCGGGCTCGGGGTCGGGGAAGACCGTCCTCATCCGGCGCCTCGTCGAGGAGTGCGCGCTGCGGGGCGTGTCGTCGATCGTGCTCGATCCGAACAACGACCTGGCCCGCCTTGGCGACGCCTGGCCGGCCTCGCCGTCCGGCTGGGCCGACGCAGACGCGGACGCCGCTGCCGAGTACCTGGCCGCGACCGACGTGGTGATCTGGACGCCGCGCCGGGACGGAGGCCGGCCGCTGAGTTTCCAGCCGCTGCCCGACTTCGCGAGCCTGCGCGACGATCCCGACGAGTTCGAGGCCGCGATCGACGCGGCGGTGGCGACCCTGGCCGCCCGGGCGAACGTCACCGGCAACACCGCCCGGGCCAGCGTGGGCCGCGCGATCCTCACCGCGGCGCTCCGTCACTTCGCCCGCGGCAACCGCACGGGACTGGCCTCGTTCGTGGACCTGCTGGCCGACCTTCCGGACGGCATCGTCGAGGGCCTCGACCACACGAACAAACGGCCGATCGAGCTCGCGCAGGCGCTGCGGGCCGCGATGGTCACCGATCCGCTGTTCGGCGGCCAGGGGGAGCCTGTCGACCCGGCGACGCTGCTGCGCCCGGCGGACGGCCGGCGAGCCCGGATCTCGGTGATCAGCATGGTGGGGCTGCCCCAGGACGAGCAGCGGCAGAGCTTCGTCAACCAGCTCCAGCTCGCCCTGTTCTCCTGGGTGAAACGCAATCCCGCCGGCGAGCGGCCCCTCGGCGGCCTGTTCGTGATGGACGAGGCGCAGACGTTCGCCCCCGCCGGGCCGACGACGGCCTGCACCGCCAGCACGCTGGTCCTCGCGTCGCAGGCCCGCAAGTACGGCCTCGGGCTGGTGTTCGCGACCCAGGCACCGAAGAACCTGCACAACGGCATCCCGGGCAACGCGACGACCCAGCTGTTCGGCCGGCTCAACGCGCCGACGCAGATCGACGCCGCCCGCATGATGGCCCGCAACGCCGGCGGTGACGCGCCGGACATCGGCCAGCTCGGCGTCGGCGAGTTCTACGCCACCAGTGAGTCGCTGGCCTTCGAGAAGATCCGCACCCCGCTCTGCCTGAGCCACCACCCGTCCTCACCGCTGACGGCCGAGGAGGTCATCGACCGGGCCCGCCGCGACTGACCGGGCCCGAGCCCGACGGACCGGCCCCGGTCCGGCTCAGTACAGGACGCGCTGGCCGGGACCGGTGCCGGAGCCGGTGCCTCCGGCGGCGGCCAGGATGCGCGCGGTCACCCGGTAGACGGAGGCCTGGGTCGCGTCGTTGCAGGAGTAGTACAGGTCGCCGCCGCGGTCGACGGCGACGGAGAACAGGCGCTCGGTGTCGCCCACGCACGTCCCGGTCACGAGGGTGCGCGCGTCCCAGGTCCCGGCGCTCGTCGGTGTCAGGCGCCGGATGCTGCGGGAGCCGGGCTCGGTGTACAGCACGCCGTTGCCGTCGGGATCCGGGGCGAGGGTCGTGATCGGCGCCCGGTCGAGGCGCTGCTGGACGAGGGTGGTGATCGTCTGGCCGGTGACGAGGTGAATGCGGGCGTAACCGTCGGCGTAGGACAGGACGAACACCCGGCCGGCGCCGTCGACCGCGACGCTGTAGGCGTTCTCCAGCGCAACCTCGGTGGCGCGGTCGGAACGCGCCGAGTAGGAGCGCTCCCGGGTTGCCCGCCGGTCCCCGTCCGCGCCGGCCCCGTCGCCCGCGATCAGGCGGGCCGCGGTGGAGCGGTAGGCGCCGGAGCCGCCGCCCGGGTCGATCCGCCAGACCTGCCCGGCGTACCCGGTGGCGATGTACAGGGCGTTCCCCGGGCCGACGGCGACCGCGGACGGCGTCCCGATTTGGGCCCCGACGCCGCGCGGGCCGTCCCCACCGCCCCGCGGGCAGATGTCGGCCGGCGCGCGCCCCGCGTCCGGATCGCCCGTCGCCGAGGCGGTCGGGTCCGACACGGCGTCGGCGCCCTCTCCGGCCGCGGGCCGCCCGGCGACGGTCTCGATCCGCCACGGCTGCCCGGCCGGGCGGTAGACCCGCCGGACCACGCAGTTCCACTCGTCCGCGACGAAGACGGAACCTCCCGCGGCGGCCACGCCGGCCGGTCGGTGCAATGCCGCGACCGCCGTCGGCTCGTCCCGGGCCTGACCCGGCTGTCCGATCCGGTCGGCCCCGTCGACACGGCCGACGACGGTCGTCGCCGCCGTGCCGTCGAATCGGGTCACGGCGTGCTGGCTGGAGTCAGACAGGTAGACGCCGCCACCATCGGCGCTGGTCACGGCGGTGGCGTCCGCCGTCAGGCTGATCAGCCCGCGCAGCGGGACGGGCGCACTGACCGGGTACACCGCCGGCGGCCGGCTGCTCGCGGGCGCCGCCGTGGGCGTGTCACCGCCCCGACCGACCTGCAGCACCCCGGTCAACAGCAGCATCACCACCACCGCCACGACCACCACCGCGACGGCGATGCTCACCGTCGCGGACCACCCCACCCAGCCGCCACGCCCGGCAGGCGGGCCACCGGGCGGCACCGGCGGGTCGGATCGCCATCCCCAGCTTGCCGTCGTCAGCGGCCGATCCGGCGGGTAGCGACGCGTCGGCGTGACGGGGACGCTGCCGGCGAGCTGGCGCAGGTCCTCGTCGCCGCGGAAGCTGATGCCGCTGGCGGCGAGCCAGTCAGGGCCGAACGTCCAGGTGGCGGCGGCGACGAGCTCCTCGGCGAAGGCGAGGGCGCCGGGCTGCCGGTCGGCCGGGTGCTTCGCCAGCGCCCGCATCGTCACCGCACCGAGGCCGGCCACCGCGGACGGCAGCGGGCGGGGCGCGGCGCGGCGGTGGCGTTCGGCCATGACGTGCGGACGGCGGTCGACACCGAACGGCGGCGTCCCGGCCAGCAGTTCGTAGAGGACCGCGCCGAGCGAGTAGACGTCGACGCCGACGCCGGGGACCGCGAGGTCGAACTGCTCGGGCGCCAGGTACGGCGTCGAGCCGATCACGCTGGTCGGTTCGGCGGCGCCGGTCGCCTCCAGCAGCCGGGCGATACCGAAGTCGGTGAGCCGGGGCGAGCCGTCGGCGGCGAACAGGATGTTGGACGGCTTGATGTCGCGGTGCAGGAGGCCCTCGCGGTGCACGCGGTCGAGGGCGACGGCGACGGCGGCGACGACCGCGCAGGCGTCCGCCGGGGTGAGCCCCTCGGCGGCCCGCCGGGTGAGCGTGCCGCCGGGCAGCAGCTCCATCACGATCAGCGCGAGCTCGGGGGTGCGGATGTAGTCGTAGACCCGAACGATGTGCGGATGGTCGAGCCGGGCGATGATCTGCGCCTCGGCGTCGACGTCCGCGACGGCGGCGGGATCCGCCGCGGGCAGTTCCAACACCTTGATCGCGACGGGCCGGTCGAGGCGGCGATGCCGCCCGGCGAGCACCCGGCCGAATCCGCCCTGGCCGAGCTCCGCGCCGATGTCGTAGTCGGGCAGCACCGCCTGGACGTGGGCCCGCACGATCCCACCGTGCCCCGGCACGTTCACCCGGTTCTCGCGCACACCGTTCTCACGCACACGGCCCTCGCGGCGTCGACGTTCCCGCCGCTGTGACGGCCGCGGGTCGAAAGAAACCATCCGTGGCCCGACTATAACGCCCGTCGCACCGCCGGCAGAGACGCCGAACCCGTCACGAACCCGACGTCGCGTCCGGCAGGGCGACAGGCCTGGCAGGGCGACAGGCCTGGCAGGGCGACGGCGACGGCTGGGCAGCTAAGACGGCGGGGGGCGAGGTCAGCCGGCGGGCGACGTCAGCCGGCGGGGGTGAGCCGGACCGGCAGGGTCGAGGGGCCGCGCACGGACAGGTGCGGGCGGTACGCCGGCTCGGCGGCGATCTCCACCCGGGCGACCCGTTCGACGAACGCGCCGAGCATGATCTCCGTCTCGAGCCGGGCCAGCGGCGCGCCGAGGCAGTAGTGGATGCCCTGGCCGAAGCCGAAGTGACGCGGCGGCGCGGTGGGGCCGGCGTAGCGGGTGACGTCGAAGCGGTCCGGATCCGGGTAGACGGCGGGATCGCGGTGCGTGGCGGCGGCCAGCGCCAGGACACCCTCACCGGCGTTCAGCCGCTGCCCGGCGATCTCGACCTCGTCCACCAGCACGGTGCGGCCGAACCACTGGATCGGCGGGTCGAACCGCAGCGCCTCCTCGACCGCGGCCGGCACCAGGTCGGGTCGGGCGCGCAGCGCCGCGTACTGCTCGGGGTCCCGGGCGAGCGCGAGGACGGCGCCGGCGAGCAGGTTGACGCTCGTCTCGTAGCCGGCGACGAGCAGAAGCACGCACAGTTCGAGCAGCTCCGCCCCGGACAGGTGGTCGCCCTGCTCCTGGACGGCGATGAGGTCGCTGAGCAGGTCGTCGGTGGGCTCGGCGCGGCGCCGGGCGATCAGCTCGGTGAAGTAGCCGGCGAACGCGGTCGTCGCCTCGGCCCGGGCCGCCCGCTCCGCCGCCGACAGCATCTGGTCGGGGTCGATCCCGCGGGTGAGCGCCGACGCCCAGCCGCCGAAGACCTCCTCGTCCCGGGCCGGCACCCCGAGCAGGGTGCAGATCACCCGCAGCGGCAGCGGCCGGGCGAAGGCGTCGATGAGGTCCACCTCGCCGCGCTGGACGGCGTCGTCGAGCAGCTCGGCGGCGAGCTGGCGGGCCTGCGGGCCGAAGCGGCCGACCCGGCCGGCGGTGAACGCCCTGCTGACCAGGCGGCGCAGCCGGGTGTGGGTCGGCGGGTTGGCGCGCAGCATCGACTGCAGGCCCACCTGCGGGGCGCCGGCCTCGTCCGCCACCGCCCGGAAGGGGCTGTCCGCCATGACCGCGTGGCCGAGGGCCGGGTCGGTGAGGATGCGCTGGCAGTCCTCGTACCGGGTGAGCATCAGGATCCTCGGCGCCTGCGGCGCCACCCAGTGGTGGCGACCCGCCTCCCGCAGCGCCCGGTACAGCGGGTACGGATTGGCGCGCTGACGGGGATCGAAGACGTCGCTCGGCCGCGCGGCGACCGAACCGCCGGCGTCGATCAGTTCGGTGGACCCGGTCGTCATCGTCCTCGTCCTTCCGATGGCGCCCGGACAGCGCACGGGGAAGGTCCACGCGGCCGGCCGGGTCGCTGGGCTCTGCTGGAGCGGATGCTACCGTGCCCGGCCGCCCACGGATCGTGGCATCATCCCGTCCCCGGCCGTCGATACCGCCTTCCAATCAGACGATGGCACGGGGCCGTGCGGTCAGGCGCCGACGTAGGCGGCGAGGTGTTCGCCGGTGAGGGTGGAGCGGGCCGCGACGAGGTCGGCGGGGGTGCCCTCGGAGACGATCCGGCCGCCGTCGTGACCGGCGCCCGGCCCGAGGTCGATGATCCAGTCGGCGTGCGCCATCACCGCCTGGTGGTGTTCGACGACGATGACCGACGTGCCGCCGTCGACGAGCCGGTCCAGCAGGCCCAGCAGCTGCTCGACGTCGGCGAGGTGCAGGCCGGCGGTGGGCTCGTCGAGGACGTGGACGGCGCCCTTGTCGCCCATCCGGGTGGCGAGCTTGAGCCGCTGCCGCTCGCCGCCGGACAGTGTGGTCAGCGGCTGGCCGAGGCCGAGGTAGCCGAGCCCGACGTCGGCGAGGCGGCGCAGGATCGTGTGCGCGGCCGGGGTGCGCGCCTGACCGGAGCCGAAGAACTCCTCCGCGTCCGCGACCGACATCGCCAGCACCTCGCTGATGTCGTGCCCGCCGAACCGGTATTCCAGCACCGAGGCGTCGAAACGCTTTCCGTCGCACTCCTCGCAGGTGCTGGCGACGCCCGCCATCATCGCGAGATCCGTGTAGATGACGCCGGCCCCGTTGCAGGCCGGGCAGGCGCCGGACGAGTTGGCACTGAACAGTGCCGGCTTCACCCCGTTGGCCTTCGCGAACGCCTTGCGGATCGGTTCGAGCAGCCCGGTGTAGGTCGCCGGGTTGCTGCGCCGAGAACCGCGGATCGGCGTCTGGTCGATCGACACCACCCCGGCGTCCGCGGGGATCGATCCGTGTACGAGCGAGCTCTTGCCGGACCCGGCGACGCCGGTGACGACGACGAGCACGCCGAGGGGAATGTCGACGTCGACGTCGTGCAGGTTGTGCGTCGAGGCGCCGCGGATCTCCAGCCGGCCGGTGGGAGTTCGGACTGTCTTCTTCAGCGCGGCCCGGTCGTCGAGGTGGCGGCCGGTGACGGTGCCGGAGGCCCGCAGCCCGTCGACGGTGCCCTCGAAGCAGACGGTGCCGCCGTCCGCGCCGGCGCCGGGGCCGAGGTCGATGACATGGTCGGCGATCGCGATCATCTCGGGCTTGTGCTCGACGACGAGCACGGTGTTGCCCTTGTCGCGCAGCCGCCGCAGCAGGCCGTTCATCCGGGCGATGTCATGCGGGTGCAGGCCGGTGGTGGGCTCGTCGAAGACGTAGGTGACGTCGGTGAGCGCCGAGCCGAGCTGGCGGATCATCTTGACCCGCTGCGCCTCCCCGCCCGACAGCGTGCCCGACGGCCGGTCGAGCGAGAGGTAGCCCAGGCCGATCTCGGCGAACGAGTCGAGGGTGTGGCGCAGGGCGGTGAGCAGCGGGGCGACCGTCGGCTCGTCGAGCTCGCCGACCCAGTCGGCCAGGTCGCTGAGCTGCATGGCGCAGACGTCGGCGATGCTGCGCCCGCCGATCAGCGACGAGCGGGCGGCCTCGGCGAGCCGGGTGCCGTCGCACTCGGGGCAGACGGTGAAGGTCACCGCCCGGTCGACGAACGCGCGGATGTGCGGCTGCATCGCCTCGCGGTCCTTGGCGAGCATCGACTTCTGCAGTTTCGGGATCAGGCCCTCGTAGGTGAGGTTGATGCCCTCGACCTTGATTTTCGTCGGCTCCTTGTGGAGCAGCGCGGCGAGTTCGGCCTTGGTGAAGCGCCGGATCGGCTTGTCGGCGTCGAAGAAGCCGCAGCCGCCCAGGATCCGTCCGTACCAGCCGTCGACGCTGTAGCCGGGGATGGTGATCGCGCCCTCGTTGATGGACTTGCTGTCGTCGTAGAGCGCGGTCAGGTCGATGTCGGAGACCGAGCCGCGGCCCTCACAGCGCGGGCACATTCCACCGGTGCGGGTGAAGGTGACCTTCTCCGCCTTCGCGTCCGTGCCGCGCTGGACGGTGATGGCGCCCGCGGCGCGCACGGACGGGACGTTGAACGAGAACGCGCCGGGCGGGCCGATGTGGGGTTGACCGAGCCGGCTGAACAGGATGCGGAGCATCGCGCCGGCGTCGGTGGCGGTGCCGACGGTGGAGCGCGGGTCGGCGCCCATCCGCTGCTGGTCGACGATGATCGCCGTGGTCAGCCCGTCGAGGACGTCGACGTCGGGCCGGGCCAGCGTCGGCATGAATCCCTGGACGAACGCGCTGTACGTCTCGTTGATCAGGCGCTGCGACTCGGCGGCGATCGTGCCGAACACCAGCGAGCTCTTCCCCGAGCCGGACACACCGGTGAACACCGTCAGCCGCCGTTTCGGCAGCTCGACGCTGACGTCCTTCAGGTTGTTCTCCCGCGCGCCGAGCACACGGATCAGATCATGAGTGTCGGCCGCGTCCATGCCGAACACCCTAGGCGCACCCGTCTGACCTGAGCTTCTCCGTTTCTGCTCGGGTGCGCCAGCGGCGGTCGGGGGTCAGCTGGGGTGGTCGACGCGCAGGACGATCTTGCCCTGGATGTGGCCGCGCTCGGCCCGCTCGTGCGCGCGCCACGCCTCGGCGAGCGGGAAGACCTCGTCGACGGCAACCCGGATCTCACCCTCGTCGATCAGAGCGACCAGTTCGGCGAGCTGGCCGCCGTGCGAGCGCACCTGCCCGCCGCCGTGGCGGACCCCACGCCGGGCGAGCTCGTCGTCGTGGTAATCACCGAAGAAGATCGGCACGAGCCTGCCCCCGTCGCGGATCGCCGGCGTGAGCAGATGGCCGTGCGGCCCGCCGACGGTGTCGAACAGCACGTCGACCTCCTTCGCCACGTCGGCGACGCGGGTGGTCGTGTAGTCGATGTACTCGTCCGCACCGAGGCCGCGCAGGAACGCCTCGTGCCGGGTGGACGCGACGGCGATGACCCGCGCGCCGGCCCGGCGGGCGAGCTGGACGAGGAAGTGCCCCACACCGCCGGCGGCGCCGTTGACCAGCACCGTCTCCCCGGGGGACACGGGGGCGATGTCAGCGAGGAACTGCCAGGCGGTGAGGCCCGCCATCGGCACCGCCGCCGCGTGGACGTGGTCGATGCCAGCGGGCTTGCGGGCCAGGTCACCGGCCGGCGCCGTCGTGTACTGCGCGTACCCCCGGCCGCTGCCGGTGACGGTCGGGAACCGGAGCAGGCCGAGGACCTCGTCACCCTCGGCCCACGAGGTGACCCCGCCGCCGACTCCCACCACGACCCCGGACACGTCCGTACCCGGTGTGAGCGGCAGCGGGACGGGGGGACGAAAGTCGGCGGGGATCTGCGGGTAGCCGGCGCGCGCGTAGAGATCTGGCGGGTTCACCCCGGCGGCGTGCACCTCGACGAGTACCTCGCCGGCGCCGGCCTCCGGCCGCTCCACCTCCTCCAGCTGGAGTTCGTGGGGCGACCCGACGTGGTGGACGCGGATGGACTTCATGGCACCTGGTGTCCTCACGGGTGTGGGTGGACGGGATAGCGTGCGGATCAGCGCTCCGGCATCAAAGCGGAGCAGTGCTCCGCAGCGTAACAGGAGCGGCGCTCCGAATACGGGCGCGCGCCGTCATCACCCCGGGATGTGAATGCCAGTGACAGCCCACGCGAGGCCGCCGGAGCTGTCCCGCCAGCGCGACCAGCGGGCCGACGCCCGCCGCAACCACGACCACCTCCTCGAGGTGGCCCGGCTCGTGGTGGCGGAGCAGGGAGTGGGAGCCTCGCTGCGCGACGTCGCCCGCCGCGCCGAGGTCGGACTCGGCACGCTCTACCGGCACTTC
The DNA here is from genome assembly GCF_900197875.1 of Frankia canadensis. Taxonomy (GTDB): domain Bacteria; phylum Actinomycetota; class Actinomycetes; order Frankiales; family Frankiaceae; genus Frankia; species Frankia canadensis. The sequence goes on along the minus strand of NZ_FZMO01000072.1, from coordinate 2,626 downwards.
CCGACCCGTGAGGCGCTGCTGGACGCGCTGCTGCGGCAGGGCTTCGCCCGTCTGGTCGAGCTCGCCGACGAGCTCGCGGCGACCCACACCGCCGTGGACGCCCTGACCGCATGGCTACGTGAACTCGCGCTCAGCGCCGCCGTCTACCGGGGACTGCCCACCGCGCTGGCGGCGACCCTGGATGATCCCGACTCGGCGTTGTCGACGGCGTGCGGCGCGCTGCGGCGGGCAGGCGGCCAACTGCTGGCGAACGCCCAGGCCGAGGGGTCCGTACGACCGGACGTGACCGGACTCGACGTCTTCGCGCTCGCCACGGCCGTGGCCGCCCTGGCGGAGCAGGGTCCGCTCGCCGAGCGCCGGGACCATCTGCTCGGCGTCCTGTTCGACGGCCTGCGGCCGGGCCCGCCGCTCGCCACCCAGCCCCTCCCCCGCGGCCCGCGGGACGACGCAGGTCCTCCGCACGGCTGAGCGCGGGCGCCCGACGCCGCACCGCGTCACGCCACGCCACGCCACGCCACGCCACCAGCCACGCGATATCCGTTTCATATCGCGCGATGCGAACCCGCCGCTGTCCCAGACGCGCACGTCGTTCGGATCGGACGATGGGCCTCACCGGGCCGGCGCCATGCGCGAACGATCCGGGTGCCCGCGGGCAGCCGTCCAGGCCGGCGTCACGAAGGAGCGGGATTCATGAGCACAGCGGAGATCGGCAACGTCGTGCCCGACGCGCTCGACCTGTTCGATGACGCGCACCGCGTCAACCCCTACCCGGGATACCGGCGGATGCGCGAGAACCCGGCGCCTACGCGGATCCGTCTCGCCGACACCGAGGTCACGGTGCTGTCCCGGTTCGCCGACTGCGCCGCCGTGCTGGCGAGCCAGGCATGGGGTCACGGCAACGCCGACCGGCTCAGCCCCTTCTGGGACCAGGAGGCGAGCCTGCCGGGATCGTTCATCCGGATGGACCCGCCGGACCACCGCCGGCTGCGCGGACTGGTCAACAAGGCGTTCAGCGCCCGGATGGTCGCCGACCTCGCACCTATGATCACGGATCTGGTCGACACCTTCGTCGACCGGGCCATCGCCGACGGCGGGCTCGACGTCGTGCGGGACCTGTCCGGCCCGCTGGCGCTGGCGATGGTCGGACGCCGGCTGCTCGGCGTGCCGGAGGAGGACGCCGAACTGCTGCGCTCCTGGGAACTGGCGATCGCCCGCGGCACCGACCCCGAACCACTGCTCTCCCCCGCGGAGATCACCGCCCGGGACTCCGCCGGCAAGGCCGTGGTCGCCTACCTCGCGGACCTGGTCGCCCGCCGCCGCGCCGACCCGCAGGACGACCTGCTCAGCCGGCTCGTCGCCGTCGAGGAGGCCGGCGAGGTGCTCTCGGCCGCGGAGGTCCTCGGCATCTGCGTGCTGCTGCTCGTCGCCGGCATGGAGACCAGCATCAACCTGGTCGGCAACGGCATCCACGCCCTGCTGAGCCACCCCCAGCAGCTCGACCGCCTGCGCCGCGACCCGGACCTCGTCGGCCCGGCCATCGAGGAGATCCTGCGCTACGACACCCCGACCCAGTTCACGATGCGGGTGGCGCTCACCGACACCACCGTCGGCGACCAGACCTACCAGCGGGGCGACGGCGTCATCGTGCTGATGGGCTCGGCGGACCGCGACGATGACGTCTTCGGCGCCGGCGACGAGCTCGACGTCACCCGCTACGCCCGCCCCGGCGGTCCGCGTCACCTCGGCTTCAGCCTGGGCCTGCACTACTGCCTCGGCGCCCCGCTGGCCCGCCTGGAGGCGTCCACGGCGATCCGCACGCTGATCACCCGGGCCCCCGGGCTGCGCCTGACCGACGCGCCACTGGACTACCAGCCCAGCATCATCCACCGCGGCCTGCACTCCCTCCCCGTCGAGATCACCACCGCCGCGAACTGACATCCGGCCGCAGGCGGTTGGGTACCGGGAGGCCGGACGCTGGAGGACATGTTGTCGCAGCGCAGCTGCAGCGCCCGGAACCCGACCGGCCCGTGCACACGGTGCAACACGGCACCGACTGAGCCTGAACCCGGACGAAGCGCCCCATGTCCAAAGAGCGCCACGTCGGCCTCAGCACCAACGTCGCCGGCCCCGGCGGGTCAACACCGCGACCGTCATCACCTCCGTGCTGGTCGGCGATACTCAGCCCATCGGGGTGTACGCCGAACGCGGATACGCCGTCCCGCAGCCGGTTCCGGATGATGTCCGCGCCGCATACGACAGCCTGGTTGCCGCCGGCTATACCAGCCGCCTGATCTCCTGACGGTCGGCCGCGGTCCGTGGAGGGAGGTCAGGCGGGACGCAGGCGGACGGGTAGTGCGGCGGGGCCGCGGCCGACGATGTGGGGGCGGTAGGTCGGCGCGCGGACGAGGTCGATCGCGCTCACCCGCTCGACCAGCGCGCCCAGCATGATCTCGCCCTCCAGGCGGGCCAGCGGGGCGCCGAGGCAGTAGTGGATGCCGTGACCGAGCGCCAGGTGGCGGGCGGGCTGGGTCTGCCCGGCGTAGCGGGTGAGGGCGAAGACGGCGGGGTCGGCCAGGTTGACGGTCGTCTCGTAGCCGGCGACCAGCAGCAGCTCGCCAAGCTCGAC
>NZ_FZMO01000291.1 GCF_900197875.1 Frankia canadensis | reverse complement strand
CGGACATGGCACCGCACCGTCGGACATGGCACCGCACCGTCGGACATGGCACCGCGCCGTCGGGCTCGACACCGCGCCGTCGGGCGACACCGCCTGTCGTCGCGGTACCGCACCGCCGACGCACCACCGAAACGTCAGACGCAGAAAGGATGACCGTCGTCGTGACGCCCGCCCCGTCCCTGCTGGCCGAGCCGCTCATTCCCGGGCTGGGGATGCTGCTGTCCGCCTCGCCCGCCCCCGACGCGCAGCCCGGTTCCGCCGCCGCGGTGGTCTCGGGCACCCCGCTGCCCTCGCCGAGCCCCTCGGCGAGCACGGATCCGCTGGTATCCCTCGAAGGCGTCGCGAACGCCCTGCGCGACGCTTGTGGCACCAGCCCGGGCCTGCTCTGTCGAACCGTCTATAACGCAACGCACAGTAACTACCTCGCGTCCGGTGCGGAGGTGTTCCTTGGGACGCCGATCCGGATCCTGCTCATCCTGGTGATCGCGTTCGTCGTGCGCGCGCTGCTGCACCGCTTCATTCGGCGGACCGCCGAACGGGCCGGCGCCGGCGGCAACGGCGGGTTCTTCCGCAGTTCCCGGGCGGGCACGCTGCTGGGCGCGTTCGGCGATCCGGCGGGGCTGATGGAAAGGCGCCGCCAGCGCGCCGCCACCGTCGGTTCGCTGCTGCGCAGCGTGACCTCCATCTTCGTCTTCGGCCTGGCATTCCTCAGCGTCCTGGGGGAGCTCGGCATCAATCTCGCGCCGATCGTCGCGAGCGCCGGAGTGCTGGGAATCGCCGTCGGATTCGGCGCGCAGAACCTTGTCCGCGACTTCCTGTCGGGCATGTTCATGCTTCTGGAGGATCAGTACGGTGTCGGCGACGTGATCGACGTCGGGCCGGTGTCGGGCACGGTCGAGGGGGTGAGCCTGCGGATGACGCGGCTGCGCGACGTCGAGGGCACCGTCTGGTATGTCCGCAACGGTGAGATCACCCGGATCGGCAACAAGAGCCAGCAGTGGGCCCGCGCCGTGCTCGACGTCCCGCTCGACTACGACACCGAGGTCGACGCGGCCAAGCGGGTGCTCGCCCGCGCCGCCGACGATCTGTGGGCCGACGCCGAGTGGAGCAGTCTCATCCTCTCCGCCCCCGAGGTGTGGGGCATGGAGACGATGACCGCCGACGGGTACACCCTGCGTGTGGCGATCAAGACGCAGCCGCTCAAGCAGTGGGAGGTCGCCCGCGAACTGCGGGAGCGGGTGCGCAACGCGCTCAGCGACGCGGGCATCGCGCTGGGCTCCGTCCAGCGCAGCGAGGTCACGGTGGTCGACGACGAGGAGGAGGAAGGCGGGACGCGCGCCGGAGAGGACGATGACGACAACGGGATCGGCGCGCCGGCCCTGCCCGCGGGCGGCGGCGGCGGCTCGATCGTCATCACCGAGGACGTGCCCCGGCCGAGGATCGACCCGCCGAGCGCGACCCGGTCCTGACGGCGGGCGCCGGCGTCCGGTTCCGACGCGTGGTTCCAGCGTCCGGTTCTGGCGTCCGGTGCTGACAGGGGCGGCCGGGCCCGTGACGGTTCGGCGCCGCCCGGGGTGATCCGTCCGGGCGCGGGCCTGAAGTTCGCCTGAAAAGCAGGGAAGGTGTTGCTGAGACCGCCCGGCGGACATCCCTCCTTCCGTTCGGGAGAGGCAGACTGGAATCGTGCGAGTACTGGTGGTCGACGACGACGCGGCGGTCCGGGAGTCCCTCGAACGGTCGCTGCGCTTCGAGGGTTACGAGGTCTCGACGGCGGTGGACGGGCTCGACGCGCTGAACGCCGTCGTCCGCGACCGTCCCGACATCGTCATTCTCGACGTGATGATGCCCAGGGTGGACGGCCTGGAGACCTGCCGCCAGCTTCGGGCCCGCGGCGACGACGTCCCAGTGCTCATGCTGACCGCCCGCGACGGGCTGGCCGACCGGGTCAGCGGCCTCGACGTCGGCGCCGACGACTATCTGGTCAAGCCGTTCGCGCTGGAGGAGCTGTTCGCCCGGCTGCGGGCGCTGACCCGCCGGGCGGCGCTCGCGGCGCGGGCGACCAGCGCGGTCGTCGGCGGGCCGGGCGGGGCGCCCGACTCCGTGCTGAGCTACGGGGGCGTCGTCCTGGACCAGGCCAGCCGCCAGGTCACCCGGGGCGAGCGGGAGCTGACCCTGACCAAGACCGAGTTCGAGCTGCTGGAGCTGTTCCTCCACCACCCGCGGCAGGTGCTCTCCCGCTCGACGATCATGGAGCGGGTGTGGGGCTACGACTTCGGGCCCACGTCGAACTCGCTGGAGGTCTTCGTCAGCTACCTGCGCCGCAAGCTGGAGGCAGGCGGGGAGCCCCGCCTGCTGCACACGGTGCGCGGCGTCGGGTACGTGCTGCGTGAGCCCTCCGGGGAGCGCATGTGAGCCGTGCCTCCCCGCGGGCGGCCGCGCGCTCGCCGGGCTGGGCGCGGCCGGTCGTGGGTCTGCCCGCCCGCGGCGGCCCCGGCGACGGAGCCGCCGCGGCCGCGGGAGCCGGTGGGGGGGCTGGAACCGGCTCGGCGTCGCCCCGGGCGCGCACGCGGGACGGGGTCGCCCGCCGGGTCGGCTCGCACCAGCGGGCCTCCGCCCGGGAACGCTTCTCCTCGCCGCTGGGCCGCCTCACCCTGCGTGCCAGGCTCGCGCTGCTGGTCGGCATGGCGGTGGCCGCCGCGGTCGCGGTCGTCGCCGGCGTGTCCCTCGGCGCCACCAGCATCGTGCTGAACCAGGCCATCGACGACCAGCTCACCGAGCAGGCCGAGGCGTCCGCGGACACCATCCAGACCAACGCGCTCGGCATCGGCGTCGGTCTGAAGGCCTTCAGCTTCGGGCTGGAGGGCCAGTTCCTGGACGCGGACGGCAACCCGCTGGAGAACGCGGTCTCGAGCTGGAACTCCGTGCGGATCCCGGTCGACGCCGCCGACGCCGAGGTCGCCCGCCGGGAGCGGGCACAGAACCTGCGCACGATCACCGTCGGCGGGCAGTCGTACCGGCTGGTCACCGTGCCGCTGGAGCGACCCGCGTCCGGCGGCGCGCTCCAGCTGGCCCGGCCGACCACGGACGTCGACCGCACGCTGCGCGACCTCGCCGTGGTGCTGCTCGTCGTCGGCGTGGTCGGGGTCGTCGGCTCGGCGCTGGCCGGCCGGATCGTGGCCCGCGCGGCACTCAAACCCGTCGACGCCGCCGCGGCCGCCGCCGAGGAGGTCGCCCGTACCCAGGACCTCTCCGCGCTGATCCCGGTCACCGGCTCGGATGAGATCACCCGGCTGGCGGAGAGCCTCAACAGCATGCTGCGCGCGCTGGAGGCCTCCCGGGCCCGCCAGCGTCAGCTCGTCGACGACGCCAGCCACGAGCTGCGCACCCCGCTGACCAGCCTGCGGACCAACATCGAGCTGCTGCTGCGGGCCGAGGCGAACCCGCACCGCCCGCTGCCCCCCGCCGACCGGGAGGCGTTGCTGCGCGACGTCGACGCCCAGATGCGCGAGCTGTCGGGCCTGGTCAGCGAGCTCGTCGAGCTCGCCCGCGACGAGGTGCCCGCCGAGGAGGTGGAGCGGCTCGACCTCGCGGACATCGTCGTCGCCGCCGCCGAGCGCGCCCGCCGCCGGGCCTACGGCAAGGGCATCCGGATCGACGTCGACGCCGTGAGCTGCCTGGTCGACGGCCAGCCGAACATGCTCGAACGCGCCGTCACCAACCTGCTCGACAACGCGGTGAAGTTCTCCCCGCCGGCGTCGGTCGTGCGGGTGCGCTGCGCGGCGGGGGAGGTGACCGTCGCCGACGACGGCCCGGGCATCGCCGTCGAGGATCGCGCCCAGGTCTTCGACCGCTTCTACCGGGCCACCTCGGCCCGCGGCCTGCCCGGCTCCGGGCTCGGCCTCGCGATCGTCGCCGATGCCGTGCACAGCCATGGCGGCAGCGTCACGGCGGAGGCGTCGCCGAGCGGTGGGGCGCTGATGCGGATGCGCCTGCCGCTGGCCGCACCCGACCCCTTCGACCTCGCCGAGGCCGCCGATCCCCGCGAACCCGCGGGTACCCGTGAACTCGCCGGTACCCGCGGCACCTTCGCCGTGGCCGGTGCGGATCCGCCGCCCGCCGAGCTGCCGGCCTGGGAGCAGGCCGGGGCCACGTTCGGCGCGGCGTCCCCGTGGAGCCGCCCGGCCGCCGACCCGCCGACCCCGCTCCAGCCGTCAGCGCCGATCGCCCGCGCGGCCCTGCCACCACCGCTCGACGGGCCTTCGCCCCTGGCCGCTCCGATGACTCCCTACGGCCTGCCCTGGGATGGTTCGCCCGGTTCCGCCGGGCCGGGCGGAGATGCGTCCGGGCCCCAGACGTGGCGCGGTGCCGACCCGGCCGCCGGACCCGGCGACAATCCTGGGACGTGAGCCCAGACGACTCCGCCCCCAGCGCCCGGTCCCCGCACGCCCAGCC
>NZ_FZMO01000433.1 GCF_900197875.1 Frankia canadensis | reverse complement strand
GAACCGGGCCGCCCGAGCGGTCGCCGCCGCGACCGAGGACGGCCCGGTGTGAAGACGATGCAGGCTTACAGGTTCGCGCTCGACCCGAACGACGCCCAGCGGGCCGATCTCCGCCGCCACGCCGGGGCGTCCCGGTTCGTCTACAACTGGGGTCTGGCGTTCGTGAAGGCCGCCCTCGCGCAGCGCGACGCCGAGAAGTCCTACGGACTCGACGGCGGCGCGCTCACGGCGGTGCCCTGGACGCTGCCCGCGCTGCGGCTGCGCTTCAACCAGGTCAAGAACGATGTCGCCCCGTGGTGGCCGGAGTGCTCAAAGGAGGCGTTCTCCGCCGGGCTCGCCCAGTTGGCCCGCGCGCTGAAGAACTTCTCCGACTCGAAGCGCGGGAAGCGCAAGGGCCGGCGGGCCGGTTTCCCCCGGTTCACCAAGCGCGGGAAGGCCCGCGACTCGTTCCGGTACACGACCGGTGCCTACGGCCCGGCCGGTGGCCTGCACGTGACGCTGCCCCGGATCGGCCGGGTCAAGGTCCACGAACCGATGGCCGCGCTGACCGGCCGGCTCGCCGACGGCCGGGCGTGTCTGCTCGGCGCAACCGTGTCACGTACCGCCGGCCGCTGGTTCGTCTCGTTCACCGTCGAGGCTGACCGGGACGTGCCCGAAACGTCCCCGCCATGGCAGCGGGCGGGCGGGCCGGTCGGCGTCGACGCGGGCGTGAAGCACCTCGCGGTCCTCTCGACCGGCGAACAGGTCGACAACCCGGAACCGCTCGCCCGCTCCCAGCGGAAACTCCGCAAGGCGTCCCGGGCCTACTCCCGGTCGAAGCCAGGCTCAGTCGGACGCCGTCAACGCGCCGCCCGGCTCGGAAAGATCCACGCCCACGTCGCGAACCAGCGTCGCGACGGGTTGCACAAGCTCACGACCCGCCTCGCCACGTCCCACGACGTGGTTGTGGTCGAGGACCTGCACGTCGCCGGGATGGTCCGTAACCGGCGCCTCGCCCGCGCCGTCGCCGACACCGGGATGGCAGAGATCCGCCGCCAACTCGCTTACAAGACCGTCTGGTACGGCTCGCGGCTACACGTCGCGGACCGCTGGTACCCAAGCTCGAAGACCTGCTCCGGCTGCGGCTGGCGAAACCCAAGCCTGACGCTGTCGGACCGCACGTTCCACTGCCAGTCCTGCGCGCTGGTACTCGACCGAGACACCAACGCGGCGGTCAACCTGCGCAACCTCGTCGCCGCCAGTACATCGGAGACGGAAAACACCCGTGGAGCCGACCATAAGACCCGCGCGAGCGGGCGGGTGGCTGTGAAGCGGGAACCGGGCACGGCCACGGCCGGTCAGACCCGGGGTGCCCCACCGAAAGGTGAG
>NZ_FZMO01000494.1 GCF_900197875.1 Frankia canadensis | reverse complement strand
GGCGAGGTGGCGGGGGTGGGCCTGTTCGGCGGGCAGGCTGGTGACCAGGTAGAACACCTCGTCGGACACTGTCGGCTTCGAGGTGACGGTCTTCTTGCGCCGGGTCCGTCGGCGCAGCTCGACGACCTGTTTCGTGCCCCGGAAACCGACGAGCGCCGGCGTGGTGACGGTCAGAGCCTTCAGCGAGCGGACCTCGGTCCGGCCGTGGGCCTTCTCGGTCGTCGTGACCAGGTCCGGTGACCGGTCCCAGGGCAGCCGGGTGAGGTTCGTGTGGACAGTCGACTGGTTTCCCTTGATCACGAAAAGCCATTGGCCGCCCCTGGACCGGATCTTCCGGGCGAGCCGGGTGTGGGAATGCAGCGAGTCCACCGTGACCAGGACATCGGTCAGGTCGAGCCGGCCGACCAGCGTCTCGACCGCGGCGATCTCGTCGCCGCCAACGACCCGCTGGTGGCCGGCGGCGATCCCGGTGTCGTGCCAGACCGCCTCGACGACCGCTTCCTGGCTCATCGCCCCGGTCTCGGTGAACGACCGGGCGCCCTTGAGGGTCTTCCCGTCGAGGGCCAGCCCCCGCGGCCCGGCCGGCGGGTCCGCCACCGCCGTGGCCCGGGCGATCCAGCCCGAGAGCGCCTTGTCCAGCGCGACCGGGTCAGCGCGCTCGACCAGGCGCCGGATCGTCCGCTCGGACGGCACCCCACGGCGCAGCCCGAAGGGCGGGGAGTAGGTCCACGGGCAGGTCGACCGCCCATTCCCAGACCGCGGCGAAGGTCTGCTGACCAGCCAGAACACCGGCGA
>NZ_FZMO01000301.1 GCF_900197875.1 Frankia canadensis | reverse complement strand
CCCCGGCTTCGGCCTCCGCTGGCGACCCCGTCTCGGTCGCGGCGGAGGGTCGCCCGTCGAAACCGGTGCTCCCGCAACGCCGATCGCCCCGCAAGGCCGCGCTCGCCGAGAAGGCTCCGCCGCCCGCCTTGCCATCCGGGAGCCCGCCCGCGCCGCCGCCGTCAGCCGACGAGGCCGGAGCGTTCCTCGCGGCGATTCTGAGCGCCGCACCGGACGCCGCTTGCGCTGGCGACGTCTCTGACACGGGCGACCGCACCCCGCCCCCGGCCCCACTCACTCCCGCAGAGGACACGGAATGACCGGCGATGCCACCGGCACGCTCCACACCGACCACTGGCGTGGGATCGACGCCAACCGCTGGATGGTGGAGGACATCGAGACGACGCAAGGCGTACGGCACGCGTTCGTCTTCACCACCGATGGCTTCGTGACCGCCGTCTCCAGCAGCATGGACCGCGACGGCGCTGAGAAGCTCGCCGCCGCGTGCTCGGCCATGGCGTCGCTGGGCAGGGCGGTCGCCGCGGAACACGGTGCGGGTGGCATTCCCAGCCACGTGGTGTACGAGCTCAACGGCGCCAAGCTGATGTTCCGCGGCGCCGGCGAACGCACCTACCTGGGTGTGATCACCGAGGCCGTGATCGACCCGGCGCTCGTCGCCCACCAGATGACCACGACGGTACGCAAGATCGGCGAGAAGTCGTTGAGCTCCGCCGAGCGCCCGCACTGAGCCGTGGTCGACCCCACGGACTATCTCGGCCCGATTCGACCGTATGTGCTGACTGGTGGCCAGGCGCGCCCCAGCCGCAACACGGTCCGGCCGGAGACCCTGCTGGTGGCGAACGCGGACGCCAGCCTGCCGCCCTCGGCCACGCGTCAGCATCGGTCCCTGGTGCAGCTGTGCCGAGGAATGCTGTCGCTGGCCGAGGCCGCCGCCCATCTGAAGATTCCGGTGAGCGTCGCGGCGGTCATGGTCTCGGACCTGGTCGACACCGGCCATCTCGCCGTGCGCACGGTGGGGGCCGATCCGGATACCCCGAACCACGAGCTTCTCGAAAGGGTCCTGCATGGCCTCCGTAGTCTCTGATCACCGCGGGGCCGATCGTGACGAGGCGGACCGATACGTCTCGCCGACCGTGCGCCAATCGGTCAAGATTCTGGTCTCGGGCCCGTTCGGCGTCGGCAAGACCTCGTTGATCGACTCGGTGAGCGAGATCGTACCGCTGCGTACCGAGGAACAGATGACCCGGCAAAGCCTGGGGGTCGACTCGCTGATGGGCGTCGAGCGCAAGACGTCGACGACGGTCGCCCTGGACTTCGGTCGGATCACCCTCGGGGGCGACATCGTGCTGTATCTCTACGGCACTCCGGGGCAACGACGATTCTGGGACCACTGGGCCGGGCTGGCCGAGGGCGCGATCGGCGCCCTGGTCCTGGTCGACACGCGCAGGCTGGAGGAGAGCTTCGAGGTCTTCGACCAGATGGAACTGAGCGACACGCCCTTCGCCGTGGCGGTGAATGTGTTCCCCGATACGCCGGATATCCCGCTGGACCAGGTCGTCGTCGCGCTGGATCTGCCCACCGATACGCCGATGACGTCCTGCCGGGCCCTGGACAAGGAGTCCTCGATCCAGGCCCTGATCACTCTGGTCGAGCACGCGATGGGATCCGCCCGGCTGGCAGGGGCGCAGCGATGATTTCCACCCGCCATTCGCTGTCCGACTTCACGGGTCTGACTCCGCTGTCGGAGACCACCACCTGCGTCGACCCCCAGGCCGCCTACCGGGTGCTGCGGGAGCGGTGGGGGCAGGTCGCGCCGGTGGAGCTCGAACCCGGTGTACCGGCCTGGCTGGTCATGGGCTATCCCGAGATTCTTCACGTGGTGCGCAACGAGCGCCTGTTCGCCCGCAATCCCCTGCACTGGCGGCTGCTGTCTGACGGCGTCGTTCGCCAGGACTCCGGACTGGGCCCGATGATGTTCCCGCGGGACAACGCCTACTTCGCGGACGGAGTACGGCACCGCCGGCTGCGGGCCCCGCTCGACGAGGGCATCGCGGGCATTGACCAGCACGCCCTCGTGCGCTCGCTGCAGGCGACCTGCCGGGACCTGATCCGCGGGTTCGCGGAACGCGGCGAGGCCGACCTGGTCACCGAGTACGCATCGGTCATTCCCATGCTCGCGGTCTCCAGCCTGTTCGGAATCTCCACCGAGCACGGCCATCAGCTGCGGGCCGGCCTGATCGCCCTGTTCGGCAGCGGCGAGGACTCGCAGGAGGGCAACCGCACCTTCGAACGCATCCTGACCGAGGTCATGCAGTCGCACGCGGCCAGCCCGGCCAAGGACCTCACCACCGCCTTCCTGACGCACCCGAACCTGCACGACAGCGACGAGGTCGTGCAGTCCATCGTTCTGATGATCTCGGCCGGCTACGAGACGACGACCTCGTGGATCGCGCAGACCATCCGGCTGATGCTCACCGATCCTCGGTTCGCCGGGCGCCTGCACGGCGGCCGCCTGGGCGTGGACGACGCGCTCGACGAGGTGCTGTTCCGCGATCCCCCCATGGCCAACATGCCCGCCCGGTACGCGCTCGCCGACACCGAGCTCGCCGGGCAGCCCATCCGCGCGGGCGACGCCCTGATCCTCGGCCTGGGCGCGGCCAACGCCGACGCGCGCATGCACACCGACGACCCCTGGCTGGAGACCGGCAACCGTTCGCACCTGGCGTTCTCCGCCGGCCCGCACACCTGCCCGGCCCTGGATCCCAGCCGTCTGATCACCCGCACAGCCGTCACGACCGCCTTGACAGAACTGCACGACCTCACCCTGGCCATTCGTCCGGAGGAGATCGAGCTGTTGCCCTCGCCGTGGACCCGCTGCCCGGCGAGCCTTCCCGTGCGTTTCGTCGCATCCGACGTGCCCATCGTTGAGCAGGAGGTCTCGCATGGCTGACCCGACCACCGTCCCGCTGGTACCCCTGGACCCCTTCGGCGCCGATCACCACGGCGAACAGCGCCGGCTGCGGGAGGCAGGTCCGGTGGCGCAGGCTGAGCTGCCCGGCGGCATCCGGGTGTGGGTGGTCACCGACCACGCCCTGCTCGCCGAGCTGGTGGCGGACGAGCGGGTGAGCAAGAACTGGCGGAACTGGAGCGCCATCCAGGACGGGACGATCACCGACGACTGGCCGCTGGTCGGCATGATCAAGGTGACCAACATGGTGACCAGCGACGCCGCCGCGCACTCCCGCCTGCGGCGGCCGGTGACCCGGGTGTTCACGCGCGGCCGGGTGGAACAGCTCCGTCCGCGTATCAACCAGATCGTCGCCGAGCTGCTGACCGAGCTCCCCGCCCAGGCCGGCCCCGACGGGTCGGTGGATCTGCGGTCGCAGTACGCCTACCCGGTGCCGATGCAGGTGATCTGCGAGCTGTTGGGCGTCCCGCGGGAGTGGCGCTCCGAGCTGCGCCGGCTTGTCGACAGCATCTTCCGCACGGACACCAGCAGCGAGGAGGCGGTGGCCACCGAGCGGCAGCGCCTGGCCCTGCTCGCCGAGCTGGTGCGGCTGCGTCGCGACGAGCCCGGGGAGGACCTCACCAGCGCGTTGATCACGCTGCGCGAGGAGGACGAGGCGGCGCTGAGCACCGAGGAGCTCATTGACACCATCTGGCTGCTGCTCACCGCCGGTCACGAGACCACGCTGAGCCTCATCACCAACGGCGTACGCGCCCTGCTCACACATCCCGATCAGAAGGCCATCGCCGTCGCCGGTGACGCCACGACCTGGTCCGGTGTGGTCGAGGAGGTGTTGCGCTGGGACGCGCCGATCGGGAATTTCCCCGCCCGCTATCCGCTCGAGGATGTCACGATCGCGGGCGTCACGATCGCGAAGGGCGACGCGATTCTCGCCGCGTACAGCGGTGTCGGGCGGGACCCCCGCCAGTACGGCCCCGACGCCGACCGGTTCGACGTCACCCGCTCCCCCCAACGGCATCTGTCCTTCGGCGGCGGGCCGCACGTGTGCCTGGGAGCCCACCTGGCGCGCCTGGAGGCGGGTATCGCCCTGCCCGCCCTGTTCGCCCGGTACCCGGACCTGCGCCTGGCGGCCGACCCCGCGACCCTGCCGCCGGTTCCGTCGTTCTTCTCCAACAGTGCCGCCGTGCTGCCGGTCCAGCTCGGCCAGGCCGCCGCGACCCCGCCCTCCGCTATCTGAGCGGGGCTCGGGCTCCGAGCGATACTCGGAAGATCGCGTCCTGGACCGGCGCCAGACCAACATCCGCCGCCCGGCCCAGGACGCGACCCCACGGACCCGTTCGTGCAGGCGCCGCGCGGCGACGACAAAGAGCTCGAAACCGCGTGTGTCCTGACCCGCCGGCCACTCACTTCACCCGGCGGGGTGTCCGCGGATCGCCACGGCCGGGGTGCCGGGCGCAGCCCCGGCCCACGGCCCGACGCGTCGGGCCCACTGCGCGCCGCTACCCAGGTCGGCGGCCGTCGCCGGGCGGGCTGGAGCTCGATCGCCGAGGCCGGGGTGTTCCTGGACTCGTCGGGCGGTTTGCTGTGGACGGTCGCTTGGACGACGACTTGTTGACGGTTCCGCGGACGGCTGTGATGCTTGATCCGGCTCGGTCGTCGAGATGGCGGTGGAGCGCTGGGATGTGAGTCACCGGTCCTGCGTCATGGGATCTGCGTCGTCGCTTATGCGTCATCGCTTAATGGCCGGTGGTTGACACCACATCGTTGCGCCGCCCGACCGGTGTCGAGCCATGTCCAAATGGCTCTTTGCGGAAGGTCGGCAGGCGATGAACATCGCTTTCGTGGGTGACGTCCACGGTTGTGTGCTGCATGTGTTGGGTGCGGCGGTACTTCTCCAAGAACGTCGCGGAATCCGGCTCGACGCCGTGATCCAGGTCGGGGATCTGGGCGCCTATTCGTCGGCGGAACGGCTCGACGAGTCCAGCCGCCGTTTCGGGCGGGACCATCCCGCCCAGGGCGACTTCCTCCGACTGCTGGATCCGTCGCCGTCGTTCGCCGAAGGCGTGCGCCTCGCGCTCGAACGGATCCCCTCGGTGCTGTTCGTCAGCGGCAACCACGAGGACCACGACTGGTTGGCCTCGCTGCACGAGGCCGCGGCGGGCGCCGCGGTCGTGCCGGTGGACCCGCTTGCCGCCTACCACCATGTGGCCTGCGGGAACGTGGTGACGGTCGCCGGAGCGCGGGTGGCGTTCCTCGGGCTGATCGAGTCCGCCGGGGAGGTGGATCTGGACGACGGCGCCTGCACCCGGCTGATGGACGCTCGCTCAGGCAGCGTGGACGTCCTGGTCACCCACGACGGCCCGCACGGGATGTCACGCGACCGGCGCGGGAGCGTGCAGGGCTCGCCGAAGCTTTCCCGGCTCATCGAGCACCTGCAGCCGCGGCTGCATGTCGGCGGCCATTATCACCACGCCAACGGCCCGCGCCGCTACGGCCGGACGACCTCCTACGCGCTCGACCAGCTGGTGCGGCCCAAGGCCACCCGGTGGGATCCGGAACCGATCAACCCCGAACAACGGGTGACGGCCGGCAGCATTGGTCTGTTCGACACCGAGACCGGCGACTTCGCCTACATCCGCGACGAGTGGCTGGCCGAGGTGAAGGGAGACGCGCTCGACCTCGCAGACCTCGTCGCCGCCGGCACCCGCTGATCGACCTTCGCCGTCGGTACGACGGCTCCGACCGGCCTGGCCTTCGGGGCGTCCTCGCCGCGGGCCACCCGACCGTGGTGTCGGCAGGAGCCAGCGCCAGGGCCTGCGCGAGTGGACCGGCAGCGCGATGTTGACAGCGGGACCAGCCCGGATTGAAACGAGTTCTCGTCTTGCGCGATCTCCGCGACGAAGGAGAGCTCCGTGAGCACGCCGATTCCCGACGCGCGTGTCCCCGACGTGTTCTCCCCCGCCCGGCTCGGCCGCCGGCGCCGGATTGACAAGAAGGCGCGTGAGCAAGACCTGCTCCATCAGGCTCGGTGGAGGCCCACTCGGGGTCTGACCTTGCCGTCGCCACCGGCGTCACGCCTACGCTCGGCCCGCTGGCCGCGAGCTACGTGCTCCCCATAGCCATCGCCGGCCTTTTGCCGCCCGGTTCGTCGCACCTGTTACCCGCCACGTTCCGCGCCGCCGGCAACGGACCGTCCGCCGCAAAAGCGGACGGTCTACCAGTCTCGATCTTGATCATCGTTGCAGGTCATGACGCCGACGCGACCAGGCCGGCCGAGCTCCGTTGCCATACGAGGCCCGTACCCTGTGGCAACGTCCGTGAGCACAGGCCTCGTGACCTCCCACCCGGAAAGCGGAGGTCAACTCCACCGTTCTCGCAGGTCAACAGGAGTCCGAGACAGGCCGTCACCGAGATCGTGTGACGCCGTTGCCACACTCGTTGCCATATAACGATCAACCGGTGATCGACAAATCCTGCTATTTCCGCAGGTCAAAAGGGTGGGCAGGGGCGGGGTCGAACCGCCGACCTTCCGCTTTTCAGGCCGAACTGACCGTATTTCCAGCGTCCGTGCCCGTGTGTTTTCGTCCGTGGAGCGCCGCCGAAGTACCCACTTGATCGCCAACGTTGCTACACCCGCTGCTACACCTCCGGCCAACGGGCCGCAGATCAAAGCATGGCGACGAACTCCTCGACCGACAGCCCCATGTCACGAATGATCCGACGCAGTGTCCCGACCGGGAGGTCGCGGCCCGGATGAACTGGTACGACTGTGAAGCGACCCTCGGCGTTCCTCATCATGTGGTGACTGCCCTTGATGCGGATCACCTCGAAGCCGAGCTTCTCGAGGACCTTGACGACCTCCCCGCCGGGCAGGACGGGAAGTGGTGGCATCAGGCGACGTCCTGCACGATCGTCAGGACCGGTGGAACGCCGAACTCCTCGATGACCAGACTGACGGCCTCGTAAAGATCCGCAACAGCGTCCTCGGGGGTGTCACCGAGCCCGTGCGCACCACCGCTGGGGAACGACGCATGGGCCGCCCAGGTGCCGTCCTCGGTCTGCTCCAGCTCGTACGGGATCTGGACCATCCGCTTCATGCCGCCGACTGTACGCCGCCAGCCCGCATGGTTCGGGGCCTCCGCGTGCTCCACCGGGCGGCCGTGGCGGACACGTCGACGTTCCCCCAACCATGGAGTCCGTCATGATGATGATCAGGATATCCGCGACAAGTCGTCCACCACCGACCTCACCCAGCATCCCCACCAGCGGATTGCCTGGATTGTCCGGTCGAACGGATCCTGCTCGGTTCCGACTGGCCGCATGCCGAGGGCGTCACCCAGCCCAGGCAGTTCCTCGACGACCTGGCCGCCGGACGCGGTCACCGCGAGCTGCCGGTTGCGCACCCGGTCCTCATACGACGCCATGAACCATGGGATGACCGAGAGCGACCGGCGCCGAAGCCGGATCGATCCACATTCCTGGATGGCCGGCCGGATTGAGCACGTGAAGTGCCCCTTTGCCAGCGACACGCGTCCCGCACGGTGTCCCGACCGGCAACCCTCACGATCAGCGCCGATCCGACAGGCCGGGTGAACCGGTCAATCCTCAAACACGCCGAAGCCCTGCTGGTCCCTCCCTGTCAGACTCGTGTGAGACACCCCAGCGGGTGCAGGTTGGCTACGGAGCGGTTGTGGGGCTTGCGGTTGCGATAGAGCAGTGAGCGCCGCACGGTGAGGTCGGCGGGCGGCAGCGAGCAGGCGACCCAGGTTTCGTCGAGCGCCACCTGGGTCGCGAAGCGCTCGTCGTGGGCGCTGGAGTCGACGAGGAACTCCAGGCGCACGAGGTCGTCGGATCCGAATTCGTCGGTCAGCGGACCGACCAGGTGGTGGTCTCCCCCCGCAGGTCCGCCGTGGTCCTTTCGCGAACAGTAGTCGCACCCTACGACACACACCGCCCCTGGTTTTCGGCCCTCGAGCGGCGGTGACTGCGTGGATGCGGCCGGCCCGCGGAAGCTCGGCTCAGGCTCCGATGCCCTGCACCGGTGCCTCGTCGTCATCTGGGTGCGGTGGTGAGACAGATCCGCGGCGTATCAGTTCGGTGGGCAGGGTGAGGACCATCTCGTCGTCGGTGGCCTCGCGGCCGTCGATGACGTCGAAGAGTAGATTCGCGGCCTGGAACCCCATCTCCCGCGCCGGCTGGCGGACGGTCGTGAGCCCCGGGGAGAGGAGCCCGGCGACGGTGATGTCGTCGAACCCGGCCACGCTGACATCCTCCGGAATGCGCAAGCCGGCCTCGCGGCAGTAGCGGTAGACGCCCATCGCCATGAGGTCGTTGACGCACAGTAGCGCCGTTGGACGGTCGGCGCCGGACTCCGCGAGCAGTTGGGCGGCCGCACGGGTGCCAGACTCCTCACGGTGGTCGCCGACGAAGTGGGGGACGTCCTTCGGCGGGATCCTGAAGCCGGCCAACGCCTCGCGGTAGCCGGCCAGGCGCTGCTCGGAGGTCCACAGCGCCTCCGGCCCGCCGACGATGGCGATCCGGCGGTGGCCCTGTGAGAGGACGTGCTCGGCGATCTGCCGTGCGCCGCTGCGACTGTCGGCGACCACACTGGGGACGTCGAACCCCCGGATGCGCTCGTCGACCATCACCACCGGGCCGGCCTCCGCGAGTGCCAGCGCCAAGTTCAGTGTCATGCCATCGCCGCCCGGCAGGTAGACCAGTCCGTCCAGCGACTGGCTCCGCAGCAGCCGCACGTAGTACTCGGTGGTCCGGTCAATCGCCTCGGGTGCGCAGAGGACCACCAACGCGTCCCGGCTCGCCGCGGCCGACTCGACCCCCTCGGCGACCAGTGCGAAGAACTGGTTGCTGAGGTCGGGAACGATCAGGCCGATGGTTGCCGCGCTCTTGGTGCGGAGCCTGCGTGCCGACTCGTTCGGGGTGTAGCCCAACACGCGCACCGCGTCCAGCACCCGTGCTCGTCGTGCCTTGCCCACCGGGCCACTGTCGTTCAGGACGTAACTGACCGTGCTCAGCGAGACGTTGGCATGCTGCGCGACGTCCTTCATCGTTGGTCGTCGAGGAGGCGAGCTCATATTCACATTGACCTCATCGCTACCGGACCTGTCACCGCTGATGTTCCGACTCACCCAGGCTAGCGGAGCACACACGTCGATCGGGGACATTGAGGACGGGTGGGCCGCGCGGTGCGGTCGATCGCTCCAGCAGCCGGGCCTGCGCTCAGGAGCTCACATCGATGACGACACCGGCGCGGAGCCAGGGGACGCGTCGTGGGGCACGCCGCCGTTGCTCGTCGGCCCGATGGGCAGGTGAAGACGGTCGCTGAGGGGCCTGGGGAATCGGCGCCGCTCCCGACCCTGCGGATGGGTCTCCTCCCGCGCGTCCCACCCGGTCACGATGGTCGGTACGATCTCGAAGTTACGCCGGCCAGCCCACTGCCCGAACTCGACGTAGGCCTCGAGATGCGGATGGCCGACGTAGAAGTACTTCTCGAGCACCAGCTGCGGGATCCTCTCCACAAGCTCGCTCTCGGCCACGGGCCTGACCTCTCCCTGGATCCTCAGCCCGTGGAGCGAGCGGTAGTCATCGCCCTCGTCCACGACGGCCGAGAAGGCGCGACCAGCTTCAAAGTTGTCGCGGTGCGGCGTCGCGTCGTCGACGATGAAGAGCCGCTCGCCGATTGTCACGAACCACACTGGCGTCAGGTGGATGGAGCCGTCGGCGTTGAGCGAGGCGACCCGCATGGTCCGGGCCCGCGCGAGGAACGCCCACTGCTTGGCAGGTCCGAAGCCTGTGGACCGAATCCGGTCGAGTGTCATTCTGCGCCGCCACCCGTCCCTCGGGAGGCGACCAGCTGGGCGCCGTACTCGCGTGCGCTCAGGCCGACGGGCGCAGAGGGGCCGCTCGTCCACAGCATCGTGGTCCGACGTCCGGTCGGCACCCAGCGGTACTGGTATCCGGCAGGCAGGAAGAGGTGCTCGCCGGGCCCGGCCTCGAGAATCACTAGGCGCCCGTCGGCGTCGCTGGCCTCGACGCGGATGACGCCCTCGGTGCAGTACTGTGATTCATCGAACGTCGACGCGAACCACTCGTACGGCTCGGCGTCGGGCTCGATCGTGCAGACACCCTGCCGGAAGTAGCGCGCGTCGTCGCGCTCGCGGCTGATGAAGATCGCGCTCTCAATTCCCGAGCTGTACTTCAGCACCGGGAGGCTGTCGATCTCGGCCTGATCGATGACCCGTGGATAGCGTCGGGAGCCCGGCGCGAACGGGTCGTAGCCGTCATCTCCTCTGGACATCGCTGCTCAGCTCACGTCTCCGAACAGCGACTTCACCTCGAGGAACTCGCGCATGCCGTGCGCTCCGGCCTCCCGGCCGTTGCCCGACTTCTTGTATCCGCCGAACGGAGCGGCCGGACTCGCCGAGGCGCCGTTGATGTGCACCATCCCGGTCCGCATCCGGCGCGCGATCTTGCGGGCGCGCTCGTGATCTGCCGAGGAGACCATGCCAGCGAGGCCGTAGTCGCTGTCGTTGGCGATGGCCACGGCCTCGTCCTCGTCCTCGTAGCCGATGATGGTCAACACCGGCCCGAAGATCTCCTCCCGCGCGATCTGCATCTTGTTCGTGGCGTCGGCGAAGATGGTCGGCTTGGCGTAGTAGCCCGTCTCAAGCCCCTCCGGGCGACCGAGGCCGCCGGTGACCAGAGTGGCACCCTCGTCGATGCCCGACTTGATCAGCGACTGAACCTTGTCGAACTGTGCCTGGGAGACCAGCGGGCCGAGATTGGTCGCCTCGTCCTCGGGCGGCCCGACCACTAGGTCGTCGACGTAGCGCTTCGCGATCGCCGCAGCCTCCTCCATGCGGTCGCGCGGCACGAGGATCCGGGTGCCGGCGTTGCAGGACTGACCGGAGTTGACGTACATCTTCGCGACGTCGCGCAGCAGCACGGTCTCGAGGTCGGCGTCGTCGAGGACGATGTTGGCCGACTTTCCGCCCATCTCCTGCGCGACTCGCTTGAAGGTGTCGGCGGCGCGCCGTGCGATGTCGGCGCCGGCGCGGTTGGAGCCGGTGAACGAGATGATGTCGATGTCGGGGTGCTCGGCCAGCGCCGCGCCGACGACAGGCCCCTCGCCCTGGACCATGTTGAAGACACCGGCGGGGACGCCCGCCTCCTCCAGGACCGAGGCGAAGACCACCGAGCTCAGCGGGGCGACCTCCGAGGGCTTGAGAATGACCGTGCAGCCGACCGCGAGCGCCGGTGCGACCTTGAGCGCAGTCTGGTTGAGCGGCCAGTTCCACGGAGTGATCAGGCCAGCGACGCCGATCGGCTCGTAGCGCAGGGTGGTGCGGTCGAGGGTCTCCTCGAACGCGAAATCCTTCAACGCCGCCAGGGTCGCCTTGAAGTGGCCCAGCCCAGCGGGTGCCTGACGTGCCCGAGCCACCGAGATCGGCGCGCCCATCTCCAGGGTCACCGCGGCGGCGATCTCCTCGATTCGCTGCTCGTAGCGGGCAATGATGCTCTCCAGCAGCGCGATCCGCTCCCCGACACTGGTCTGGGAGAAGCTCTCGAAGGCCCGCCGAGCCGCCGCGACAGCGGCGTCGACGTCCGCAGCGGTGCCGAGCCCGATGGAGGTGACGGCGTCCTCGGTCGCGGGATTGACCACCTCGAGCAGCGTGGTGCCGCCCGGGTCGACCCACTGGCCGTCGATGAACAGGTGCTGGGCGTGCTCGATCACCACGGGAGGGAGGGCGATTGCAGTGGTGTCTGGCTGCATGGGGAGGACTCCGTTCCAGGCTGATGTTCGGGAGGTAGAAACGTATCACGAACGACGCTGCTCGGCAGAACCGCCTTGGAACGACGGACATTCAGACCGAGATCGCAAACGAGGCGACCAGATGTAGAAAGGATTATGCTACACTGGTTCGGCCACACTCTCAGGGAGGACATGCAAATTGCAGACGATCAGGTGCAGCCGCGAGGTCCAAGAGGCGCTCGCCAACGATCGACCCGTGGTTGCACTGGAGTCGGCGGTCTTCCCCGCCTACCCAGGGCCGGCCGGTTGGGAGCTGGTGCGGCAGTCCGAGGACCTGGTCCGTCGTCGCGGTGCGGTCCCGGCGACGCTCGGCATCGCCGGCGGTGAGATCCTCGTCGGCCTGGAGGACGTAGACCACAAGGAGTTCTCCGAGGCCGGCGAACGGGCGCGGAAGGTCGGCGCGCGCGACCTGGCTGCGTGCCTGGTCGACGGCGGCTTCGGCATGACCACGATTGGAGCCACGCTGGCCATCGCCAAGGTGGTCGGCATCCGGTTCGCCGCGGCCAGCGGGCTCGGCGGCGTACATCGCGGGTACGCCGAGCGGCCGGACGTCTCCGCCGACCTCAGCGAGCTGGCGTCGGCCCCTGTGCTGGTGGTGACCAGCGGGGTGAAGTCGTTCCTCGACGTCGAGGCCACCGCGGAGGTCCTCGAGAGCCTGGCAGTCCCGACGCTCGGGTGGCACACCGACACACTCCCGCTGTACTTCACAGGTCACGGGGGGCCGCGGATCTCGGCGCGCGTGGACGAGGTTTCGGAGGTGGCCCGCATCGCGTGGCACCACTGGCACACACTGGGGCGCAACGGTGGGGTGCTGTTGGGTCAGCCTCCCCGCAACGAGCTCGCCGACGTCCAGGACCTCATCACCCAAAGCGTGCGACACGCCGAGGCGGAAGGAGTGACCGGCCCGGCGATCACAGCGTTCGTTCTCGGCGAGCTGAACCGGGCGAGCGGGGGCCGGACCAAGGAGGCCACCAAGCAGTTGATCCTGGGCACCGCCGACCTCGCGGGCCAGGTCGCCAGCGCGTACGCGCAGCTCGCTTCCCGGACTCCCCGATGACCGGCCGGCCCGGGGCGAGGAGGCGAGCGTGACCGGTATGAAGAGAGCCTCGGAGAAGAACCTGCTGCTGTTCACCGGCCGCGGGCATCCCACGCTAGCGCAGGAGGTCGCGCAGTACCTGGGCACCACCATCGTGCCGACATCGGCCTACGAGTTCGCGAACTCCGAGCTCTACGTGCGCTACGAGGAGTCGGTGCGAGGGTGCGACGCGTTCGTCTTCCAGTCTCACGCGGCGCCGATCAACGACTGGATCATGGAGCAGCTGATCATGATCGACGCGTTGAAGCGCGCGAGCGCCAAGCGCATCACGGCAGTGATGCCCTACTACGGATACAGCCGCCAGGACAAGAAGCACCGCGGCCGCGAGCCGATCTCCGCCCGGTTGATCGCCTCGATGTTCAAGGCGGCGGGCGCTGACCGGATCATCACCGTCGATCTGCATGCCGACCAGCTCCAGGGCTTCTTCGACGGGCCTATGGATCATCTCCTCGCCATGCCGGTGCTGGCTGACTACGTCAAGGACCACTATGACTCAACTGCGCTGACCATGGTCTCGCCGGATGCCGGCCGGATCAAGGTGGCGGAGCGGTGGGCGGCGCGGCTGGGGGATGCGCCGCTGGCCTTCATCCACAAGACCCGGCGTACCGACAGACCGAACGAGGTGGTCGCCAACCGTGTGGTCGGCGATGTCCGGGATCGGGTGTGCGTCCTGACCGACGACATCATCGACACCGGTGGCACCATCGTGAAGGCGGCTGAGGCGCTGGCCGAGGATGGGGCCGCAGCTGTGGTCATCGCCGCCACGCACGCCGTTCTATCCGACCCGGCGGTGGACCGGCTGAAGAATTGTCCCGCGACCGAGGTGATCGTCACGAACACGCTGCCCTCGGCGCTCGAGATCTCGATGGACAAGCTCACGGTCCTGACGATCGCCCCGCTCCTCGGCGAAGCGGTCCGTGCCGTCTTCGAGGACGGATCCGTCACGTCGCTGTTCGACGGCTCGCGCTGAGCGACCCGTCGCCGCCCGTTGGGTGTCACTCTTGTGCGGGAGAGGGACGGGTCTCGGCTCTGCGAGAAGGGAAGGATCTGAGGTGGAGGCAAACCAGGAGGGCGGCGCGGTGATCCGTGCCGCACAGGCTCGCGACGAAGCCGAATGGCGCCGCCTCTGGGAGGGCTACAACCGCTTCTACGAGGTGGATATCCCCACGGAGACCACCGCGATGACCTGGCAGCGAATCCTGGACCCGCAGGGTGAGCTGCTGGGCAGGATGGCGGTCAGGGGGTCCGAGGCCGTCGGCTTCAGCGTGAGCGTCACCCACGCCACGAGCTGGGCGACAAGCCG
The DNA here is from genome assembly GCF_900197875.1 of Frankia canadensis. Lineage (GTDB taxonomy): Bacteria > Actinomycetota > Actinomycetes > Frankiales > Frankiaceae > Frankia > Frankia canadensis. The sequence goes on along the minus strand of NZ_FZMO01000301.1, from coordinate 27,720 downwards.
GGCCTGCTATCTGGAGGATCTCTTCGTCGATCCCGGGTCGCGCGGCACCGGCATCGGGCGGAGCCTGATCGTCGATCTGCTCGACCTGACCGCTCGGAGCGGATGGTCCTCCCTGTACTGGCACACCCGGTCGGACAACCCGGCGCGCCGGCTGTACGACGAGTTCGTCCCTGCCGACGACTTCGTGCGCTATCGCGTGCACGTCCCGCTCGCCCCACCGGCCGCCAAGGCGATCGGGCCGAAGACGCGGCCATGCATCTCCTGACAGTGTTCGCCCATCCGATCCGCGAGAGTTACACCGGCGCGGTGATGGACAGTTTCCACGAGCCGTTCCGGGAGTCCGGTCACACAATCGATCTGGTCGACCTGCACGGCGAGGGCTTCGATCCGCGTTTCACCGAGGCCGACCACGCGCACTTCTGGGGCGCGCAGGTGCCCCCCGACGTCGCCGAGATGCAGCTCCGGGTCGAGGCGGCCGATCGTCTCGCCCTGATCTTCCCCGTGTACTGGTGGTCGATGCCGGCGCTGATGAAGGGCTGGATCGACCGGGTCTTCACCGGCGGCTGGGCTCATCGCCGCCAGGACGAGGCCGGCAGCGTCCTGCCAGCGGTGCCCACCTTGCTGCTGGCCGTTGCCGGCTCCACCCAGCGCCGCTACGACAACCGCGGCTATCACGGCGCCATGCGGACCCAAATCGAGATGGGCATCTTCAACTACTGCGGCCTCGTCGACGTCGAGAGCCTCTTCATCTACGACGTCGAAGGAGACGGCAACCAGACCCAGCGCGCAGCGGGGCTTCAGCTCGCCCGGCGTGCCGGGCTCGCCTTCGCGGCCGGGCGAGCCGCGACCACCTCCGCTACCGCGGACTGACCGGCGAAGGTCGATGGCGGGGCTGAGCAGGAGCGGCAGACTAGAATCCGTTCAACTCTGCGCCCTGCGAGCACGTCGAGCCGCGGCGACATCGGTCCTTGCACGGGGCGTTCCCGGTTGCCGTCGATAGGGTTCCGGTCGACAGGCGACCTGGAATCCCTTCTGCCGAGCGGACTTCACGCATCCTCTACGACCACGAACAAGGCTGCGATCGCGCTGCGCACTCGCCCGGCCGCGTCGACGTAACATAACACGCCGTTTACACGTTGCGGCGCTGCGCGTAACCCAGCCGGTGTGTACTGCGCTTCACCCGATAGTGAAAACGTTTCTACTCCTGAGCGGTTCTCCAGGAGGGAGGTTCGAGAGTGACAAGGTTCGACTTCCACAACATCATCACCGACACCGACAGCTACAAGAACTCCCACTACCCGATGTACCCGTCCGGTACTGAGTACGTCTCGGCCTACATCGAGGCTCGAGGTGTCGAGATGCCGGTCAGCATGTTCGTCGGGCCTCAGGCCTTCATCCGTACCTGACCGAGCCGCTGACGCTGGAGCACATCAACGAGGCCGAGGCGATCGCGCGCGAGCAGGGCATGCACTTCAACCGGGACATCTGGCTCGGCGTGCTGCGCGACCACGACGGACCTCACTCGCGACTCAGCTGCGCGCCGTGGATGCCGAGGCCGTCAGACCCTGGCGGTCATTGCAGCCCAAGAACCAGATGGTCGCGATCGCCCCCCGGGAACGACCATCTTCGACTTGTTTCTCCGCTTGAGACCTGGGCTTAGCCCTCGAAATTCTTCCAAGACTGTGTGTCGATCCCCGCAATAGCGACAGCAGGCTTTATCGCTCAACTGAATGCCGAGACGAGAGGATTCATCGAATGCACATATATCTGTCCGAATCCACCTTTAAGGAACAGGTCTCCACAGACGTCTTCCTGCAAGATGTGTTCTTCTCCTTGGCTACTCTTGCGCTGCTCGCCGGCATTCTCGGAATCGGATTGATCGACAGTGGCCTGGCCCGCAGAAAGAACCATCTCGACCAATGGGTCACCAAGATCACAGCGGCACTGGTTTCGGGTATGGCGTTCATGGTCATCGGCTACGCGATCTGGATCTGGCAGTACTACCAGATCGTGCCGGGCGGTAGCTCGTTTCGGCACGCGGTGAGGGACTGGTGGCTGGGTGGAACGTTCGTCACCCACTTCGCCGACGAGATCAATCCGACCCGGCAGGACAGCGTCGACGTCTACCAAGTGTTCCTGCTGTTCTTCGTGACCTACGTGGCGTTCGCCGTTGCCCTGCTGCATGGGGCCGGGACTGAACGCATCAAGTCATCGGCGATGTACGTGATCGGCGCGGTGAGCGGCGGCTTGGTGATTCCGTTCATCTTGTACTTGACGTGGGGTTCAACGAGCCCACTGACCAACCACGGTTTGCACGACTACAGCGGTCTGTTCGGTCTCTACATCTGGGCGGGCTGCACCGCCCTCGTCCTTGCTTGGCGCCTGGGACCGCGCCTGGGCAGCAAGTGGCGTCCGGACTCGCGGACGAGCGGTCCCAAGGCGTCGGACATGCCGTCAGTGGCCAAGGGCATCCTCGTGCTGCTCGTCTGCATCCCGTTCATCGTGCTGGGCTGTGGCTACATGGTGTCGGGCAAGGGGTACTACGGCATCTCGATGACCCACAGCGGGATCGGCCTTGCGTTCATCAACATCATCTGCGGCATGGGCGGCGGCCTGATCGGGGGAATGATCATTTCCTACCGGCAACGGAATTCCTTCTGGATCCTCGCCGGACCCATCGTCGGCTACATCTCGGGCACGGCACTCTTCGACGTGACCAAGCCTTGGATCATGCTGCTGGTCGCACTGCCCGCACCGTTCATCGGTCTGGGCACTTCCCGGTTGCTCGATCGCATCGGAATCGACGAGTCGAAGGTGATCCCTTTGACGCTCGGTACCGGAATCTACGCCGCCCTCATCCCCGGCATCGTTGCCTCAGGCACCAAGACCGGCGGATTCTTCGGTATCACCACCGGCAAGTACGCCTTCCAGCACGCCCACATCACCTTCCTCTGGCAGTTGATCGGTGTGCTCGTCACCGTTGGCATCTCACTCGTTGCAGCGCTGATCCTGTGCTTTATTCTCGAGCGGACGACCGGACTCCGAGTTTCGGAAGAGGCTGAGCTCGTCGGCCTTGACCGCTTCTACTGGAAATGGAGCGCGTTGGACCGATTCAAGGACGACGGAGTCGCGGAGGTGGGGCCGCCAGTGGGGACCCCCTTGGCGGCCGAGAACGGCGCATCGAAGTTGCTGCTCGGCGAGCCCGGCCCACGGTAAAGCGGGACTGCGACAACTTACTGATCGTTCAAATAGCGTTACCAGGAGTACTGATGAGCCAGTTCGATTTCAACAACATCATCACCAACACCGACAGCTACAAGAACTGTCACTACGCCCTCTACCCGCAGGGCACCGAGTACGTGTCCAGCTACATCGAGGCGCGCGGCGGTGAGATTCCCGCGGGAATGTTCGTGGGCCTGCAGGCATTCCTCCGCGAGTACCTGACCAAGCCGGTCACCCTCGAGCACATCAACGAGGCCGAGCTGATCGCCCGCGAACAAGGGATGCACTTCAACCGAGACATCTGGATGGGCATCCTACGAGACCACGACGGATACCTTCCCGTGGAGATCGAAGCTGTCTCGGAGGGCACCGTTCTGCCGATCCGCAACGTGCTCGTGCAGCTGGTGAACACCGACCCCAAGTACCACTGGGTGACCACGTTCATCGAGACGGCACTGATTCGGGCCATCTGGTATCCGATGACCGTCGGCACGATCGCCTGGCGCGCCAAGCAGCAGATCAGAGATGTCGCAGAGGCCACCTCCGACTCTGAGGGGCTGATCCGGAGGGTCCTCCACGACTACGGCGCTCGTGGCGTCAGCTCGCTGGAGTCCGCAGCGCTCGGCGGTCTCGCGAGTCTCGTGTCGTTCAGCCAGTCAGACACGATCGCCGGCATCGTGGCGGCCAAGCGGTACTACAACGCCGCCTACACGTCGAGCTCTGGGCCCAACACGGAGCATGCCGTTCTGTCGTCCTGGGGCCGAGAAAACGAGGCCGACGCCATCCGAAATATGCTGGAAACCTACCGACACGTCGGGGTCGCAATCGTTCTGACAGACACTTACGACCACGAGAATGCAGTCAAGAACATCATCGGCGGAGAGCTCAAGGAGATAGTCCAGAACTTCCCAGGACTTGTCGGTATCCGACCCGACTCGGGCGACCCCGTTCAAGTCACGGCCGACACGGCAGAGTGGCTGATGGAGTCCTTCGGGTACACCGTCAACTCCAAGGGCTTCAAGGTCCTTCCGAGCTTCGTCAAGGTCGTTCAGGGCGATGGCGTCACCAGGCATTCGTTCCCGCGAATCCTCATGGAACTCGAGCGGCGTGGACTGGCGATCGACAACGCTGTGTATGGAATGGGTGGCGGCCTGCTCCAGCAGGTGAACAGGGACACGATGGCGTTCGGAATGAAGGTGAACGCCATCTGTGTCAACGGAGAGTGGCGCGACGTGTCCAAGGCGCCTTCCGGCGACGGTGTCAAGCACTCGAAAGCCGGCCGCCTCGCACTGGTGACGGATGGCGAGGACTTCAAGACGGTACGGCGCGAGTCCGTAGCGCCGGAGGAAAATCTTCTTCAGCCAGTCTTCCGCAACGGAAAACTGCTGAAGATGTGGGAGTTCGACGAGCTGATTGCAAACAGCGAGAAGGAAGTGCCCGAGTCGTATTACCTCGACGCGGTCGCCGAGATCAGGGCTGCCCGCGAGGTGGATTCCGTGACCAATGGCGAGGTGAACTCCGCCGCGAGTGGAGTGAACGCATAGCCGACCAGCCCTTCCCAACGGGAGACCATTTTCAGTTCGCGCACAGGAGGAGTGTAATGATTAGCTACAATCTGGATTCGCAAATTGCGTCGATCCCAAGTGTCGTCGGCAAGACGATCGCAGACGTCAACGTACCGAGACTGGACCCTGACCGCCCGGTGAGCTTCGTTGGCGTGGGCACTTCCCTCCACGCGGCTCGCATTGCATCGGACTGGGTTACGACATTGAGCAACGGCGCCGTGCGAAGCCGTGCCGTGGATGCTCATGACTATGGGACGTGGTCGACGATTCTGCCGAATGAGCAGACCATCGTCATTAGTCACCGTGGAACCAAGACATTCCCGCACGCTTCGCTCGCCCGAGCGCGGGGTGCAGGCGCAGCGACCCTGGCAGTAGTCGGGGAGGCGGCTCCCGAGCAGGCAGCCGACACCACGGTCCGCGCATGCCCGGACGAGACCGCCGGCACTTTCACCGTGTCGTATCTCACGTCGTTGGCGATTCTGGCAAAGCTCGCTGCTTCCCTTGACTCAACCACTCAGGGCCAGTTCGCCAGCGCACTCGTTGACTTGCCCGCAGCCCTCGAGAAGACCTTGAGCATGGGAGATCCCGCAGCCGTAGCGGCCCGCATCTCGAATCTTGAGGCGCTGCTCATTGTCGGGTTCGGGCTCGACTTCGCCACCGCGCAGGAGGCCGCCCTGAAGATTAAGGAGGGCGCTTGGATGTGGACCGAAGGCATGTCTCCGGAGTTCGCTCTGCACGGCACGCCCGCGAGCTATCACCGCGGGATCGCCGGGATCCTCATCGATCCTGCCCACGACGACCGCGGGCGGATGAGCAGGCTCGGCCAAGTTCTGGACGATTTGGGCATGATCACCATCAGAGTGATGCGGGACAGCGACGCGAGTGGACTCGGCTTCGTCACCCCACATCCACTTCTTCAGCCGATGTCGAGCATTCTCCCACTGCAGCGCCTCACAGCTGAGCTTGCGAGGAAGCGTGGCACCGATCCGGACACGATGCATGGCGGGCGCGAACCCTGGCGCAGTGTCATGACCGGCATCCGCCTGTGATAGCGGAGGTGCCGGCGTGAAGAGTGCACTCACTGTCGCCGTAGTTCAGTCTGCCGGAGTGCCCTTCGATGCCAACGCCTCGCTCGAGAGGGCGCGGCGACTTGCGGTCCAGGCAGCCGACGATGGATCGAGGTTCACACTCTTCCCTGAGGCCTTCCTGGGCGGATACCCGCGGGAAATGACCTTTGGTGCCACAGTCGGTCGCCGAAGCGCGGAGGGTCGCGAGTGGTACCGCAGGTACCACCAGGCAGCCATCGAGCTGGACGGCCCTCAAGTCGCCGAATTGGAACGCATCTCGCGCGACACCGACATGACGTTGGCCATCGGAGTGATTGAACGTTCGGGAGGGACCCTCTACTGCACCGCTCTCGTCATCGATCCAGGCGACGGGTTGATCGGCTGGCGACGGAAGCTACTTCCCACGGCGGCCGAGCGTGTCGTGTGGGGCCAGGGCGACCTGTCGCGTCCCCCAGTCGTGCCGACGCGACACGGCCAGGTCGGAGTTGCGATCTGCTGGGAGAACTACATGCCCTTGCTGCGCACTTACATGTACAGCCAGGGAGTGCGTATCTGGTGCGCCCCAACGGCAGACGACCGAGACGGTTGGGAAGCCACGATGAGACACATCGCGCTGGAAGGGCGCTGCTTCGTCTTGAGCTCCAACCAGTTCAGCAGGAGAAGCGACTATCCGGAGGACTATCCGCTCGACGTGCCACCAGGCGAGATCCTCTCCACCGGGGGCAGCATGATCGTGGATCCGTTCGGCCAGGTTCTTGCCGGTCCTGAACGCTCCGGTGAAGCGGTGCTCACCGCAACGCTGGATCTGGACGAGATCCCTCGTAGCCAGCTCGACTTCGATGTGGTCGGCCACTACTCGCGAGGCGATCTCTTCACGTTGAGCGTGTCAACAGAGTCCTACGATCCCGTCGTGGCTGGCGTGCACCCGCTGGACGAAGCTGCGCCCAAAACCAGCCCTGGAGTCCCCACAAGAAGGGGCTTTGCCGCCAGCGACCTGGATCCCTGCACGCGTATCGACTAGCCGTCAGCCACACGAGGAAAGCGCGGCGGGAAGTCAAGATTCGGAGGATCGCATGACCAGGGCTCGACGCTCGGTGGCAGGCGGACGGTCGAAGCGCCGACCAGCTGTTACCGAAGATCAGGAGCTTCTCGACTCCGACCACAACAATGGTGCCTGGATCCACACCGATCCCTGGCGCGTTCTGCGTATTCAGGCAGAGTTCGTCGACGGGTTCGGAGCTTTGGCAGAGCTCGGTCCAGCCATCTCGGTCTTCGGGTCGGCTCGCACAGATCCAGACGACCCGTACTTTCAACTCGGCCAGAGCGTGGCGACGGGTTTGGTGAACGCGGGATTCGCCGTCATCACTGGTGGCGGTCCCGGCATCATGGAAGCTGCCAACAAGGGCGCATTCAAAGCCGGCGGCGTGAGCGTGGGACTTGACGTCGAGCTGCCGCAGGAGACAGGTCTCAACGACTTCGTGAATCTAGGCATCAACTTCCGATACTTCTTTGTCCGAAAGACGATGTTCGTGAAGTACTCCCAGGGCTTCGTGGTTCTGCCCGGCGGGTATGGAACGCTCGACGAGCTGTTTGAGGCCCTCACGCTGGTTCAGACGGGAAAGGTCTCCGCTTCTCCTGTCGTTCTGATGGGTGTCGCCTATTGGGCTGGATTGTTCGACTGGCTACACGAGCGCGTGGCGGCGGACGGGAACATCGCCCTTACCGACGTCAATCTCATGACCCTGACCGACGACGTCGGCGTCGCTGTCCAGATCATGGCCGACGCTCAGTCTGCCTCCTCCCTGTGAACGAATGAGAAGGCCCACCATGCATGGCGATCCCCTCCAAGCAGTGATCTTTGACTTTGATGGGGTCTTGATGGACACCGAGACGACTCTGCTTCAGAGCTGGGCCTCCGAGTGGGCAGCATGGGGCCTCGAAATAGACCCGGACAGCTTCTTCGCGAACCACGGCGGCGACATCACGGAGGAACGCTTCACCAAGCTCGCAAACGCGGTCGGACCCCGATTCAACGCGGAAATCAGCAACAAGCGGCGTCTGACCCTGCGCAAGACACTCAACGCCGATCTGGGACTGAACGCTGGCATTCGTGAATGGCTGGCCGAAGCTTCGGACCTGGGCCTCAGGCTCGCCGTTGCCTCGTCGTCACCCAGGGCGTGGCTTGTCGAGCATCTCGGCAGAGTGGATGTCTTGGACAAATTCGAGGTGCTCGCATGCGGCGACGAGGTCGACCTGCCGAAACCAAGCCGGACGATCTATCAGCTCTGCCTCCGTCGCCTGGGGATTTCCGCCGCTGCTGCGATAGCGATCGAAGACACCCCCCATGGCGTGAGATCCGCTCAGGCCGCTGGGCTGCGCTGCATTGCAATTCCAAATCCATACGTTGACGTGAGCAGCGTCGCCCATGCTGATCTGGTCATGCGATCCGCAGTGGATCGTCCCCTTACGCGCGCTCTCGAGCTGGTCCCCGGGTTTACCAGCAACTCACACGAAGGCATGAGCTCCGACTACCGAGGCGAGCTCGCTGGTTGACGCGCTGATACCGGCGTGATTACCAGGCACGGACCGACAGGCTCCTTCGTCACGAGTACGCGCCCTGCCCCGCCCTGGGAATCGGTTTAGCGGCCACCGATCCTGACTGCCTCCTCCGCGAACCAGCGCAGAAACACTGCACCACAGGTCAGTTCGCCATGACTGTCTGGCAATGCGCGCCCAAGTTCAAGACTCATCAAGGCCGCGAGCTCGTTTCGGCGCGCGATGACGAGTCGATAGGCGTCGTACAGGATCGAGGAACGCACGCGTGCGCGCGTCGTCGCCCACGTGTCACTGACCGAGATGGCGTTCTCCAACGCTGCCACGGCGTCCAACGACTCTCCCTTTCACTGGAAACCATTGGCTATTCACGGCCTCCACAATCTCTCCAATCTCCCCAGCAATCTGCCGACTCCTCGCTCTCTTTCCAGCGGCACGCATGCTACGAAGGACGTAGATGGGTCGCCCGCGTTCGGGTGGCCCACGCGGCATTTCTAGGGGTTCGTTGGTTCTCGACGGACGTCGTTGAGGTGGTGGTCGGCGTGCATGGCGGTGTGAAGTTCTACCGAGAAGCAGCGAAGTCTGCCCGGGCCTATGTCGAGCGTGACCGCTCACGGGCGGACGACTACTACCTCGGTGAGGGTACGGGCGTCGCGCAGCGGCTCACGGCGACCCCGGACGGTGTCGAGCATGCGGGGCCGATGGACGGCGACGCCTCCCATCCGGGGCAAGGTCGAGGTCCTGCTGGCCCAGACCAACCTGGTTGCCGAGCCAGGGGCGCGGATCGAGCTGGCCGAGGACATCACGGCTCGGGCCGCCGCGCGCTGTGTTCGGCTGCTCGCCTCACCGGACGTGCCCGAGCATGTCCGGGCCCTGACCTCCCCGCAGGTCCTCGCGGTCGAGGGCGACCTCGTGCGTCGCCTCGCCCGCCGCGCCGAGACGCCCGCCAGGCGTGTCCGGCTTCAAGGCCGAGGGTTAGTGCGGATCGACCCGACCCAGGCGGCCGTCGTGGGCACGTTGGCGGTTGACGGCACGTTGGTGGTGGTGGAGGGTGCGGCGGGTGCCGGGAAGACCACAGCGCTGAGGGCGACCCAAGAGCTGCTGGCACGGCAGGGGCACCGGCTGTTGGTGGTGACGCCGACGTTGAAGGCGGCCGAGGTCGCCGCCGCGGAGACAGGCGCCGACGGCCGCTCCGCGGCTTGGATGGTCCACCAGCACGGCTGGCGCTGGGACGACGACGGGCACTGGGCACGACGACCTGACGCCACCACCGCACCGGCCACCTGCCTGCGTCCCGGGGATCTGCTGCTGGTCGACGAGGCGGGAATGCTGGACCAGGACACCACCCGCGCCTTGCTCACGATCGCCGACGAGGCCGGCGCTCGGGTCGCGCTGGTCGGGGACCGGCACCAGCTTCCGGCGGTCGGACGCGGCGGCGTCCTTGACCACGCCCTCGCGTGGGCCCATCCCACGGCGGTCGTCACTCTGGAGACGGTGCACCGGTTCTCCGACCCCGGCTATGCGGCGCTGTCCCTGCGCATGCGCACCGGCGAGGATCCTGCCGCAGTGTTCGACGCGTTGCATCGCCGCGGGTCGCTCGTCGTCCACCCCAGCGACGTTGAGCGCACCGCCGCCCTCGCCGAGGCGGGAGCGGCCGGCGACCTCGTCGTCGCCGGAACCCGCGAGCACGTGGCCAGCCTCAACGCCGCGATCCGCGACCAGCGCCAAGCCGACCCGGCCACAGGCGACCCGGCGGATTCGGCCGATTCGATGGTGACCGCACGCGGCGAACGGATCGTGCTCGGCGACCGCGTCGCCACCCGCCGCAACGACCCCGACCTCGGGGTCGCGAAGCGGCCGACCTGGACTGTCACCGGCATCGACGACGACGGCAGCCTGACCCTGCGCGGTCGGAGCCGTGACTGGATGCTCCCGGTGGAGTACGCGACCAGGTTCGTCGAGCTCGCCTACGCCACCACCGTCCACGGGGCACATGGAGAGACCGTCGACCGAGCGCACGTCGCCATCGGGGACACCGCCGGCGCCGCGGCGGCCTACGTCGCCATGACCCGAGGGCGACACGGCAACACCGAGTCCGCGACACGCGACTGCCACTTACGTTTGTCGGAGTGCGGGGGGCTGTCCAGTGGTCGTGGCGCATGGCGCCGCCGAGATCGCCGGTGACGGTCTTATGTGTTCCGCTGCAGGCGATGTCCGACTGGGTGACCGGGCGGTGTACAGACAGCTGACTGCACAGCATGACATGATCATATCCGCGAAGGCAATCGACGATCGAGCCGGCGCTATTACGGCCCTGCATGCGATGGCAGCTCTCATGGATCTGGGCGTGCCGTGTGCGGTCACGCTGTCCGACGGCGAGCACAACCTTCCGGATGGGCTATTTCAGTCGGACTGTTCCGCACATCCTTAGACAGTTGAACAGCAGCGCCTTGGTCATATTCATCGACGGGATCTTCGGTAGTCGTTCAGATCGGTCTGAGTTCTCGTTTCCCCCTCCGAAGCACTCGTTGTACCACATTCAGGGGACGGCCGCGGGTACCCTGTGCCCCCGAGACTGTTCGCCCGGCTGCGTGATGACGTGATTCCGGGGGCTCGCTCCAAGGGTATCGACGTCCTGGTGTCAGCTGCTTACCACAGCCGGGGCGACGACTGGGGAATGGTGACGAATCCATCTACGGGGTGAACCATGAGGCATTCTTCGTCAGTTTTGGCGGAACTGGCCGAGTCCCCCGGCAGATGCGTCATATCGATGTCAGATCGCTGTGCAACTGCGCCCGTCTCACGGCCTATGCCGTCGAAGCGCTGGCGGACGGCAAGTCGGCCGCTGAGGTAGGATAAATCTGTAATAACACTACCGGCCGCCTGGCCGCCGCGCTCGCGATGAATTATGAGAGGTGCTCTTGTGACCCTGAACGTCGCGGTTCTGACGTCGCACCAGGGCTCGAACCTTCGCGCGCTACGCGCGACTTCCAACCAGGAGAGTTCCGGGTTTAAAATAGTGCTCGCGATCTGCAACAACGCCGGGGCGGCGGCACTCGCGTTCGCTAAGGACACAGAAATTCCGGCACTGCATCTATCTCGGAGGACCCATCCGAATCCGGGCGCACTCGACGCCGCGATGTGCTCCGCCTTGGAGGATGCCGACGTCGGACTGGTCGTCACAGCCGGGTATCTGAGGAAACTTGAGGCGCGGACACTAGCGCGATTCGATGGTAAGATCATTAATGTTCACCCAGCTCCGCTTCCCGAGTTCGGCGGGCAGGGGATGTTCGGGTCGGCGGTACACGAGGCGATACTTGCATCTGGAGTCCGGGTCAGCGGCCCCACTATTCACGTAGTCAATGCCGAATACGACGCCGGTCCTGTCATCGCCCACGCCGATGTTCCAGTTCTGGCAGACGACACGGTAGACAGTCTCTCCGCGCGTGTTCTCGAGATGGAACACCGGCTACTTCCAGCTGTGGTCGGTAGAATCGCGGCTGGAGAGCCGTTCTCGCTCGAGGCCCCCTGGAGTCTTCAGGAGGAGACGGTGCACGGGGCCCGGTCTCGGTGACGGATGTGCTGCGGCGTGCCTCGATGGCTGTGGTTCGTGCGAGCGAGCGCGGACGGGTAAACCGGGCGACGGCGCGAGCACTTGAAGCTGGTCACAGGCCTGTGTCCGGCTCAGCGCCCACTGACGACGCGGCGAGCCAGCGAAGCGAAGCCGCAGTGTCCGTTGCTACCGAAATACTGCAGCTTGTGGCAAGCCAGCCCCTCCCTGTCAGACTCGTGTGAGACACCCCAGTGGGTGCGGGTTGGCTACGGAGGGGTGATCGGAGATCCTTGTGTGGGCGGGCGGCTATGCCGTGATCGCACGCCCTTTGTCCCTCCAGACCGCGGGTGCCGTCGTCGCCAGGCCCGGCGAGGACGACGACAAGGGCGGGCACACCCTCGACCGCCTGCTCCCACCGCGCATCGCGCGGGCAGGCCAGGGGGCCCCGAGATGAGGCGTCGCCGGAGGCGGATCCGTTCCCATTCCCATCCGGCAGGTCCGGATCGTGCGGCCGGTCGATCACGACCAGCACCGGGCGTTCCCTCGTGATGCTCGCGACACGCTCGGCGTCCATCTCGCCCTGTGCAGCCTCGCCCAGGACGGCGTCGGCCAGGAGAACGGCAGCTCCCTGACCGGCCACCTCCCGGGCGAACTCGGCAACCAGCCGGCTCGCGCCCATGCCGGTTCGCTCTCGATGACCACCACCGCGCCGTCGTCGTCGAGCGCCCGCCGCCAGGCCTCGCGTAGCCAGCCCATCTCCACGTCCCGGCCGATCAACGGGTTCCGGTCAGCGCCCAGGCTGGCCGGAAGCGGCTGCGGCCGCGTCGGGTAGCGCGGCGGGCAGGGCTGCTCCGCCAGGATCGCGGACTCTAGCGCGCGCAGTTCGGGTCCCGGCTCCACGCCAACCTCGCGAACGAGGTGGGCGCGGGCCTCGCGATAGACATCTAGCGCCTCCGCCTGCCGGCCCGACTCGTGCAGGGCGACCATCAGCCTGGCCCAGAACCGCTCCCGCAGCGGATACTCGGCGACCAGGCGCCGGAGCTCGCCGACCAGCTCCGCGGCCCGGCCGATCGCGATCTCCGCGTCCAGTCGGTCGGCCGTGGCCGCGAGCCGCAGCTCCGCCAGTCGGTTCCGTTCCACCAGCACGAACTCGGCGTCGCCCACGTCCTCGTAGGCAGCGCCTCGCCACAGGCGCGACGCCCGTCGCAGTCGCGTCAGCGCCAGCTCGGGCGCGCCCGCCGCCAGCACTGGTCGGGCCTGTTCGAGAAGCTCCTCGAACAGCGTCACGTCGAGGCGCCGCGGATCGACCCGAAGGCTGTATCCCGGCGCGGAGGTGACGAGGACCTCCCAGTTCGACCGACGGCCGGGCTCCAGCACCTGGCGCAGCCTGGATACGTGACCCTGCAGGGTCTTGGCCGCCGTCGGCGGCGGGGCGCTGCCCCATAACCCCTCTACCAGCCGCGATGTTGTTCTGAAGCGGACGGTCTGCCTGAAGCGTCTGTGCAGGTCAGCAAGGGTGTACGGGTGACCGTCCGCCGCCTGTTTGCGGTCGGCGTTGCTACACCCGTTGCTACATAACGATCTACGAAAGACGCTAAACGATCTCTGTTGCGGGGCAAAACACCTGGCCAGAGATGGTGGGCAGGGGCGGGGTCGAACCGCCGACCTTCCGCTTTTCAGGCGGACGCTCGTACCGACTGAGCTACCTGCCCCAGCGTGTTGCGGGGTCGTAGGACAGAGGGCTTCTCCGGCCATACGAACGCGGTCCCGACGGGATTCGAACCCGCGACCTCCGCCTTGACAGGGCGGCGTGAACTCCAGACTTCACCACGGGACCATGCGCTACAGCGATCTTCAGTTGTGATGCCGGCCGGGTCCGTGGAGGCAGCCCGTCAGGATCTGGAGGTCATGCTACACGACAGGAGGACCGGCCGAGCGGGCGGTGGAGATGGATTCTTGCCCAACGCTCAGGGTGTCCAGACACTCGCGTCCCACTACCCACACACGACAGGCCGCCGTCACCTTCCGTCCAAGGCGACGCCGCCACCTTGGGCGAGGTCCGCGAGGTGGCGGCCGGAAGACCGGCCGCACGCCAATAGAGTGTCATCTGGTTCCGTCCGGGTGGCGGCGGCCGGCGGGTGCTGGCGGGTGGGTGGCGCGCCAGACGGGCGGAGGGACGCATCTTTGACGTCCTCGCCGGCAGGTCGACCGAATACGGGAAGCGCCTCCCGACACGAGCACCCAGGGGCGATCCGCAACGAATATCCTAGGTGTGCTGACCATTCGCGGCGACCGGCCGTGCAATATGTCCGATCTGTTCGGGCAGGGTGCTCAGAGGGCGCGTGCACGGGGCTCGCGTCGCGTGATCTCAGGCAGGCTCGTGTCCTGGGGAGGAGACTGATGCAGACGCCCTCCGCGGACCGAAGTGGGGCTGCCCGACCGCCATCGGCAATCAGTGTCAGAAATTCCGGCCCGTTGGCGGGCTTCGGCGACAAGCTCGCGACCCAGGTGGCCCGGCGGATCGAGGACGACATCATCGGCGCGGGCTGGCCGGTCGGCGCCGTGCTCGGCTCCGAGCAGGCGCTGATCGAGCGGTACGGGGTCAGCCGCGCGGTCTTCCGCGAGGCGGTGCGGATCGTCGAGCACCACCAGGTGGCGACGACGCGGCGCGGGCCGGCCGGCGGGCTCGTGGTGCGCGCCCCGGATGAGGCGGCGGTCGCCACCGCGCTCGGCGTCTACCTGGAGCGGGTCGGGGTGACGATCGAGTCGATCCTGCGCGCCCGCCACATCGTCGAGTCGCTGGCCGCCGCCCTCGCCCCGGCTCGCATCACCGAGGACGGCATCCGCGACCTGCGCGACATAATCAGCCGCCAGGCAGACGAGGATCCGACCGAGCTCGGTGCCCACCATCACCTGCACCACGCCATCGCGGCGGCCACCGGGAATCCGGTGCTCGTCCTGTTCGTCGACGTCCTCGACTCGCTGACCCGGCGCTACGCCGCCAACGACTACGACGCCAGCCGCCAGGCGCTGTCGCCGCAGCGGCGGGCGGAGATCCTCGGCGAGGTGAACCGCGACCACGCGGCGATCGCCGAGGCCGTGATCGGCGGGGACGCCGCCCGCTCCGAGCACCTCGCGACCGAGCATCTGCGGTCCATGCACCAGTGGATGGCCTCGCGGTCGGCCGGTGGTCCCGCCCGGCCGGTCCGCTCCTCCGGGCCGGGCCTGCGCTCGGTCGGGGCCGGCGCCGGCGACATGGCGCCCGGCAAGCTCGCCGAGACGGTCGCCGGGCGTATCCATGACGACGTCAGCCGCGCGGGTCTCGTGGCCGGTTCCGTCATCGGCTCGGAGAGCGAGCTACTGGTCCGCTACGGGGTGAGCCGGTCGGTGCTTCGCGAGGCCGTCCGCCTGCTCGAATACCACTCGGTGGCCCGGATGCGTCGCGGCCCCGGCGGCGGCCTGGTCGTTGGCCAGCCGGACCCGGCCGCGACGATCGAGGCGACCGCCCTCTACCTGGAATACAGCCGCGCCAGCGCCGAGGACCTGCGGATCGTGCGCGACGCCCTGGAGATCGGCTGCGTCGACATCCTGGTGGAGATCCGGGACGCGGCGCTGGTCGAGCGGCTCTCGATCATGCTCGCCGCCGGCGGCGACCCGTCGGCGGCCGCCATCAGCACGCGCCACGGGCACCACTGCCACCTCGAGCTGGCCCGGCTTACCGGCAACGAGGCGCTGCTGTCCTTCGTCCATGTACTCACGGAGATCTGGCCACGGCATCTCGAACCACCCGCGGCCCCGGTCCCCTGGTCGCCCCATGGGGCGGTCCGCCGTGCTTCGGCCGCCCAGGGCGAAGGCTCGGTGACCCTCCGGAGTCCGGCCGCGAACGGGAATTCCGCGGTGCGCGGACGCCCGGTCGGCCAGGGCGGCCAGGGCGGCCCGGCCGAGCGGAGCGGGCACGACGCGCGCAACGAGCAGGGCGCGCACAACGGGCAAGGCGCGCACAACGGGCAGGGCGGCCCGGCTGGCCGGGGCGTCTCCACCGGGCAGCGAGGCGCGGCGGTGCATGACGTGCGGGCCGCCCATCGCGGGATCCTCGAGGCCATCATCGACGGCGATCTGGGGCTTGCCCGGCACCGGATGCGCCGCCACCTGGAGGCGCCGCTCGACCCCGCCGCCCCGGCCCGGCACGGCGATCGATCCGCTTCTCTGGGCACGTGACCCGCGCCGCCGCTTCCGCCCATGTCCATCCTGGATGTGCCGGAATGGGCGGGTGGCCGCGGCCGACAGGCGCCGTTCGGATGCGCGGCGCAACCATGAGCGGGTCGTCCAGGCCGCGGTCGATGTCTTCGCCGAGCTCGGGCTGGCGGCGACAGTGCCGGACGTGGCCGCCCGCGCCGGCGTCGGCAAGGCGACGGTCTACCGCAACTTCCCCAGCCGCGAGGATCTGCTGTCCGCGGTGGTCGCGTATCAGCTTCGCTGGTTCAGGAACCTCGCCACCTCGACGCTGGCCGATCCCGATCCGAGGTGCGGCTTCGAGCGGCTGATCGACGGCTGGTTCGAGCGGATCATGTCGAACCAGCTCGCCCAGGACTTCCTGCGCCCGGACGCCCTGCCCGGAATGCGGGACTGCGGCGCGGAGGTGACGGAGATCGTCGATCAGGTCGTGGTGCGGGCGCAGAAGGCGGGAATGGCGCGGGTCGCGTCCGCCCGGGCGACCTGCGCACGATGATCAGCGGCTGCGCCCGGCGGCTGGCCGAGACGGGCCAGCGCGACGCCGAATCCCGCCACCGGTCACTCAGCTCATCCTCGACGCCTTCCGCCGGCCCGCCGACCAGGGCGACCATCGCTCGGGGCCGAGGGACTGACATTCCGATCAGATCGGATCCTCGTCACGCGGGCGCGCCCGCGGCCACGGCCCGCCGGGTCGGCGTGGCATCGTCGGTTCCGGCACACGGCGCATGGGACGGTCCACGAGGGGTGAGCGGCGCTGATCACGGAACTGACAGCGGTGCGACACGGGCAGAGCGAGTCGAACGTCGCCTTCCCGGCGGCGCGGGCGGCGGGACTTCTGGACGCGGGCATCGGCAGCCGGGACGCGGACGTCAGGCTGACGGCCCTCGGCCGGGCTCAGGCGTCCGCGCTCGGCCGCGCGCTGGCCGCCGAGCCACCGATCGTGGCCCCGCCGGAGGTCGTCGTCTGCTCCCCCTATCTGCGCGCCCGGCACACCTATGAGATCGCCGCCGAGGCCGCCGCCAACGCCGGCCGGACGCTGCCCGCGCCGCGTTTCGACGACCGGCTCGTCGACCGGCTGCTGGGCGAGCTGGAGATGCTGACCCAGCGCGCCATCGAGACCCTCTTCCCCGCGGAGCTGTCGCGCTGGCGCTCCACGGGGACGTGGCTGTACCGGCCGCCCGGTGGCGAGAACTTCCCCGACATGGCCGACCGGCTCGGCTCCCTGCTGGCCGACCTGCACGCGGAGCATGCCGGCCGGCGCGTGCTCGTCGTCGCCCACGACGCGGTCGTCGTCGTGCTGCGCCAGCTCGTCGAGGGGCTGTCCTGGGCCGATCTGGACCGAATCAGTGCCGCTGGCGGCGTGCGCAACGCCGGCATCACCCGCTTCGCCCGGGACGGCGACCGACTCGCGCTCGCCGAGTTCAACTCGGTGTCCCACCTGGCCGGCGTCCGCGCCGACCCGCCGGGCTGAGCCGACTGTCAGCGCAGTTCGCGACGCCAGACGACGCGGAGACCGGACCAGTTCTCGTCGAGCGCGGCGACCTTGTTGTCGACCAGGCCGCGGGGCAGCGCGACCTCGCGCACGAGGTTCTCGGTGACGTCGCTGCGGTGCCCGGCCGCCTTCCTCGGCCAGGCGATCCACAGGGCGCCCGCCGGCCGGATCGGCTCCGCGAAGGCCGCGACGGCTGCGTGCACGTCCACCGGCTCCCGGCAGAAGGCCACGCACACGTCCACGGCTGTGGCCGCGTCGGCGGGTAGCGCGTCGGACGTGGGCAGCGGCAGGAGGACTGGACGGACGTCGCCGGGGAGCTCCGGGACGGTCCAACCGGGGGGTGCGGCGGCGAGCACGAGTCGGTGGCCCGGCTTCACGCCGAGTTTGCGAGCCAGCGGCGTCCGGGAGTAGCCAGCACCCGTAAGCCTGGCAGCCGCTTCCCGGCCAGAGGCCGGGAAGCGGTCGCGAGCCGCGTCACCGCCGCGCGGGGACGAAGTGATCATTCGAGCACGGTATCGTGGCCCTCAGGTCGAGAGGCGCTGCAACGGGCCCAGGTCCGCCACGCTCGGCCCGTACCACTCCGAAAGGGCGCCTCCCACGACAGGGAGGTGTCGCATGGCCGGTGCCACGTCCGTCCAGGAAGGGTCCGTCGGCGAGGGGTCGACGATCCGGTCGGGTACGCGGGACAGCGCCGAGGAGCTGCGGGAGCTGCTGTCCCAGCGGGTGGTCGTCCTCGACGGGGCCTGGGGCACCATGCTGCAGAACGCGGGGCTCACCCCGGCCGACTACCAGCTCGACTCGCTGCGGGATCACCCGAAGGACGTCACCGGCGACCCGGACCTGCTCAACCTCACCCGGCCCGACGTCATCCTCGACGTCCACCGCCAGTATCTTGCCGCCGGCGCCGACATCACCACCACCAACACGTTCACCGCGACCAGCATCGGCCAGGCCGACTACGGTCTGGAGTCGCTGGTCCGGGAGATGAACCTGCGCGGCGCGCGGCTCGCCCGGCAGGCCGCGGACGAGGCCGGCGGACGGTTCGTCGCGGGCTCCATCGGCCCGCTCAACGTCACGCTGTCGCTGTCGCCACGGGTCGAGGACCCGGCGTACCGGGCGGTGACCTTCGAGCAGGTCCGCGCCGCGTACGCCGAGCAGATCCAGGCGCTCGCCGACGGCGGCGTCGACCTGCTGCTCATCGAGACGATCTTCGACACGCTGAACGCCAAGGCCGCGATCGCCGCCGCCCGCGAGGTCGCCCCCCACCTGCCGCTGTGGATCTCGGTGACGATCGTCGACCTGTCCGGGCGGACGCTGTCCGGGCAGACGGTCGAGGCGTTCTGGACGTCGATCGCGCACGCGCACCCCCTGGTCGTCGGGGTGAACTGCTCGCTCGGCGCGGAGGAGATGCGCCCGCACATCGAGGCGCTGGCCCGCCTCGCGGACACCCACACCGCCTGCCACCCCAATGCCGGGCTGCCCAACGCGTTCGGCGGCTACGACCAGACCCCCGAGGAGGCCGGCCGGCTGATCGGCGAGTTCGCCGCAGAGGGCCTGGTCAACATCGCCGGTGGCTGCTGCGGGACGACACCCGCCCACATCGCCCGCATCGCCGCCGCCGTCGGTGGCCTGCCGCCCCGCCAGGTCCCGGCGCCGCCGGCGCGGACCAGGTTCAGCGGCCTGGAGACGTTCGAGATCGGCGCGGACACCGGCTTCGTCA
Source organism: Frankia canadensis (assembly GCF_900197875.1). Classification (GTDB taxonomy): domain Bacteria; phylum Actinomycetota; class Actinomycetes; order Frankiales; family Frankiaceae; genus Frankia; species Frankia canadensis. Next base: position 8,315 of record NZ_FZMO01000301.1, on the reverse strand, counting down.
TGATCGGCGAGCGGACGAACGTCACCGGTTCGGCCCGGTTCCGCCGGCTCGTCGAGGCCGACGACTACCAGGCCGCGATCGACGTCGCCCTCGAGCAGGTGCGCGGCGGGGCGAACCTGCTCGACGTCAACATGGACGCCGACCTGCTCGACAGCGAGCGGGCGATGACGACCTTCCTCAACCTGCTCGCCACCGAGCCGGAGGTCGCCCGCATCCCGATCATGGTCGACAGCTCGCGGTGGAGCGTGCTGGAGGCGGGGCTGCGCTGCGTGCAGGGCAAGGGCGTGGTCAACTCGATCAGCCTCAAGGAGGGCGAGGAGGTCTTCCTCGGGCAAGCCCGGCAGATCCAGTCGTTCGGCGCCGGCGTCGTCGTCATGGCGTTCGACGAGCAGGGCCAGGCCGACACCACCGAGCGCAAGGTGGCGATCTGCGGCCGCGCCTACGACCTGCTCACCCAGCGGATCGGCTTCGCGCCCGAGGACATCATCTTCGACCCGAACGTGCTGGCGGTCGCCACCGGCATCGCCGAGCACAACGGCTACGCCAAGGCGTTCATCGACGCGCTGCCGCTGATCAAGCAGCGCTGCCCGGGCGTGCGGATCAGCGGCGGCATCTCGAACCTGTCGTTCTCCTTCCGCGGCAACGACGTCGTCCGCGAGGCGATGCACTCGGCGTTCCTGCTGCACGCGGTGCGCGCCGGCCTCGACATGGGCATCGTCAACGCCGGGCAGCTCGCCGTCTACGAGGACATCCCGGCCGAGCTGCTCGAACTCGTCGAGGACGTGCTGTTCGACCGGCGTGAGGACGCCACCGACCGGCTCGTCGCCTTCGCCGACACGGTCCGCGGCGCGGGCACCCAGCGGGTCGTCGACCTGTCCTGGCGCGAGGCGCCGGTCGCGGCGCGGCTCTCGCACGCGCTGGTGCACGGCATCGTCGACTTCATCGAGGACGACACGGAGGAGGCGCGGGCGAGCGCCGCCCGGCCCCTCGACGTCATCGAGGGTCCGCTCATGGACGGCATGAAGATCGTCGGCGATCTGTTCGGCTCGGGCAAGATGTTCCTGCCGCAGGTCGTGAAGAGCGCCCGCGTGATGAAGCGCTCCGTCGCCTACCTGGAGCCGTTCATGGAGGCGGAGAAGGCGCTGCTCGCCGAGCAGGCCGCCGCCGCCGCTGCCGCCCGGGCGGCCGATCCCGACGCCACCGAGGCAGAGGCGGACGCGGACATCGCGGCGGCGGACGCGGCGGCGTCGGGCCCGCGGGGCAACGGCAAGATCGTGCTCGCCACCGTGAAAGGCGACGTGCACGACATCGGCAAGAACATCGTCGGGGTCGTGCTCGGTTGCAACAACTACGAGGTCATCGACCTCGGCGTCATGGTCCCGGCCAAGGTCATCCTGGACACCGCGATCGCCGAGAAGGCGGACGCGATCGGCCTGTCCGGCCTGATCACGCCGTCGCTCGATGAGATGGTCGCGGTCGCCGCCGAGATGCAGCGCCGCGGGCTGCGGCTGCCGCTGCTGATCGGCGGGGCGACCACGTCACGCCAGCACACCGCCGTGCGCATCGCGCCCGCCTACGAGGCGGTCACCGTCCACGTGCTGGACGCCTCCCGCGTGGTCGGGGTGGTCTCGGACCTGCTCGATCCGGTGCGGGCCGAGCAGCTCGACGTGCGCAACCGCGAGGAGCAGGAGCGGCTGCGCGAGCAGCACGAGAACCGGCGGTCACAGCCGCTGCTCAGCCTGGAGCAGGCCCGGGAGAACCGGGAGCGGGTCGACTTCGGCGACCTGCCGGTGCCCGCGTTCACCGGCCGGCGCGCGGTCACGCCCGACCTGGCGGCGCTGCGCGAGATGATCGACTGGCAGTTCTTCTTCCTGGCCTGGGAGCTCAAGGGCAAGTTCCCGGCGATCCTCGACCAGCCGGTCGCCCGCGAGCTGTACGACGAGGCGAACGTGCTGCTCGACCAGATCATCAAGGACGGCAGCCTGCAGGCGAAGGGCGCATACGGGTTCTGGCCCGCCGCCGCCGAGGGCGACGACCTGGTGCTCGAGGCCGGGGACGCGGTGCCCGGCACGGTCGGTGGCCGGCTGCGGCTGCCGATGCTGCGCCAGCAGACGCAGAAGCCCACCGGCCGGCCCAACCGCGGCCTCGCCGACTACGTGGCGCCCACCGGCGACCACCTGGGCGCCTTCGCGGTGGCCATCCACGGTGCGGACGTACTGGCCACCGGTTTCGAGGAGAACCAGGACGACTACCGGTCGATCATGGTGAAGGCGCTGGCCGACCGGCTCGCCGAGGCGTTCGCCGAGTACGTCCACCTCGCCGCGCGGCGGGACTGGTTCGAGCCGGACGCCGAACCGAGCCTCGAGGATCTGCACGCCGAGCGCTTCCGCGGCATCCGGCCGGCCTTCGGCTATCCCGCGAGCCCCGACCACAGCGAGAAGAAGGCCCTGTTCGATCTGCTCGACGCCGGTTCGGCCGGCCTCGGGCTGACCGAGTCGTTCGCGATGACCCCGGCCTCCGCGGTCAGCGGGCTGATCTTCGGCCACCCGGACTCGACGTACTTCACCGTCGGCCGGATCGGCCGGGACCAGGTCGAGGACTACGCCCGCCGGCGCGGCCTCGAGGTCGCCGAGATCGAGCGCTGGCTACGCCCGAACCTCGCCTACGACCCGGACTGACCCTCCCCGGCGCCGCGCGCCGGGCGGGTCACGGGCCCTTCCCGCGCCCGGCGGAGGTGAGCTGCGCGGCATCGGGGCATCGGGACGATCCCGGGCGGGCATTCCCGAACGGTGCGCCGTCCCGTCGACCCTGCCGTGCGCCCGGGATCGGCCGCGTCCGCGCCGCGGCCCGCGGGCGACAACCTCAACGTGGACACGGCCGGGGCTGGCGGCGGTCCGGGCAGGACGCCTGGCGGCCCGAGCAGGGTGAGCGAGGGCTCAGGCAGGGCGGCCGGCGGTGGGCCCGGTGGAGCCCTCGGGCGCCGGGCGCGGATCGGGATCGCCCTCGCGCTGGTCACCGCGATGCTGTGCTGGCCGGGTGCGATCGCCGTCCTGACGACGAACCTCACGGTGCAGCGGGCCGCCTACTACCGGCAGGCCGTCGACGAAACGGATCTCTACCGCCGGCTCTACGACCAGGTCCTCGCCGATCCGGCGGTCGCGGGCGTGACCCGCGACCTGCTCGCCGGGCTGCCCGTTCCGCCCGCGTTCGTCGTCGACAACCTGCGGATCGTCGCCCCCGAGCCGGCGGTACGCGGCGCGGTGGACACCCTGAGCGGCCAGATCGCCGGCTACCTCGGTGGAACGCGCCCCGAGCTCACGCTCAGCGTCGACCTGCGCCCGCTGTTCGTCGCCATCGCGAAACTGGCGACCATCTACCTGGCGGGCGAACTGTCCGGAACGCCGACCTTCCAGGTCCACGACGTCGCGTCCGTCACCCAGGTCCTGATCGCCGGCCTCGACCAGATGGCCCAGGGGCGCCGGCCGGCAGGCATCCCCGCCACCGATCTCACCGACCGGCAGGCGGCCCGGGTCGGCGCGGTCCTGCTCGCCCGCCTGCCCCCCGCGGACCGTGGCCGTGTCCACGACCAGGTTCTCGGGCTGCTGCGACAGGGAAAACTCGCGGCCGCGCTGGCCGTGGTGGGGCCGTTGCTGTTCTCCGGTGACGAGGCGGCCCTCGCCGACCTGCGCCGACGGGTGGCCGGCGATCAGCTCGACCTCGGCGCGCCGCTGGCCCGCGCGCACGAGTCGGCCGGCACCGGCCTGCTGCGTGCGCTGCACGGCCTGGGCCGCGCCGGTTCCCTGACGGTGAGCGTGCTGCTGGCGACGCTCGCGGTCGTGGTCGTGCTGCTCGCCACCCGGGCCGCTCGGCGCGGGCGCGCGGACGCCCTGCTGCTGGTCGCCGCCACGATGCTGGCCGGAGGGCTGCTGGCGCTGCTTGCCGGGCTGGCGCTGCCGCGGGTGGTCGGCGATCCGGCGGCGGGTGTCCTCGACGCCTATCCAACGGTGCCGCCGCGGTTGCGCGAGCTGGTCGGCGACCTGCAGGGCAGTCTCGTCGGCGGCATTCGCGCCGTCTGGACGGAACTGGCCGCCGCGGTGATGATCGTGGGCGGCGTCGCCGGCCTCGGCGCGCTGCTCGTCCGGGGGGTGCCGCGGCCGATCGCCCGGCGGCGCGTGCTCGGCTTCACCATGGCCGCCGCCGTGCTGTTCAGCTGCGGGTGGCTGGCGACGCCCGCCCGGCTGCGCGGCGCCGAGGCCGCGAGCTGCAACGGCAGCCGTGCGCTGTGCACGCTGCGCTACGACCAGGCGGTGTACGCGGCCAGCCACAACGCCATGGCGTCGAGCGCGGCCGACTTCGTCGGCGCCACCCAGGACCCCGATCTCGTCGGCCAGCTCGACACCGGCGTGCGGGCCCTGCTGCTCGACGTGCAGCACTGGACGACACCGACGCAGGTGCGGACGTTCCTGGCGGGTCTGAGCCCGCGGGAACGCGAGGCGCTCGCGCCGCTGGCCCGCGGCGCCCGCTCCGCGCGGCCCGGGCTCTGGCTGTGCCACAGCGTCTGCCAGTTCGGCTCGCTGAACCTGGACGTGGCGCTGCGGTCCGTCGGCGACTGGCTGGAACGCAACCCGTCCGAGGTCGTGACGCTGATGCTGCAGGACTCCGTGCCTCCCGGCGAGGTGATCGCGGCGTTCCGCCGGGTGGGGCTGACCCGGCATCTCCTCACGCCACCGACGAACCCGCACGGCCGGTGGCCGACGCTGGGGCACCTGGTCGCCACGGACCGGCGGCTCGTGGTCTTCGCCGAGAACGCCGACGTGCCCGGCACCTGGTATCGCCGGTTCTTCCGGTATGGCGCGGACACGCCCTTCGACGTGCCGACCGCATCCGCGTTCACCTGCCGCGTCGGCCGCGGCTCACCGCACGCCCCGATGCTGCTGGTCAACCACTGGATCGAGGGCGACGGCCCCGGACGGACCTACGCCGACGCCGTGAACCGGGCGCCGTCCCTGCTGGCCCACCTACGCCAGTGCCCCAGGACGCGGGCCGCCCCGACCTTCCTCGCGACCGACTTCACCACCATCGGCGATCTCGTCCCGACCGTCGCCGCCCTGAACGCGCGGCGCACCCACCAGGGACACTGAGGCGCGCCGACTCCGAACGGGCCGTGCTGGTTCGGACGCCGTGCTGGTTCGGACGCCGTGCTGGTGTGGACGCTCTGTGCCGGTCCGGACGCTGTGCCGGTTTGTCGGGACGGCTCCGGGTATCCAGACGGCGTGTCTTCCGGCCACCCCGCGCGGCGCGATCCGATGGCTGGGGCGCTGCGACACAGGGGCCGGGCACCGGGCCGGGGCGGCCCCGACGGGCCCACGACCGGCGCCCGCTCATGGCTGACGGTCGCGGTGGTGGCGGCGCTGCTGGTCGCGGCGATCCTCGCCGTCCGTGGCCCGCGTCCCGGCGGCGGCCCGGGGCCGGCCCTGGTCGTCGGCGACTCGGTGGTGGCGGTCGCGTCGCGGGCGGCGGACACGGCGCCGGTGCGTCTCGTCGGTTATCCCGGCCTGGCCCCCGACGTGTACGCCGGCACCACCTCGCCGTTACTCCCGGACGACTTCGCGGCCGCCGGCCGGCCACGCACCGTGATCCTGAACTGGAACGGCAACAATCCGCGCCTGCTGATCGGCACCGCGCTCGTCGCCGACTACCGGGCCGAACTCACCGCGCAGATCCGCTGGTACCTGGCGCACGGGGTGCGGCGGATCGTGCTGGCGGCGGCGCTGCCGTCGTCGTTCAACAGCGACGGCCGGCAGGTCGACTGGACCTCGCCGGACTCCGCGCGCGGCGGCTGGATGCTCGGCAGCGCGCGGCTCAACGACCTCTACCGCCAGCTCGCCGCCTCGTTCCCGGACGAGGTGCGCTACTCGGACCGCGCCGCGCGGTCGATCCACCCGGCGATGACGTTCACCACCACACTGGACGGCCACCGCTGCATCGCGGACTTCGTCCACCCCACGCCGTACTGCGCGGCCCGCTACGCCCGCGCGCTGGCCGCCCTGGCCGGCGGCGGCTGACCGGCGACGGCGGCGGCCTCACCGCCGACCAGCGGGCCATACGCGTCAGGGCGACGGGTCGTCAGGAACGGGAACAGCGTGAGCCAGTCCCGCCGCTGGTCGAGATCGAGATCGGCGACCAGCACGGCCGGGCGGTCGCGCGGCGCCCGGACCAGCACGCGCCCGTACGGGTCGCTGATGAACGAGCTGCCATAGAACGTGAGCGCCCCCTCGGTGCCGATGCGGTTCACGGCGACCATGAACAGGCCGTTCGCGATCCCGTTGGCGACGATCACACGGTGCCACAGCGGCTCGGTGTCGAAACCGGGATGGTCCGGTTCCGAACCGATCGCGGTCGGGTAGACGAGCACGTCGGCGCCGGCCAGCGAGTAGGCCCGGGCGAGCTCCGGGAACCACTGGTCCCAGCAGGTGGGGAAGCCGAGCCGCCCCTGCTCCAGCGCGACGACCGGGAAACTGCCCGGCCCCGCCGGCCCGGGGCGGAAGTAGCGGTCCTCGTGGTAGCCCGCGGTGACCGGAATGTGTAGCTTGCGGGTCCGGGCGAGCAGCGTGCCGTCCGGTCCGACGACGATCGCGGTGTTGAACCCGAGGCCATCGGGCCCCTCACCGTCCCGCGCCTCACCGTGCGGCCCCTCACCGTCGGCCCGCCCGCCCTCGGGCCGTTCGTAGAGCGACATGTGCACGGCGATGCCGAGTTCGCCGGCGAGACTGGCGGCGAGCCGGCGGGTGGGGCCGTCGTCGACGCTCTCGGCGAGCGCGGCGGGCACCCCGGCGCCGGCGGGTGGCGGCGTGTCCGCGAAGTACCGCGACAGCGTCAGCTCCTGGAAGCAGACCAGCCGGGCGCCGAGCCGCGCCGCTTCGACGGCACCATCGCGCAGCGCGGCGACGTGCTCGGCCGGATCCGGATGCCAGCGGTGCTGCACGGCGGCGATGCGCAGTGGCGCACGTGTCGGCGGCGAGACCCGGGCGGGCGATCCCGGGGCGCCGACGCTGGTGATCGTCAGCATGCTCCGATGGTCTCACGCCCGCGGCGGCGGCGTCGGAGCCGTACGTGACCGGTCGTGTGCGCCGGGCCTGCGATGATGGCGGGATGAGCACCCTGCCCGCCGGCCGCCGGATGCCGGCGGAGTGGGAGCCGCACCGCCGGACCTGGATGGCCTTCCCGCCGCCGAACGCCACCTTCGGCGCCGAGGGCTCGCCCGGTCTCGAGGCCGCGCGCGCCGCCTGGGCCGAGGTGGCCACCACGATCAGCCGTTACGAGCCGGTCATCCTGCTCGCCGGCCCGGGCCGGGCCGCCGCGGCCGCGCGCCGGCTGGTGCCACCCGCGGTGACCGTCGTCGAGCAGCCCCTCGACGACGCGTGGGCCCGCGACACCGGCCCGACGTTCACCGTCGACGGCGGCGACCGGCTGGGCGCGGTCGACTGGGTGTTCAACGGCTGGGGCGCCCAGGACTGGGCGTGCTGGGACGCCGACCGCGCGCTCGCGGGCGCCGTCGCGGCACGGGCGGGCGCACGGGTGCGCTCCTCGACGCTGACCAACGAGGGCGGCGGCCTCGCCGTGGACGGTGCCGGAACGGTGCTGCTCACCGAGACCGTGCAGCTCGACCCGCACCGCAACCCGGGCTGGGACCGGGCCCGGGTGGAGGCCGAACTGCACGCCCAGCTCGGCACGACCCGGGCCGTGTGGCTGCCGCGGGGCCTCACCCGCGACTACGACCGGTACGGCACCCGCGGCCACGTCGACATGGTCGCGGCGTTCGTCCGGCCCGGCCTCGTCGCGGCGCACGCCCAGCCCGACCCGGATCATCCTGATCATGTGCCCATGAAGGAGCTCGCCGCGGTGCTGCGGGCTGGCCGGGACGCCACCGGGCGGCCGCTGGAGGTCGTGGAGATCGCCGCGCCCACGGTGCTGGAGGTCGACGGGGGGGCGGCCGGCTACTCGTACCTGAACCACTACGTCGGCAACGGGTTCGTCGTCGCCGGCGTCTTCGACGACCCGCGGGACGTCGAGGCCCTCGGCCTGCTTGCCAGGCTGTATCCGGGACGGCGGATCGAGCCGGTGGACGCCCGGGTGCTCTTCGCGAACGGCGGCGGGGTGCACTGCGTCACCCAGCAGCAGCCGGCGATCACGCCGTAGCGATGTCACTTATTGACAGACGTATCGGAAATCGTTTTCATCAGAGGCGTAGCCCGCCGCCGACGAGGAGACGAGTCCGTGCCTGCCCCGCCACACCGCCCCCCGTGCCCCCGGTC
>NZ_FZMO01000318.1 GCF_900197875.1 Frankia canadensis | reverse complement strand
GGCCCTCGCCAGATCCGTGGTCGGCCGGCGGCCGGGCTCGGGGGGAAGTAGGGCCGCCCCCCGGCGAGGAAGTGGATGTGGTGCTCGCCGGGACCGCGCAGCCAGGCGACGGCGATGCCGGGCGATGCCGGGCCGAGGCCGGGCGCGGCCGGTCCGGCGTCGAGCGAGGACAGCTCCGCGTGGGCGCCGACGAGCGCGGCGAACAGGGCGGCGGGAACGGGATCGGGCCGGTCGCCCGCCTCGGGACGCCGGGGCGCGCTCAGGATGCGGTGGAACTGGAAGCCGTCAAGCACGATCCGCCGGCCTCCCGCGCGCCATGCCCCACTCGTCCGGGCAGGTCATCCGTCGATGAATGCGGTCGAGAGCCTATCACCCTCCGCGCGCCATTCGATGCGGATCGTGCCCACTAGGTCGGCATTTCGGATATGTCGGATGTGATCGGCTGTGCTGGGTGAGGGCCGACAGCCCCGAGTCCTCGCGTCTCGCATCCGGGTGGATGCGTGGAGTGTCCACATTCGGTCGCGGTGCCGGGGGCGGAGCGCTGGGGTACCCCGCACCCGCCGAGAGGGAGATACGTATCGTGATGCCTGGTGCGTCATGGTCGCACCCTGGCGGTGCGGGGGCGGTCACCGGCAGGCCACGACGTCGACAGTGTGACGCCGCCCCGCCCGCGGCGTCCGTCCCGGAAACGGAGACATGGCTGATCACCGCCGCAGGAAACGACCCGCCACGGCCGCGAACCGGGGTTCGGCGCGGGGCCGGTCAGGCCGGTCGGTCGCCGTCGGTGTCGCGGCCGCGGGCGTGACCCTGGTCGTCGGTGCCGCCGGCGCCCTGCATGTCACCAGTGCCAGCGCCGGCGGTGACGGTTCGTCCTCCTCCTCGGTGTCCGGCGCCGGCACGCCCGACGCCGGCACGCCCGCGGCCGGTGCGGGCCCGTCCGCCGCCCCCGGTTCTCCGGCCACCGCGGCCCCGAGCCCTGTGCGGCCGAACCGGGTGGCCGGCAGCGCCGGTGGGCTCGAGGAGGACGGAGCCATCCCGGGCATCGGCTCCGTGATGATGGCGCGGGTTCCCCGCGAGGCGTTGCAGGCCATCGTCGTCACCGGCGGCGACCGCGACACGAACACCAACACCGTGACTCTGTGGCGGCGGGCGACCCCGGACGCGCCCTGGGCGGCGTTCGGCGCGCCGATGACGGGCCGCAACGGCGCCAACGGCTGGACCACCAGCCACCACGAGGGCGATCTTCGCAGCCCCATCGGGGTCTTCTCGCTGACGGCCGCCGGCGGGCGGCTGCCGGACCCAGGTACCGGTATGCCGTACGAGTACCGGCCGTCCTTCTACCAGACCGCGGCGCCGCAGGGGGAGCCGCTGGCCGACGCGTTCAACTACGTCGTCGCCATTGACTACAACCGCCTGGCGGGCCGTCCGCCGTCCGACCCGGCCCGCCCGCTCGGCGCGGGCGTCGGCGGCGACATCTGGCTGCACGTCGACCACCAGTCGCCGACCCGCGGCTGCGTCGCCCTGCTGCAGGACCAGTTGGTCTCGGTGATGCGCTGGCTGGACCCGGCCGCCCACCCCATGATCATCATGGGGGGTGCCGCCGACCTCGGCGCCGACGTCTGACGGCCGCGGCCGGGCCCCGCGCGGTCAGGCCTTGTGCTGCTCGGCGTGGCCGCCGAACTGCTTGCGCATCGCGGAGAGCAGCTTGTCGGCGAACAGGCCCTCGCCGCGCGAGCTGAACCGCTCGTACAGCGAGGCGGTGAGCACGTGCGCCGGCACGCCCTCCTCGACGGCGGCGAGCACCGTCCAGCGGCCCTCGCCCGAGTCGGAGACCCGGCCGCCGAACTCGGCGAGCGCCGGATCCTCGTGCAGGGCGGTCGCGGTGAGGTCGAGCAGCCAGGAGCTGACGACGCTGCCGCGGCGCCAGACCTCGGCGATGGCGGCGGTGTCGAGGTCGTACTGGTAGTACTCCGGGTCGCCCAGCGGGGCCGTCTCGGCGTTGTGCTCGGCGGCCTCCCGGCCGATGTTCGCCTTGTCGAGGACGGCGAGGCCCTCGGCGAACGCGGCCATCATGCCGTACTCGATGCCGTTGTGGACCATCTTCACGAAGTGCCCGGCGCCGTTGGGACCGCAGTGCAGGTAGCCCTTCTCGGCCTGCGCCGGCTCGCCGGAACGGCCCGGCGTGCGGGGGATCGAGCCGATGCCCGGCGCGATCGTCTCGAACAGCGGTTCCAGCCGGCCGACGACCTCTGCCTCGCCGCCGATCATCAGGCAGAAGCCGCGCTCCAGGCCGAACACGCCGCCGGAGGTGCCGACGTCCACGTAGTGGATGCCGGCCGCGGCGAGGTCGCGGGCGCGGTGGATGTCGTCGCGGTAGTACGAGTTCCCGCCGTCGATGATGACGTCGTCGCCCGCGAAGTGGGTGGCGAGGTCGTCCACGGTCTGGCCGGTCAGGCCGGCCGGGACCATGATCCAGGCGGTCCGGGGCGGGCGCAGTGCCGCGGCGAACTCGGCCAGCGTCCGCGCTCCCGTCGCGCCCTCGGCCTCCAGCGCCTCGATGGCCTTCGGGTTCACGTCGTAGACCACGCACTCGTGGCCGCCCTGGATCAGCCGGCGCACCAGGTTGGCGCCCATCCGGCCGAGTCCGACCATCCCGAGCTGCATCTCGTCTCCCCGCTCGCTTCGTCTCGGCGGCCCGGCCGGCCGACGGTCGCGCCGACGGCCGACCGGGCCCTGCTTCGGCACCCGCCATTCTTCCCCGCCGCCCCCGGCCGTCCCGGCCGTGGTGCGCCGAGGCCGTCCGATCAGGCGAGGTGCTTCTGGTCACCCCCCACCGGACACGCGGGATGGCGACGCGCGGTGGGTGTCGGGGCGTGCCGGCGAGGCGGGTGCGCGTGGTCTGCTGGGATGGACGTGGCCGGTGCGCGGCGGGTGTGCCAGCGGGACGGACGGGGAGGCACAGGACGTGGACCAGAACTCGAACGTGGACGTCATCGTGATCGGCGCGGGGCCGGCGGGGGAGAACGTGGCCGGGCGCTGCGCCCAGGCGGGGCTCGCCGTGGCGATCGTCGAACGGGAGCTCGTCGGCGGCGAGTGCAGCTACTGGGGGTGTATCCCGAGCAAGACGCTGATCCGCCCGGGGGAGATCCTCGCGGCCGCCCGTCGGGTGCCCGGCGCCGCCGCGGCGGTCACCGGCACGGTGGACTGCGCCGCGGTGTTCGCCCGTCGTGACGACATGGTCGCCGGGTACGCGGACGACTCCCAGGTGCCGTGGCTGACCGACCGGGGCGTCGAGCTCGTGCGCGGGGTGGGCCGGCTGACCGGCCAGCCGCGGCAGGTGGCGGTCACCGCCGCGGACGGCACCGAACGGCTGCTCACGGCGTCACGGGCCGTGGTGGTGGCGACCGGGACCCGGGCGACCGTTCCGCCGATCCCCGGCCTCGCGCAGGCCGAGCCGTGGGACAACCGCACCGCGACGGGCGCCCGCACGGTGCCCAGGCGGCTCGTCGTGCTCGGCGGCGGGGCGGTCGGCGTCGAGCTGGCCCAGGCGTTCCGCCGGCTCGGCAGCGAGACGGTCACGCTCGTCGAGGGCTCGCCCCGGCTGCTCGCCCGGGAGGAGGAGTTCGCCGGCGAGCAGGTGCGCGAGGCGTTCGAGGCGGAGGGCATCACCGTCCTGCTGGGTACCCGCGCGGTCGAGGTGCGCCGCGACGCCACTGGCGCCGACCAGCGGCGCGGGCCGGTGACGGTACGGGTCGAGCGCCCGACGCCGCCGTCCCGGGATGCCGGCTCAGGCGACGGGCCGGGGCCGGGGC
>NZ_FZMO01000300.1 GCF_900197875.1 Frankia canadensis | reverse complement strand
GGTGTGGGTGCGGTCGCTGATGCCGAGTGCGAGGTGGCTGAGGGCGAGGGTGCGGACGAGGTCGGGGAGCTGGTGGCCGTCGATGCCGCGGGAGGTGGTCTGGCCGAGGGCGGTGCGGATGGTGCGCCAGGTGCGGGCGGTCTGCGCGGCCTGTTCGCCGGCGCGGTCGAGGCGGGCGCGGGTGGGGCCGCGGGTGAGGGTGGCGGCGCGGCGGGTGAGGGTGTGGGTGCGGTCGCTGATGCCGAGTGCGAGGTGGCTGAGGGCGAGGAGGGCCTGGTGGCTGATGAGGGCGTCGGGTTGGCTGAGCTGGTGGAGCAGTCGGCGTAGGTGGTGGATGGTGCGTTCGAGCGGGGGTGCGGCGGGGTCGCCGAGGAGCGGGCCGAGCAGGTCGAGTGTGTGGTCGCCGGTGCGGTCGAGGTGTTCGCGGGACATGCGGATGGGGCTGGCCAGCGCGGCGAGCCGGGTGAGGATCTGGGCGGCGGGGATGACGGCGGGGGCGTTCGTCTGGAACGGGGCGAGTAGGGGTGGGATGGCGCGGGCGCCGAGGGCGGCGGCGAGGGTGATGTCGGTGAGTCGGGTCATGGCGCCGCGGACGGCGACGGGGTCGCCGAGGAGGACGGCGTCGAGGCTTTGGTGGGCTCCGTGGCGGTCGATGTGGGAGGCGAGCAGGTCGTGGGCGGCGCCGAGGGTGTCGGCGGCGCGGTGCCAGGGGGTGCGGCCGGGGGTGGGCTGGGCGTAGAGCTGGTCGGCGATCAGTGTGGTGGTGACGAGGCGGTTGACGAAGGGCGTGAGGCGGCCTCGGCCGCCGAAGGGGGCGTCGAGGAGTTTGCTGTGGCGGCCGGCGGTGGCGAACAGGCGGCCGATGCCGTCGGCGTGGTCGAGGATGTCGCTCAGGCGGGCGCTGGGTCGTGGTGGGCGGGTGGCGGCTGCGGTGGCGATGCGGGCTGTTTCGTTGGTGAGGGTGCCGTAGGTGAGCGGTTCACGCATCGCTCGGCGCTGTCGAGGTGTGCCGGGTCATCGCCGTGCTCGGCCGGGCGGTAGGCGGTCCGGTGGGCGGATCTCCGTCGGTGGGGCGGGCTGCCGCCGGTTCTGGGACGGCGGCGGGGTTTCCGTGGCGGCATTGAGGCCGAGGGCGTCGAGCAGGTCGATGGTGCGGACGCGGTAGAGGCGGCCGTAGCGGCGGACCGGGCAGGGGAACTCGTCGGCGCGGACCAGGTCGTAGGCGAGGGTGCGGCCGATGGTGAACAGCTTCGCCGCGCTGGGGAGGTCGACGACGGGTGGCAGGCGTTGGAGCCGTGCGGTGTGCCAGGCGGCCCAGGCGGGTCGGTCGAGGCCGAGGGTGTCGAGGATGTCGGCGGTCCGCACGCGGTAGAGGCGGCCGTAGCGGCGGATCGGGCAGGGGAACTCCCCTGTCTGGGCGAGTTCGTAGGCGAGGGTGCGGCCGATGCCGAAGAACGGCGCCGTGGAGGGCAGGTCGTGGACGAGGGGCAGGCGTCGGAGGCTGTCGGGGGAAGCCGTCGGGTTCATGGATCTTCTTCCGGAGGGGTGATGTTCGTACGGGACATCGCCAGCGGGCCTGAGGGCGGCCGGCTGCGCTCGGTCGACTGGTCGGCCGTGGTGATCAGAGGGCTGGCGGTGCCGGCCCTGGCCAGGGCCGCAGTTCGAGCGGCGTGATGTCCACCGCTGCCCGAGGTGGTGTCCGCCGGATGTCGTCGACCGGCGCCGACTCCGGACGATCCAGGGGCGCCGCAGAGCTGACCTGCGGCGAGGGCGGAGTCGGGTGGGGGCCTGCTCGTGGTGTGGCGGGGAGGCGGAGCCGCTCGGGGTCGACGACGAGTGCTCGGCGGAGCACGCGGTCGGGGAAGCGGACGAGGAAGGCGACGGCGCGACTGGGGTGCGGGGTTATAGGCCAGCCGGCGAATTGGGCGTGGGCTTCGCGGGAGGCTTCACCGAGGAGCTGCCGTACCTGCGTGGCGTCGGCGGCGGCCGGGTCCCAGCGGAAGGTCCGGGCGTCGAGGTCGACGTCCGAGGGGGCGACGCGGTGCAGCGCGTCCGCGAGGGCGGTGCCGTCGCCGTGCGCGAGGCGGGTGCGGACCTCGTCGGTCATCGCGGCGGGGAGGGCGCGTTCGACGACTTCGCGGTGGTGGCGTTCGTCGGGGGTTCCCAGCAGCCATCCGTTGCGGTCGCAGATCGCTTTCAAGGCCGTGTCGGTGAGGTCGACGGGGTGGGCTGGGGGTGGGAAACGGCGGCCGAGTTCGCGCAGGTCGGCGAGGCGTAGGTTCCCGGGTCCGCGCAGGGCGAGCTGTGCGGCGAGGGTGGGGTGCGAGGTGTGCAGGACGCCGAGGGCGAGTAGGACGGCGTCGCTGCCGCCGCGTCCGGCGCCGGCGCGGGCGAGCCAGCGGCGGCCTTCGGTGGCGGTGCGGACGGTGGCGTCCAGGTCGCCGAGGGCGTGCCGGATGCCGTGCCAGCCGAGGAGGTCGGTGCGCTCGGGCTGGAGGGCGGCGTCGGGTCCGTGGACCGTCGCGGGCATGGTGAGGATCGCCTCGACGGGGATCCCGTGGCGCAGCGCGTTCGCGACCATCCAGAGGCGGGGAAGGTCGGGGTCCGAGAACGCTGCGATGTCGCGCAGGTGGGCGCGGGCGAGATAGGTGTCGAGCGCCAGCGGGAGGTTCGCCCGGGACAGGGCGTCCAGGCTGGGTCTTCCGCGGGCGTCGGCGGCCCGCCGCCCGGTGCGAGGGCTGTCGCTGGTGGCGCCCAGGCCGCGGGCGATGAGGGTGCCCACGCCGTGCGCGACCCCGAGAAGCGTGCTGGGATCCAGATGGTGGTCGTGGGCTATGCGGTGGATGGCCGCGAGCTGCGCGCGGGCCGGCTGCCCCCGTGTCGCCGCCGCGGTCTCGTGAAGTAAGGCGAGGAGCGCCGCGGGCGGCGCGGTCGGTCGCAGCGGGGTCGGGCGTGGGAGGCGGCGCAGCTCGTTGATGATGTCGGTGGCGCGGCGGCGGACGTCCCGCTGGCGGGTGAGCGCCGGCGGGGTGTGCGCAGGCCACATGCTCGCCACCTGGCCGAGACCAAGGGTGCGGTCGTGGACCGTACTGGCGCCAACGCGGCGGGGTCTGGTGCCTGTCCACGGCGACCGGGCGCGGGCGAGGTCCCGCTGCCCGCGCGGGCCACCCTGACGGTCGAAGAAACCGTGGTCACGCCGCCCGAACTCGGTGCTGTCGGCGTCACGCGAGACGGCTCGGCCCGGCGGTGGAGTGTCGTCGCCGCTCATGAGCTGTCCGGAGTGCCGGGTGACTGGGTGGCCGCGCGGTCACGAGCGAGTCGGTGGGCGCGGATCCACGCGGCGGCGGCCAGCTCCCTGGGTTCCGGTTCGGCGCCGCTGTGCACGAGGAGCCAGCCGTCCGCCAGCTCACGTACCTCGAAGACCACGCCGGCGGTCCGCAGCGCCACGACTCCGCGGTGCGCGAGCCAGGCAAGAAGCCGGGAGGCTGCTTGTGCCCTCGCAAGATGGCGTTCGACCGCCCACGCGGCCACGACGATCATCGGGTCGGGATCGCCGTCAAGCTGCACGGGGACGCGCAGAACGATGGGGCGGGCGAGGACGCTGACGTCCCAGGCGGGCTCGGGGGTGGTCATGGTGGTCCGTCCAGGTCAGGTCCGGTGGGCGGCGGAGCGGCCGCCGACGGCGCTGGCGGTGGCGGCGCGGCCGGCGAGGGGGCTGACGGTGAGGGGGCTGGCGATGGTGGGCGCGGCGGCGCGGACGTGTGGATGGTGGGTAGGTCGGGCAGGTGCAGGGCGGCGAGTGCCGCGAGGGTGGCGGGGGGTTCGTTGCCGTCGACGCCGAGGTTCAGCGGCCGCAGGGCGCGCAGCAGGTCGTCGGTACGGAGGGTCAGCGCGGCGGCCAGGTCGTCGGAGTCGACGTGGAGCCAGCCATAACGGGGATCGCTGACGGTCGCGGTATCGCCGTGCCAGGTCACCGACACCGATGCGGGCGGCTGGGCGGGTTCCCGCCAGGCGTGGTCCCTCCCGGGGTGGGTGTCGAGCCTGCCCGCCGGGCCGCGGTTGGCCGCGGCATTCTCCGCTCCCTGGGACCAGACCTGGGCGGCGAGGGCGTGCTGGGCGGCGGCGTAGGCGGCGGGCAGGCTCGACAC
>NZ_FZMO01000297.1 GCF_900197875.1 Frankia canadensis | reverse complement strand
GGAAGGCGCCGTACAGCTCGGCCGGGTCCCGGCGCCACCGGCGCGGGTTGCGCATGTCGAAGTAGACGCCGACGTCCATCGACCCTCACCTTCCGCCGGGGCGCGCCGCGGAGCTGGCCACCGGCCTGACCTGATGAAGAACAATAATTTGACGCTATCGGCTCTGAGGGTCGGCGTCGAGAAGGTGGAACGGCGCTGGATCCCTCGTGGACCTGCCCGAAGGTGGGGAGCCGGCTCGACCGCGAGCGGCCGCCAACGGTAGAGTGATATAAATCATATATCTATTTTCCGGGTTTTGCCGGGAGGATCGCATGACAGGCGCCATCGAGTCCGTCCGCGGGGAACAGGTGGGCCCACCGCCGCCGTTCGACGGCGAGCTCGCCGCCGTACTGGACGCCTTCGTGAGCGCGGGAGCCCCGGAGATCACCCTGGACGCCCTCGAGGCCATGCGGGCGAGCAGCGGCGCCCTGATCGCGCATGAGGATCTCACCCGCGCGGGGGCGGCCGAGACGCACGAGATCACGGTGGCGGGCCCGCCGGACGCACCGGACGTGACGCTGCTGGTCTGCCGGCCCGCGGGGAGCGCCGCCGGTGCCGCCGCGGCGGCGATGCCGCTGGTGTACTTCATGCACGGCGGCGGCATGATGCTCGGCGACCGACGGCTCGGCTTCGGCGCCGTGGTCGACTGGTGCCTGGAGCTTGGGCTCGTCGCCGTGTCCGTCGAATACCGGCTCGCCCCCGAGCATTCGTATCCCGCGCCGGTCGAGGACTGCTACGCGGGCCTGCGGTGGGTGGTGGAGCAGGCCGCCGAGCTCGGCGCCGACCCGCGCCGGATCGTGATCGCCGGGGCGAGTGCGGGCGGCGGCCTCGCCGCGTCGCTTGCCCACCTGGTGCGCGACCGCGGCGGCCCGGCGCTGCTCGGCCAGCTGCTCATGTGCCCGATGCTGGACGACCGCAACGACTCGTACTCGACCCTGCAGATGGCCGGCACGGGCGTGTGGAAGCGGTCGGACAACCAGCTCGGCTGGCAGGCCCTGCTCGGTGAGCGGCGCGGCCGCCCCGACGTGCCGCCCTACGCCGCCGCCGCCCGCGCGACCGACCACACCGGCCTGCCGGCGACGTTCCTCGACGTCGGCTCCGCGGAGACCTTCCGGGACGAGGGCGTCGCCTACGCGAACCGGATCTGGCAGGCCGGCGGACAGGCGGAACTGCACGTCTGGCCCGGCGGGTTCCACGGCTTCGACCTGCTCGCGCCGCACACCACGCTCGCCCGCCGGGCCGGGGCGGCGCGCCTCGACTGGCTGCGCCGGCTGCTCACGACCTGAGCCCGCCGGCCGACCTGAGCCCGCCGGCCGAGCCGGCGCCGCGCCGCGGCCGACGCGTCAGGCCTTCGGGCCGCCGGCGACGTAGATCACCTGGCCGGACACGAAGCCCGCGCCCTCGCTGACCAGGAACGACACGGTGTGCGCGATGTCCTCGGGCTGGCCGGGGCGGCCGACCGGGATCGCCTTGGCCCGCTCGGCGGCGTACTCGTCGAAGTCCCGGCCGAGGCGGTCAGCCGTCGCCCGCGTCATCTCGGTGGCGATGAAGCCGGGGGCGATCGAGTTCGCGGTGACGTTGTAGCGGCCCAGCTCGATGGCGATCGTCTTGGTGAAGCCCTGCATGCCGGCCTTCGCGGCGGCGTAGTTCGCCTGGCCGCGGTTGCCGAGCGCCGAGGTGCTCGACAGGTTGACGATCCGGCCCCACTTCGCCTCGACCATGTGCTTCTGGACCTCGCGGGTCATCAGGAACGCGCCGCGCAGGTGCACGGTCAGCACCAGGTCCCAGTCCTGCTCGGTCATCTTGAAGACCAGGTTGTCGCGGGTGACGCCGGCGTTGTTGACCAGCACCGTCGGCGCGCCGAGCTCGCTGGCCACCCGGGCGACCGCCGCGGAGACCTGCGCCGCGTCACTGATGTCCGCGGCGAGGCCCAGGGCCGAGCCGCCGTCGGCGACGATGCTCGCCGCGACCTCCTTGGCGCCCGCCTCGTCGAGGTCGAGCAGCGCCACGGCCAGGCCGTCGGCGGCGAGCCGGCGGGCCGTGGCCGCGCCGATGCCCCGGGCCGCCCCGGTCACGATCGCCACGCGTCGGGTCTCGGTCATTTCGGCATCTCTCCTCGTTCACAGTGGTGGGTCGGAGAGCCCCCGCGAGCCCGGAGGCCTCCGCGTCCCGGTCGCCCGCCGCCTGGACCGGCCCGCCGCCTGGGTTCGTCCGGCGTCAGGGTTCGTCCGGCGCCCGGGTTGGTCCATCGCCTGCCTGGCACGTCGGTTGGGTCCGTCGCGTCGGTCGCCGCGGCGGCCGGCCCGGTCGCCAGCGCCCGAGCCTAGCCCGGTGGGCGCGGACGGCGCCAGCGAAGCGGATCAGTGGTGACGGCGCCCGGGATCAGGACTTCCACCCGTGAAGTCGGGCCTACCGGGACGCGGTGGGGTGCCGGTCACGAATCGGGAATGTGCGTCTCGGCTGAGCTATCGTTCAGGCGGGGCCGGTGGCCTTGTTGGGCTGGCGCGGAGCGCGTAGTGGGCCGTCGTCGCCCGGACGTGTGGACCGCGTGGCCACGAGCTGGCCCCGGCGACCTGGTGCGGACAGGAGTTGTCATGCGTGACGCGGTGATCTGTGAGCCGGTGCGGACCCCGGTCGGGCGCTACGGTGGCGCCTTCAAGGGTCTGAGCGCGCACGAGCTCGGCGCGGCGGTGATCCGGGGGCTGCTGGAGCGCACGAAGCTCACCTCGGCGGACATCGACGACGTCCTGTTCGGCTCCTGCTACCCGACGATGGACGCCCCCGCGCTGGGCCGGGTCGTCGCGCTCGACGCGGGCCTGGACATCACCGTTCCCGGCCTGCAGCTCGACCGCCGGTGCGGCTCGGGCGTGCAGACCGTCGCCATGGCCGCGATGCAGGTCCAGACCGGCGTCTCCGACGTCGTGCTCGCCGGCGGCGCGGAGAGCATGAGCAACGCCGCGTTCTACTCCACCTCGATGCGCTGGGGCCCGAACAGCGGCTCCGTCACCCTGCACGACGCGCTCGCCCGCGGCCGGGTCACCGCCGGCGGCGTGAACCACCCCGTCCCCGGCGGCATGATCGAGACGGCGGAGAACCTGCGCCGCGAGTACTCCATCCCCCGCGCGGAGCAGGACGAGTTCGCGCTGCGCTCCCACCAGCGCGCGGTCGCCGCCCAGAACGAGGGCCGCTTCGCCGACGAGATCATCCCGGTGACGGTCAAGGGTCGCAAGGAGAGCGTCGTCGTCGACCGCGACGAGCACCCGCGCGCCGATTCGAGCCTCGAGTCGCTCGGCCGGCTGCGCGCCATCATGGGCCGCGAGGACCCGGAGTCGACGGTCACCGCCGGCAACTCCTCCGGCCAGAACGACGGGGCGTCCGTCTGTGTCGTCACCCACCCGGAGGCCGCCGAGCGGCTCGGGCTGCGGCCGCTGGCCCGGCTGGTGAGCTGGGCCGTCGCCGGTGTCGAGCCGTCGCGGATGGGCATCGGCCCGGTGCCCTCCACGGCGAAGGCGCTCGAGCGGGCCGGCCTGAAGATGTCCGACATGGACCTCATCGAGCTGAACGAGGCCTTCGCCGCCCAGGTGCTCGCCTGCACCCGCGAGTGGGGCTTCGCCGGCGGCGACTGGGACCGTTTCAACGTCAACGGCTCCGGCATCTCGCTCGGCCACCCGGTCGCCGCGACCGGCGGGCGTATCCTCGCCACCCTGCTGCACGAGATGCACCGTCGCGAGGTCCGCTACGGCCTCGAGACCCTGTGCATCGGCGGCGGCCAGGGCATCACCGCCATCTACGAGCGCATCGCCTGACCCGTCCGCCCGGCGTGCCCGCTGGGTCCTCTGCCGCGGGCATGCCGCTGGGCCGCGCGCCGAGCTGTGATCGTCATGGTCGCCGTCGGCGCGCGGCGGGCCGTGGCAGCATTCTGGCAATGTGACGGCGGTCTGTGTCGCGAACCTAGGGACGAATCGGACACGACACGCCGAGTTCGCGACCGGTCCGGGAGGCTGCTGATCGCCGCGCGGCGGCTGGGCCGGTCCGGAAGTCTGGGCCAGCAGGCTCGCGGCAGCGCGGCGGCGGCGCGCGCCTTGGTCAAGGACGGCGGCCTCCGCCTCACCATCGCCCGCGAGTACGACCTCGCCGACCTGCCCCGGGCGATCGCGAACCTCGCCGAGGGACGCATAAGGGAAAGGCGGTTGTCCGCGTCGGCTGACGCGGACAACCGGCTGGGCGTGGACATGACGAAGCCGCCAG
>NZ_FZMO01000416.1 GCF_900197875.1 Frankia canadensis | reverse complement strand
AACGCGCGCGACGGAACATTCCCGCAATTCACGTAAAATAACATTGAAAATGCTCATTCCCGGCGCCCTCTTCGCCTACAACCATGACAGCGGCTATGTGGCGACCGTTCTCGCTCGCGCCGACACCTACACCGACCACGCCACCGACACCATAAGCGCGGACGAAGATAATGTTCCCGCTGCGGGCGCGGCGGCGGACGTCGCGGTCGACTACGCCACCGCCCAGATCGGCCTGCCCTATCAGTGGGGCGGAGACGGACCTGCCGCGGGCGATGCCGGTTTCGACTGCAGCGGGCTGACCCAGGCCGCCGCCCAGGCCGCCGGCATACACCTACCCCGCGTCGCCCAGGACCAGTACGACGCCGGCCCCCACCTGCCCGCCGATACCCCCCTCCAACGCGGCGACCTGGTGTTCTTCGGCACCAGCGCCCGCAGTATCAGCCACGTCGGTATCTACGTCGGCGACAACATGATGATCGACGCACCCCACAAGAACGCGGCCGTGCGACTGGAAGATTACCGATGGACCGATTACCGTGGAGCCACCAGACCCCTTCACACCTAACTGATGTCGTCATTCAGAATTCCACCAGAAAGATTCTGGATGCTGTTCGGGAAAGCGGTCGGCGTGCAGGGCGGGGAGGTCGGAGGGGTCAGGGCGACTGTCAGGGCAAGGGCCGGCCGGCACACCCCCCTCCAAAAGGGGCTCCTTTAGGGGCTCCAAAAGGGGCTCCGGCTCTAACCGGAGGGGGGCTGCCAGCACGAACCCGCAGGCCCACGGCCTGCGGACCCCTCCGGGTGGCGCCCAGACTCGCCTGCTTGGCACGAAAAAACACCAGCGGCGGCCCCCCTCCACCGGGGGCCTGCCTTGCTGGTGTGGTTTTCTTACGTCCGCCGGTGGTCACCTTCCCCGTATTCGGCGGTGGTCACCTGCCGATCCCGGGCTCACCCGCCCGGGCCACCCTGGCCGCCCGGCCCGGGCGCGCCGGCCCGCCCCGGCGCGGCGAAGGCGCCGGACGGGCACGGCGCGCCCTCGGCCGTCATCCTCACCATTCCGATCACCTCCGATCCGGTCCGTCGTTCGCGGGGAATGATTCATGATACCGCGCCACGCCAGGATCAGCCAGACCCATCCCATGACTCTTTTCCCACCGTTTTTTCACCGCGCACACGCGAGATAACTCTGGTTCGCGCATCAGGCAAGCCATTTTCCATGACTCTTTTCGCGAATTCCGGCTAAAGAGTCTTGGAAATAGGGTTGCTAGGCGCCGAAATGGCGAGTTACGGTTGTCCCACAACGAAATACGGACCCCGGGAAACACCGGATCGGAAACCGAAAGAGTCATGAAAATGCGGTTGTCGAATCCGAATGTCGAAGGGTACGGTTTCGTTCAGACGAAAAGGCGCCACCGTAATGGATTCCCCGCGATATGCGGGATGCGTCCGGCGGCGCGCATCGCACCCCGCCCCCGTTTCTTTGGCTGTGAGGAGATCGCGCATGTCCCCGCCCCTGGTCGCGTCGCAGGCCCCCGCCGCCCGCGACGCGGGCGCGAACGCGGCGAACACCCCCGCGCCGATCATCGCGCCGAGGCCGACGACGACCGCGTCGCCCGTC
>NZ_FZMO01000295.1 GCF_900197875.1 Frankia canadensis | reverse complement strand
GGGGTGGGTCCGGCACCGGAGGGGCCGCCCACGGTGGTGGGCCCGATCCCGTCCGGAAAGAGCAGTTCCGCCCGGGTGCGCGCCGGCGCGCCGCTGTGGTCGGTGACGAGGACGAGGCGGCGCAGCTCCGCGTCGAGCGCACGGCCGTGGAGCTGCTGGCGCAGCTCGGTGTGCTCGTCGTGGTTGACCAGGTCGAGCGCCCACGCCAGCCGGGCCTGCTCGAGCCGGGCCGCATAGGCCACCTCGCTGCCCAGCGCGACGTCGGTGGGCCAGGCCGATGGGCCGCCGGTCGGCGTGGAGAAACGGGCCGGTGCGGACAGCAGCAGGTAGCGGGCGCGTCGCAGGAACGGCAGCGCCTCGCCGGCCTGCAGGTCCCCGTCTGACGCGGCCTTTTCGAGCAGCACGCAGCCGGCTTCGGTCAGGCGGGCCGCGGCCTGCCAGCCGTCGCGGGGATGCATGCCGCCCGCGGGCCGCGTGACCATCCGGACGACGAGGGCGGGCAGGTCACGCGCGGTCGCCGGGTCCGGCAGAGCGGCGAGCAGGGCGGCGGCGAGCTGGGTGATCCGCTCGCCGACGTCGGAGGGAGTGGGGGGCCACGAGGCGAGCAGAGCGGGGATGGAGATGCTCCCGCCGCCCGCCAGGTAGTCGAGCCGCACGTCGAGGCCGTCCCGGACGGGAAGGAGCAGGTCGGCGTTGCGGGTCATCCGGTTCGGCAGGCCGTCGGCGAGTGCCGTGGCCAGCGGCGTGACATCCATGTCAGGCGTCGAGGAGTTCGAGGAGACCGGGAAGGAGCGCGGCGAGCCCGTGGCCGAGCGGTGTCAGGTGGACCGCGCCGGCGTTGTCGGTCGTGTAGGCGAAGTCGAGCAGCCGCCCGCCCGGATGCTCGCCGCGGGCGGCCAGGCTGACGGCGCGCAGGTCGGCCGCCAGGTCGACGGAACGCAGCCGGATCCGCAGGGGCTGCGGGTCCGGGTTGTTGGCGTCGTCACCCTCATGCAGGCACCACGCCTCCACCGGTGGCCAGGCCTTCGCCAGGTACTCGGTGAGCGTCACCAGATAGGGGATTGTCGCCTTGTACCCGCCCGACAGGTGGATCACCAGGGGAGCGGATCTGTCCAGCCGGGCCGCCCAGGCCATCGCCGACCCGAGCTGCGCCATCGCCCCCTCGAACCGGGCGGTCGAGTCGGGCAGCAGCCCTTCGATCCGGATCAGGTCGACCGGGAGCCGCACCGGGTCGGTGAGCACCGGGCAGGGACGGTCGGTGTTGTTGCGGACCGGCGCCGGGTAGTAGTCGATCGGGCGGTTCAGCGCGACGCCGACGAGGATCGCCGACAGCACGCCGTCCGCGGTGTCGGAGGCCAGCAGCACGATCCGGTCGGTGTCGGCCGGTCGGGTGACGTGGCGGTCCAGCCCGGCGAGTTCCGCGCTGAGCGCCACCGGGTTCTGCGCCGCGCGCAGCGGGCCGCGGACGTCGGCGATCGCATCGTCGAGGGCCGCAGCCCAGGCTCGGGGGTCGGCCCGGCCAGCCGCGGCCAGCTCCCGCCTCGCCCAGTCGGTCAGGTCACGTACCTGCGCGCGCAGCGGGCCGGCCGCGTCGAACGGCGGCTGCAGGTTGCGCAGTATCGAGGTGCCGCAGGGCAGCACGTGCACGGTCATCGGGTGCCTTCCCGCAAGGCCGGTCCGTCCTCGGTGGGCGTCGACCGACCGGCTGCCGCGGCGGGGTTGGCGTCGGCGCCCTGGTCATCGCCCGTGCTGGCGGGTTCGAGAACGGGTTCGATCGCGACGTCGCAGTAGCCGTAGCCGGCGTTTGTCTTCGCGCCGATGCCGAGGTCACGCAGGGCGGCTGGCAGCCAGCCGAGGACGGCGTCGGAGTCCAGCCCCAGCTCGGAGAGATCAGGGTCGCCGCTGCGGCCGACCAGGTGGACGACGAAGGCGACCGCGCTGGTGACGCTGAAGAAGGCCACGGGAACGGGCTGGGTGTACTCGGCCGGCGGCGCTGCCCCGGCCTCGGTGTAGTAGTCCTTCGCGTGTGGGGTGATCACATCGACGGTGACACCTGCCCGCCCGCCGCGCGGGGGCAGCGGCAGCGCGTCGACGAACACGACCCGGCCGTCGTCCGGCTTGCCCTCCGACGGTCCGGACGTGGCGGACGTGGCGGATGTGGCGGCATCGGGGGCGGTATCCGGGCCGGGGCCGCGGTCGGCACGCTCGCCAGGCTCGGCGCCGAAGGAGGCCTGGCCGTACTCGGCGTAGCGCTGCGGGTCCTCGGCCCGGGCGTAGCGGCGGGCGACGCCCTTGAGCGCCGAGCCGGGCAGGATCGGCACGCCATAGGTGCCGTGCACGGTCAGCCCGACCTCGTGCGGGATCTCCTCCCCGACGCCGATCACCAGCCGCCACATCGGCGTCACCCGCAGGGTCCGCACGGTGCGTCCCCGTGCGGCGAGCCGGGCCATCGCGACGCCCCGGCGTGCGTGCGCCGCGCGCAGCAGGCCTGCCACATGATCGGACCCGCCCGGATCGAGTGCGGTGGCGGTCCGTTCCCGGAGCTGGGCGTCGCGGTCCTCGGCGTGCCGATCGCCGCCGTCGTGCACCCAGACGGCTCGGCGCAGCAGCAGGCTGCCGTTGGGCGCCTGGGCGGTCGGCCCGTTCGGCGCGGCGGTCGGCCTGATCCGCAGGATGCCGGTCTTCCTGTTCTCGGCGGGGGGCTCGTAGCTCGCGAAGGCATGCAGGGGGCCGGCCAGCGCGGTCACCGCGCCCCCGCGCCGTCGGGAACGCCGACCGGTCCGTGCGCGGCTGCGCCGGCCAGTGCGGCGGCGTTGCCTGCCTGTTCGGAGCGGGGGATCAGCGCCTCGGCCGCGCGGCGCACCCACAGGGCGAAGGCCCGCGCTTCCCCCGAGGCTGACGCGTACGTCGTCGACGCCATGGCGCCGACCTCCGCCACGAGATCGTTCCTGGTCGCGTCGGCACGGTGGAGCACATGACAGCCCAGCGCATCCGCGATCCTCGCGTAGGCGAGCTCCCGCGGCTTCGCCGGGTTCGGGCCGGCCTTCGCGGCATGGAAGGCAGCGGTGGCGGCGAGGCCCGACGAGACGAGCATCGGTCCGAGGCCCACCGCCCGGGTACGGAACTCGGCGCGCAGCTTCGGGTCCGCGGGCAGGCCGCCGACGAGCTGCCACGCCGTCACCGCCAGGATCTGGTCCCGCCGGCTCACCGGGCCGCCGTCCCACACCAGCGCAGCCAGAGCATGCCCTTGCCCAGCGTCTCGTCGCCGCCGGCGACAAGCAGCTCGTTGTCCAGCACGCCACCGAGATCCGCCAGCCGCCGGGAGCGCGCCTCACCGGCCGGTGGAACACAGTCGCGCAGCAGCGTGCACAGCAAGGTCTCCGCCGGCAGGTACTCGGTGTACCAGGGGCCGGCCGCGACCGTCTTCGCGTCCGCCCGCAGCTGCACCCTGGGCAGCAGCTCCACGTGTTCCTCGGTGAGCGCCGCCAGGTCGTCGTCGCTGACCAGCAACAGGTCGGTGGCGAGCTTCTTGCGGAAGTAGCCGAAGGACGCGTCGTCCGCGGGCAGCGCGTGGGTGGCCAGCCAGGTGGCCCACGCCGACAGGCTGGCAGGCGGTTCGACGATTGTCAGGTTGTGCTCGCCGACGGCGAGCCCCGCCCCGGTCTCGCCCCATCTGCTGCTGGCCGGTGCCACGTCGCCCACACTGATCGTGGGTACGGCCGGCAGGTCGTCGCGGCCGGCGAGCTGGCCGAGGCGCAGCAGGCGGGACAGCGCCAGCGGGCTGGTCACCCAGGCGAACGTGCGGGCCAGGGTCGGCACCGGGAACGCGACGAGCCGCACATCCCCGACGGCGAGCCAGCCCGGCAGCGGTGGACCGTCCGCACCGGCGCCGTCTGCCCCAGTGCCGTCTGCCCCTGTGCCGCCGGCCTCGGCGCTGCCCGGCGGCGCGGATCCGAACACCCGCTCCACCCGCGGCCAGCCCGGCGTGCCCAGCCGCGCATGCTCGACGGCGAGGTCACGCAGCGCGCCCTTCGCGCTCTGCCCCCACACGGTGGGCAGCCGGGTCGCCTGCTCGCGCTGGATCGGCAGGTCGACGACCCCGGCACTCTCAGACCCGCCGGCATGCACCGGCGACTCCGCATAGCAGAACAGCAGGCCCGCGTCGCCCGTCACCATCGCCCCACCAAGCACATTCCGAATCCCACCGTCGTCATCCATTCCTCGGCCTGGGGCAGGCACCTGCCGTGGACGTCTCGCGCCCACCGCACGGCGGCGGCGCCGTCGTCGTCGAAGCGCAGGTGGTAGACGCTGCCCGCGCCCACCGCCCACCGCAGCGGCCGGCCCCGCCCGCTTGCCCCGGACACGCCGGCGATGACCTCGGGGCCGACCATGGATGTGCTGACCAGCG
>NZ_FZMO01000293.1 GCF_900197875.1 Frankia canadensis | reverse complement strand
CCCCTGACGGCCGCCGGCTGGGAAGGTCAGCCGGCGGCCGTCAGGGGCCGGCACCGACGGTCGCGGTCACGGCGCGCAGCAGATCGCCGAGCCGGTCCCAGGCGGAGCGGGCGGCGACGGCGTTCTGCTCGCTGGGCGGCGCCGAGGCCAGCAGTTGCACGGTCTTGACCGCCGCGTACAGGTACAGCGGACGGCCCCGCCACACCGTGAGGAGGGGATAGGTCTCGTCCAACGCCCGGTGCACGACCCGGCGCAGGGGAATGTCCGGGCTGCGCTGCCCGATGTCCATGCGGTGCAGGATGGTCACGGCCGCGTCGATCTCGTCCATGTCCGGGACCCAGATCCCGGTACGCAGCGCCTGCAGGGCCTCGTCGTACGCGTCCGCGGCCGCCACCACCGGGTACCCGCCACCGTGGTGCACGGGGGGCGGAGCCCAGTCGTCGTCATCATCGGTCACTCGACCACCGTCCCTCACGGACGGCCCGCTGGGACAACAAGTGGGGAGCCCCATAGCGGCCGAACAATGCATTTGGTTAACGCTCACCATCGCTGACGGGCCGCACCGCGTCGGCCGCTCGACCGGGCGCCGTGCGACGGCCGCGCGGGGACGAACCGCGCCAGCTGGGATCATCGGCGCCATGCGACCGAGCAGGCGAACCCTGGTGATCACCGCCCCGGCCGCCGCGGCCGCGACCCTCGTCAGCCTCGCCGCCGGCTGTGCCTCCCCGTACGACCGGCCCGATCCGACCGCCACCTCCGGCGGCTCGCCCACACCCCGCTCCCCCACCACCGACGTGCCTACCACCGGCGCGACCACCGCCGGCACTACCACCGCCGGCACTACCACCGCCGGCACGGCCACCGGCACGGGGACGGGCGCCGGCATGGCGGCGGGCGCGGCGACGGCGTCCGGGCCGGCCGTGGTCACGGCGACGTCGTTCGCCAGCGCGGCGCGGCGGCGGCAGGTCAGCATGGTGGTCGTCACCCCGTCCGGTGGCGGTCGGGGCCTGCCGGTGTGCGTCGTCCTGCACGGCCGCGGTGACAACGCGCGCGGCGCCGTCGGCCTGCTCGGCCTCGACGTGCTCCTGCCCGCGGCGATCCGCGCCGGCGCGCCACCGTTCGCCCTGGTCACCGTGGACGGTGGCACCGCCTACTGGCATCGGCGCGCCTCCGGCGACGATCCGGAGGCGATGATCCTCGACGAGGTCCGCCCGCGGCTGGCCGTCACCGGGCTGCGCACCGACCGGCTGGCCCTGATGGGCTGGTCGATGGGCGGCTACGGCGCGCTGCTGCTCGCCCGGCGCCATCCGGACCTCGTCGTCGCCGCGGCCGCGAGCAGCCCGGCGATGTGGCGCGGTTACGGCGCGAGCGCCCCCGGTGCCTTCGACTCGGCGGCCGACTTCGCCGCCCACCGCGTCCTCGGCACCCCGCCGGCGCCCGGCGTCACCTACCGCATCGACTGCGGCAGCGCCGACCCGTTCGCGGCCGTCTCCCGCCAGGCGGTCACCGACCTGCGCCCCGCGGAGCACAGCCTCGGACCTGGCGGCCACACGCCCGAGTACTGGCGCTCGGTCGCCCCCGCCCAGCTGGCCTTCGTCGCCGGCGCGCTGCGCCGCGCGGCCTGACCCGACGCCCGGTTCCCCGCCGCCATCCTCAGCGGGGCGGGTCCACCGAGCGGATGGCGTCGGTGACGGCGACGAGGGCGAGCAGGCGGACCAGGTCGACATCGGCCTCGAGGCGCCCGGTGGCGGCGGCGACGAAGGCGTCCCCGTCGTAGCGGGTGTGCGGCGGGATGATCGCGCGGGCGAGACCATCGTGGGCGCCCTGGGCGACGAGCAGGCAGCCGCCCTTGTCGAGGCGGGCGTTGGTGACGACGACGCCGATCGTCGTGTGCCGACGACCGGGGCTGAGGTCGAAGGGATGCCAGCCCGAGGTGACGGTGTCAAGGGACATCGGGCCGCTGCCGTGGTCGACGTCGCCGTAGGCGTTGACGACGCACAGCGCGGCCACGACGAGCTCGCCGGCCCGCCGGGCGGCGTGGCCGACACCGCCGGGGCGGCGCAGCGCGGGTCCGCGCCACTGGCTGACGCACGCGCCCGTGCCCGCCCCGATCCGTCCGCGCAGCACCTGCTCGCTGGCGCAGGCCCGCGCGGCCTGGTAGCCGGCCTCGGCGCCCGGACGGGCGGTCGGATCGCCGACGGCCAGGTCGAACAGGGCCAGCGTCGGCACGATCGGCACCGGACCGCCCGCCGTCATCACCCCGCGGCCCCGCTCGGCGTAGTAGCGCATCGCCCCGTCCGCCGCCGCCAGGCCGAACGCGGACCCGCCGGTGAGCAGCACCGCGTCGACGGACATCACCGCCATCGACGGCGCCAGCACGTCGAGTTCCCGCGACGCGGGCGCCCCGCCGCGCACCTCCCGCGACGCGACGGTCCCCTCCGGCAGCTCCACCACGGTGCAGCCGGTGAGCCCCACCGGGTCGGTCCAGTGCCCGACCCGCACCCCCTCGACCCCGATCCCGATCCCGGCCATCCCTGCGAGCCTCGCACGCCCAAGATCCGGGCGCCAACCCGGCCCGCCTTCCGCCGGATTTTCCGATAATGCGCTGCGTGACCGATCTGATGCTGTAATGATCGAGCGGGCCATACCGGCGGCGGGTGGCGACATCGGGGAAGAGGGTGTTTCGGATGTCGGGTGTACATGCCGATCCGGAGGAGCTGCGGGATTTCGCGACCCACATCGGCCGCTTCGGCACCACCGTCGGCGACGAGATCAAGGGCCTGCGGACGCATTTCGACGGGCTTGACTGGCGGGACGCGCAGCAGGCCCGCTTCGCCACCGAGGTCGAGGAGGTGACGGGCCGCTTCCGCGACTTCCTCGTCACGGCGAACGAGATCGCGACGAAGCTGCTCGGCAAGGCCGGCCCGCTGGACGAGTACCTGCGCGGCTTCTGACCGGCAGCCGCGGCACGAGACCATCGGGGGGTGGATGGCGGTGGTGCTGGTAGTCGCCGATCCGAGCGTGCTCACCGCGCATGTGGCGCTGCTCGCGACCGCGATCGCCCAGGCGGGCGGGATGGTGCTCGACGCCGTCGCCACACTCGACGACCTGCACGGGCGCGGCACGGAGCATCTGCGTGCCCGGCGGCAGGCGCTGGAGCAGGCCCGTCACGCGGTGACGCGATGTGAAACGTCGTACGACGAGGCGCGGGACGCCCGCGACGAGGCCCGCCGGAGGCTGGAGCAGGCACAGGCAGCTCTCGCGCAGGCCCAGGCCGCGCTCGCGCAGGCCCAGGCGGCGGCTGCTGCCGCCGCGTCGCGCTCGGGCGAGGGGGGCGGCGGCGGCTCGGGCTACGGGTCGTCGAGCGGTGTCGCCGCCGCCCAGGCTGCCGTCGACACGGCGTACGCGGCCGTCACCGCGGCCCGGTCGGGGTATGAGGCCGCCGGCCAGGCGCTGACCCGCGCTCAGGATGCGCTGGAGCGGGCCCGCCGCGCCCGCCACGCCG
Source organism: Frankia canadensis (assembly GCF_900197875.1). Taxonomy (GTDB): domain Bacteria; phylum Actinomycetota; class Actinomycetes; order Frankiales; family Frankiaceae; genus Frankia; species Frankia canadensis. Next base: position 931 of record NZ_FZMO01000293.1, on the reverse strand, counting down.
CCGAGGAACGGGTCGAGGCGGCCAGCCAGCTGATGGTCCGCATCGTCGACGTGGTCCAGCTCGGCCAGGCGATGGCCACCACCGAGGGGATGTTCCACGAGCTGGCGGTCGACGCGACCTTCGTCCTCACCCGTCGCGTCGACCTGCTCGAGACCTACCTCACCGACCCGCCGGGACGGGTCGGCCGGGAGCGGGCCGGATGGGCGCCCGCCGCCTGGGCGGGAGGGCGTTCGCAGCCGTCGTCCGGCAAGGGCAAGGGCGGGGGCGGGGGTCGACTGCTCGGCATCCTGACGCTGCTCCTGGACCTGCTGAGCCTGTTCGGCGGCAGTCTCGACGCGCTGACGCGATCCTGGACGGATCTGCCCGGCCGGCACTACCTGGAGTACTTCGGCGCGCCGATGCTCGCCGCCCTCACCGAGATCCACCAGCTGTCCGCGGCGATCGACGGCGACCTGGTCGGCATTCACCGGGGCTTCGGCGAGGGCGCGTGATGACGAGCGACGGCGGCTGGGCGGCCGGCGGCCCGCTCCTGGACCGGCTGGACCGCATCCGTATCGAGGTCACCCGGGCGCGCCACGAGTGGGACCGCGCCGTCCGCGAGGCCGACGAGACGCTGGCCCGCCGTGGCGAGGAGCTCACCGAGGCCCGCCGGCGCACCCAGGCGGGGCATGCGGCCTGGCGGGCGCATCATGTCGGCGAACTGGTCGCCGAGGCCCGCGAGCTACTCGGCCCGCGGGTCAGCCTGTGGGAGGCACAGGAGCGGGCGGCGACCCGGGGGGAACCTCCCGGCCGCCACAGCGCCGACGCGGGCGGGGGCGGCGAGGCGCAGCAGCGGGCCGGCAAGGTCCCCGGCGCCGCCCGCGCCCGCCGCCCGCGGCATTTCCCTGCGGGCCAGGGCGCGCAGAAGCGGCGGGACGTCTTTCCCGCCGAG
>NZ_FZMO01000206.1 GCF_900197875.1 Frankia canadensis | reverse complement strand
CACCAGCCCGACGGGCTGGGGCGGGGGGCGCAGCGTCGAGGACCACCAGGCGGTCAGCGTGAGCACGACCGCGGCGACGGCGAGGGGAATCGCGATCATCGGGTCGAAGCGGACCGACCAGCCACCCTGCCAGGGCGGGTCGGCGAGGCCGAGCGGGATGTCGGCGCCGCCGATCAGGGCCGTGCCGGCCAGCCCGAACGCGACGAGCAGCAGCCAGATCCCGGCCTCGGCGAGTTCGCCGCGTGCCGCCGAGACCTGCGCGGATGCCGGCGCGTCCGTCCACCGGCCCAGCCACCGCCCGCGCCGGTCGGCGCCACCGTGCGTCGCGGCGGGGACGCCGGCCGGACCCGAGGCGCCGTCGGTCACGCTCACCGACCACTCCCGGCCGGTCCCGCCCCGCCGACGACCATCACTCCGCCGACGAACACCGCTGCACCGACCACATCTGCACCGTAACGACTGCCGAGCCGGATCGGGACGGGGGCGAGCCGCCGCCGGCGGTGCAGGCCACGGTGGGCATCGGATGCGTCACGCGGACGGGTGCGGTGGCCGCCTGGTGTGAGGAATCAGTCGGTTTGATCCCGCCCGTTCGCGGTCCGCCGATCGGCTCGGTAGTGTGATCCACTGCAGGCTGTACCTGCGGCATCGTGTGTAATGAAGATCGTCGGCTGGCGTGCTGGCGATGTTCGTGACGACGCGCCGTTGCCGTTGTTAGGCCGTGTGCAGGGGATTGGGGACACTGGTCTCCGTGCATGGTCGGCCGGGCGCCGGCACGCGAGTGGGCGGTATCTGCCTGTGGGTCACGGCCGGCGGGGGAGGTAGTGGAGGTAGAAGCGCGATGGCACGGTCACGCACCGGCGCACCGCGTGTGATGGATCACATCTGCTTCGAGTGGCGCGTTCACTCAAGCTGAGTGAAGATCGGTTCGCAGATCATCGAGCACGGAGGGGGCCACGTTGGCCGAGCTTAGGAAAGGAACCCGGATCACCGGCGCCGAGCGGGACAAGCTCGCTGCCGATCTTCGGAAAAAGTACGAGGGTGGGCAGAGCATCCGGCTGCTCGCGGAGTCCTCGGGTCGTTCGTACGGGTTTGTCCACCGGATCCTGTCGGAGTCCGGCACCACCCTGCGTGGCCGTGGCGGTGCGACCCGGGGCACCAAGAAGAAGAGCTCCTGACCATGGCGGTGCCGGCCGCCGCCGCAGCGGCGGCGGCCGGGCTTCGGGCGGAGGTGACCGGGCCGGTCGCGACCTTCACGGTTCGCGGCGAGGAGGATCCCGGCGTGCTGGGGATGCTCGGCACCGCCCTGGGCGACGCGCTGCGCCGGCTGACCGGCGAGGTGCGGGTCGCCGTCATACGAGTGGAGGGCGCTGGGGTGCGCCCCCCGGACGCCCCGGGACATCCGATCGATCCGGACGGCCTGGCGGACGGGTGCCGCGCGTGGCAGGACGCGCTCGCCCGCCTGGCCGCCCGCGCCGATCTGGTGAGCGTCGCGGCCGTCTCCGGCTCGACCGGAGATGTCGGGACGGCGCTCGCCGTCACCTGTGACCTGCGGGTGTTCACCGCCGACGCGGTGCTGTGCTCCGGCTACGCGGCTGGCGGCCTGATGCCCGTGCCCGGCGGCCTGGCCAGGCTCGCCGCGCTGGTCGGCTGGCCCGGCGCCCTCGACATCGGTCTCACCGGCCGTCCGCTCGGCGCGGCCGAGGCCGGCCGGCTCGGGCTCGTCCAGCGGGTCGTGCCCGCCGCCCGTCTCGATGACGAGCTCGCCGCGCTCGTCACGGCCCTGCTCGCCACCCCGCGCGCGGTGTCCGCCGAGGTCAAGGCACTGGTGCGGCCCACGAGGCCGGGCATCGCCGCCGACGCCGAGTCCGAGGCCTGGGAACGCCTCGCCGCTGGCTCGCTCGACCCGGCAGGCTGACCCGCCTGATCAGCGCCCTGGTGCGCACGGCGGCGGGAATGCGGTACCTACCGGGATGCTTACACGCTTACAGTGCAAGCGCGCCGACGGTGGGAGAGTGCGATGCGGCCGGGGTCGGACGGGTGGATGGTGACGCGGTCCGCGATGCGGGACCGTTCGGCGGCCAAGGCGTCACTGCGACCGGGCACGCTGCGCCGGATCGTGGCGTTCGCCCGTCCCTGGCGGCGGGAGCTGGCCTGCTTCCTCGTGCTGATCGCGGCCTCCGCCGGGCTCGGCGCCGCCGTTCCGCTGCTGCTCAAGGAGATCATCGACGGCGGGATCGCGCGGCACCGGGTCGGCTACGTCGAGGCGCTCGCGGGCGTGGTCGCCGCGCTCGCCGTCGTCGACGCGGGGCTGTCCCTCGGTCAGCGCTGGTACTCGGCGCGCATCGGCGAGGGCCTGATCTACGAGATGCGCAGTCAGATCTTCCGGCACGTGGGCCGCCAGCCGCTGGCCTTCTTCACCCGGACGCAGACCGGCGCGCTCACCAGCCGGCTGAACAACGACGTCCTCGGCGCGCAGTCGGCGTTCACCAACACGTTGTCCTCGGTGCTGTCGAATGTGCTCTCCGCGGCCTTCACCCTGGCCGCCATGGCGGTGCTGTCATGGCAGATCACGCTGGTGTCACTCGTGTTGCTGCCAGTTTTCATCCTTCCGGCCCGCGCACTCGGCCCGCGCCTGGCCCGGCTCACCCGGGAACGGTACGGGGAGAACGCCGAGATGCACAGCATGATGACGGAGCGATTCAACGTTTCCGGCGCGATGCTCGCACAGCTCTACGGCTCCCCCGAACGCGAGGAGGCCAGTTTTCGCGGTCGAGCGGGACGAGTACGTGACATCGGTGTAACGCAGGCGATGTACGGCCGAATTTTCTTCGTCTCCCTGTCCCTCGTCGGCGCGCTCGCGACGGCGATCGTCTACGGCGCCGGCGGCCGGCTCGCGGCCCGCGGTGACCTCGAGGTGGGCACCCTCGTCGCACTCACCGCCTATCTGACCCGGTTGTACGGGCCGCTCAGCCAGCTCTCCAGCGTGCACGTCGACATCATGACCGCGCTGGTGTCCTTTGAACGTGTCCTGGAGGTTCTCGACCTCGAGCCGCGGATCGTCGACCGGCCCGGCGCGGTCGAGTTGGCTCCGGGTGCCGCGGCCGTGGAGTTCGACCACGTCGAATTCCGTTATCCGGCCGCGGACGAGGTCTCCCTGGCGTCGCTGGAATCCGTCGCCGTGCTCGACGACCGGGTGCCCGCGCCGGTGCTGCACGACGTCACCTTCCGCGCGGAGCCCGGCCAGATGATCGCGCTCGTCGGCCCGTCCGGTGCCGGCAAGACGACGATCAGCCAGCTCGTCCCGCGCCTCTACGACGCGGTCGGCGGTGCGGTGCGGGTCGGCGGGCACGACGTACGCGACGTCAGCCTGCGCTCGCTGCGGGCCACCGTCGGGGTCGTCACCCAGGAGGCCCACCTGTTCCACGACACGGTCCGCGCGAACCTGCTGTTCGCCCGCGCGGACGCCACCGACGACCAGATGTGGGCGGCCCTCGACGCCGCCCAGGTCGGCGCGCTGGTGCGCGACCTGCCGGACGGCCTGGACACCGTGGTCGGCGACCGTGGGCACCGGCTGTCAGGCGGGGAGAAGCAGCGCCTGGCGATCGCGCGGCTGCTGCTGCGCGCGCCGGGCGTCGTCGTGCTGGACGAGGCGACGGCCCATCTGGACAGCGAGTCCGAGGCGGCCGTGCAGCAGGCACTCGCCGTCGCGCTGGCCGGCCGCACCTCGCTGGTGATCGCGCACCGGCTGTCGACGGTGCGCGACGCCGACCGGATCCTCGTCATCGACGGGGGCCGCGTCGTGCAGAGCGGCACGCACGACGACCTGCTGGCCCGCGGCGGCCTGTACGCCGAGCTCTACCACACCCAGTTCCGGCCCACCACCGAGGAGCCGCGAGCCCGCCGCGAGCCGGAGCCGGCGCTGCCCGCCTGATCCCGCCGGCTCGCGGTGGGTGTCGGATGTCAGACGCCGATGTCGCCTGTGGCGATGTCCGGCGTGGCCGCGGCGGCGGGCACGGCGCCGGCTGCGGCCGCCGTAGTGCTGGTGCTGGTGCTGGTGGAGCCGGGCGCCGCGTCCGTTGAGGCGCTTGGGGCACCGTCGAGGACGGCGATGTCGATGTCGCCGGAGGGCCGGCGGTGAATGGCGGGATTTGGATTCATGCCCGACTCCGGGGGTGCTCGGGGGTGTGATACCGACTTCCGTGGGCGTGTCGGCGCCCGCGTCGAGCCGCTCCCAGGAACGTCGGCGCCCTTGCCGTCTTTCCCGTATCGACCCGTGCCGGGTGGGGGCGGAGTGTGGCACAGGCGACGACAGGGACGGTACGCCGTCACGCGACCACGTGCAGCATGTACCTCATTGACCGGATCTGACTATGGTGTGGTGCGCCACGCCGACGTTCGGACGGGCCCCCGTGTGCAATGACCGACGATCAGTACTTAGGCTTTGTGTGTGCCACGTAGAGCCAAGATTGTCTGTACCCTCGGCCCGGCCACCAGCTCACCCGAGAAGGTCGGAGCCCTCGTCGAAGCGGGAATGGACATTGCCCGCCTGAACTTCTCCCATGGAACACACGAACAGCACGCCGCCGTCTACGCCCGGGTGCGCGAGGCGGCGGAGGCGGCCGGCCGCAACGTCGGCATCCTCGCCGACCTGCAGGGCCCGAAGATCCGCCTCGGCACCTTCGCCGACGGCAGCGTCACCCTCGTGCCCGGGCAGCGGTTCACCGTCACCGTCCGGGACGTCCCCGGTGACCAGCACCAGGTCGGCACCACCTATGCCGGCCTGCCCACCGACGTCGCCGCCGGGGACAGCATCCTCGTCGACGACGGCCGGCTCGTGCTGCAGATCGACGGCGTCACCGACACCGACGTCCACACCACCGTCGTCATCGGCGGCCCGGTCAGCGACCACAAGGGGATGAACATCCCCGGCGCGGCCCTGACCGTGCCGGCGCTGAGCGAGAAGGACGAGGGTGACCTGCGCTTCGCCCTCGAACTCGGCGTCGACATGATCGCGCTGTCGTTCGTGCGCAGCGCCGCCGACATCAAGTCGGTGCACGCGATCATGGACGAGGTGGGGACCCGGATCCCCTGCCACGCCAAGATCGAGAAGCCGCAGGCGGTGGAAGCGCTGGACGGCATCGTCGAGGCGTTCGACGGGCTCATGGTCGCCCGTGGTGACCTGGGCGTCGAGCTCCCGCTCGAGGACGTGCCGCTGGCCCAGAAGCGGATCGTCAGCCAGGCCCGCGAGCGGGCCAAGCCGGTGATCGTCGCCACCCAGGTGCTCGAGTCCATGGTCAGCGCGCCGCGCCCGACCCGTGCGGAGGCCAGCGACTGCGCCAACGCCGTCCTCGACGGCGCGGACGCGATCATGCTGTCCGCGGAGACGAGCGTCGGTGCGTACCCGATCGAGGCGGTCGCCACGATGGCCCGCATCATCGAGACCGCCGAGGCCGACCTCGGCCGGATCCCGGCGGTGCGCACCGAGCCGCGCACCCTCGGCGGCGCGCTCGCCCAGGCCGCAGCCTCGGTGGGGCACGCGGTCGGCGCCCGGTACCTCGTCGCGCACACGCTCAGCGGCGACACCGCCCGACGCCTCGCCCGCTACCGAAGCGAGGTGCCGGTGCTGGCCTTCACCCCGATTCCCGCCGTCCGCAACCAGATGGCGCTGTTCTGGGGTGTGGAGACCTTCCTGGTGCCGTTCGCGGAGAACACCGACGAGATGGTCCGCCAGGTCGACACCGCCCTGCTCCAGATCGGTCGGTGCCGTCCGGGCGAGCTCGTCGTCGTCGTCGCCGGCACCCCGCCCGGCGTCGCCGGCATGACCAACACGATGCGCGTCCACCGCATCGGCGAGGTCATCTGACCATCCCCCGCACCCCGCCACCGGCCGGGCGTCCGATCCGGGACGACGCCCGACCCTGAGATGACGCCCGACCCTGAGATGACGTCCCACCCCTGGGACGGCGCGCGACCTGAACGACGCCTGATCTGAGAAGACGCCTGACCGACGGGCGGCCGCAGTGGGTAACGGACCCGCTCCGACCGGCGGTCGGGCGCCTGCCAGGCCGGTCGGCCGCGCGCCCGGTCCGTCTCTGTCCGTCCCCTGACCTCCCGCTCGCGAGGCGGGAGGATCCGCCTCCCGGCGCCGCCGCATCGGCACCGCCGCTCGCCTTCCTCGCGTCACCCGAGACGCCTGTCTGGGTGATATGTCGCGGCTGTCATGATGAGGCCCGGTCGTATCCGCTCCGACCCCCTGGCGCGCGGCGGAGCGCGCCCTCCGGGAACCGGAAGCCGGCCTGGCGGGCATCGGGACTGCCAGGGTGGGCGCAGGTCAGGGAGTGGTCGGATGGTCGAGCAGGGGAGTGGAACGGACGATCAGGCAGGTGCGGCCCCGGCCGCGCGGCCCGCGATGGACGCGGGTCGGCCGCAGGGCGCCGCCGCCCGGGCCGACCGCCCGAACCAGGCCGATCGCCCGCGAGCCGGCGCGCCCATGGCGCCGAAGGCCGCCCCACCGGCGAACGCCTCGCCCCCGCGCTCGGCCTCCCCACCGGCTCCCACGTCCGCCCCGCCTCCGTCGCCTCGTTCGTCGCCGCCCTCGTCGTCTCCTTCGCCGTCCCCGTCGTCGGGGAAGCCGCCGCCGGGGAAGCCCTCCCTCCCGCCTGCTCCGGGCAGATCGTCCCCAGCCGCGCCCACGCCGGGCCCATCGCCACGTGCGTCGTCGTCCCGCGCGCCGGCACCGGCCCCGCCCGCACCGGCCCCGCCAGCGTCGGCCTCACCACGGGTCGCGACTCCGGGGGCCTCGTCCACGACGCCGCCGGCCGGATCATCCCCGTCCGGGCAGCCCCCATCCGGGCAGCCCCTGTCCGGACGTCCCCCGTCCGGGTACGCCCCGCCCCGGCAACCTTCGGTCACGCCGCCCGCGCGACCGTCTGCCAGGTCATCCGGTCAGGCGCCAGCCCGGCAGCCCCAGCC
>NZ_FZMO01000288.1 GCF_900197875.1 Frankia canadensis | reverse complement strand
CGGGGACCGAGCTTCGCCGGCTCGACCCCTCGCTACGCCGAGTCCGGCAGGGTGGTACCCCCCGGGACGCCCGCGTCATCGGCAGGCAGGGCGTCGGTCGAGGGACTGGTGGCCGATCTCGGGCGGGAGGGTGCCCGTCCGGTCGCGGTACGGCTCACCCAGCGGCTGCCGGGCTCGGTCCAGGAGATGGGCTGGGAGGTGGTGAAGGTGATCCCGGTCGGCCTGCACGCCCTTCGGATGGACGAACGGCACGAGTTCACCTGGCTGCGCGCGCGGATCACGTCGGCGGCGCGCCGCCTCGGCCGGGCCGCCGGGGTGCCCGACGGCCAGCTCCATCCATTCCCCCATCCGCTGATCTGACGGCGCCGCGTGGCCGTGCGTTCGCGGGCGACCGCACGGCACGCGCATCTGAGGAAGGTAGGTGCCCAGTTGACGACGAACTCCCTGCGAGCTCCCCGGCCGGACGCCGGTTCGGCCCTGCTGGCCGAGCCGACGGGCCTGGCCGCGCGGGCCGATGCCTTCGCCCGGCTGCGGCCGCCACCCGACGAGCTCGCGCTGCTGCACGCCAGGGTCGCCCACCGGTTCGGCCGGCCTGAGCCGCGCCGGCGCGCGCTGGCCTACCTGCGCGGGCTCGGGAGCCTGCGCGGCGACCGCAACGGCGTGGCGCTCGCGTCGGCGGCCGGCGAGACCCGCCCCGACGGCATGCAGCGCCTGCTGACGGCGGCCGGCTGGGACGCCGACCTCGTCCGCGACGACCTGCTCGGCTACGTCCGCGAACGGTACGCCCACGCGTCGGCGGCCCTCGTCGTCGACGAGGTGGTGCTGCCGGGCCGGGGACCGAGCTTCGCCGGCTCGACCCCTCGCTACGCCGAGTCCGGCAGGGTGGAGAGCTGTCAGGTGGCCGTCATGGCCGCCTACCACACCCCCGCGCAGGCGGTGCTCGTCGACCGGGAGCTGTGCCTGCCGAGCCCCTGGGACACCGACCGGCGGCTGCGCCGCGCCGCCGGCATCCCCGACGAGCACCACCGCCACACCGGCTGGGAGCTGGCCGGGGAGATCGTGGACCGGTCGCTGCGCCGTCTCCCGGTGCGCTGGGTCGTGCTGGGCGCGGCGTTCGGTCCCGACGATCGGCTGCGGACGTGGCTCGCGCGGCGTGAGGTCGCGTTCGTGGCGCCGGTCGGGCCGGGCACCGTGCTCGGCACCACCGCGGGCCGCCGGATCACCGCCGCCGGTCTGCCGACGCTCGTCGGTGACCTTCGCTGGGCCGCGGTGGGCGCCGCCGGCGCCTCGTGGCCGGGGGACTGGTCCGGCTGGGCGACGCCCGCCGGTCCGCGTCCGCCGCGTCCCGGCGTGGGCGCCGACGGCGGCGAGCGGTGGGCCCAGCTGCGGATCCGACCCGCCCGCGACGGCCGCTGGGAGCATCGCCTGCTCCTGCGCGCCGCGGCCGGCGGCGCCACCGGGGTGCGGTACTACGCCTGTCACGTGCCGCGCGGGACCACGCTGGACGAGCTGGTCGACGCGTCGCGCCGGGGCGGCGCGGTGCAGCGCGGGGTGAGCCGCGCGCGAGCGACCGTCGGGCTCGACGCCTACCGGGTGCGGAGCTGGACCGGCTGGTACCGGCACGCGACCCTGGCCCTGCTCGCCGACGCGGCCGCCGCCGCCCACCGGCCAGCCGCCTGATGCCCGCCGGCGCGTTGCGCGGAACGCGGCGCCGCCCGCCGGCGGTGGGCGGCGCCGCGGTGGCCGGAGGCCCGGAAGTGCGGTCGCCGGGGCAAAGCGCGGTCGGCGGGAGTTCCGCAAAAAAAATCGCCGCCGGAACCCCGTGGTTCACCTGCCGTTTATTGATGGCGGGAATCGAGGTGCGTACTGTCAGTGGCAGCGGGAAATGGCCGGAATATCCGTCCTCCCGAACTGCGAACCCTGACAAGGAGGTGCAACAATGGAACTCGCCCCCTCGCTCGACCTGGGTGTCGAGGAGCTGGAGTCGCTGGAGGCTCCCGCCTGGTGGCATTACGTCCTCGGCTTCGGTGCCGGCGCGGCGGTCGGCGGTGCCGCCCTCTACGGCGGTATCGCGATCGGAATCGCCATCACCTGATTCCCGGTGGCCTGAGGCTGCCCGGTCCTCACCTGTGCCGGAGCAGTCGCGGCGCACACCGATCCGCCTGCTGACGGTTTGAGGGGAGGTATACAGCATGTCCGCTCTCGCTGCTCTCGAACGCTCCCTGGACCTCCAGCCGTTCTCGCTGGAGATCGAGGAGCTCGAGCCGCTGGAGGCCCCGTTCGACTGGGATGGCTTCTGGTCCGGATTCCGGGCCGGTGTCGCGGTCGTCGGTGTTCTCGGCGGAGGTATCGCCATCGGCGTCGCCATCACCTGACCGGTACCACCAGGCACCGCATTCCCATCGGCGCGACCAGCACACGGCAAAGGAGGTGAAAGATGCTCGCGTCCACTATCGTTGGGCACGGGACGGACACCCCGTCATTGTCGCTGGATGTCGAGGAGCTCGAGTCCCTCGAGGCACTGTTCGACTGGGCCGGTTTCTGGCAGGGATTCCGGGTCGGTGTCGCGGTGGCGGCGGCGACCGGAGCCGGTATCGGCATCGGAATCGCCATCACCTGAGTGCGGCGGGGGTGGGGCGGATGGTAGCCGCCCCACCCCCTTATCTCGACGCTGCCCGCGACTCCGCCCTGCGTCTGGAGTCCCCGGACCATGCCGATGATAAACCCTGCTCATCGCTGGCCCGCGCATATTGCTGGCCTGATCACGTTGCTGGGAGGTGAAACATGACGTCCCTCGCCACTGTGGAGCCCACCGCCGACGCCCTGCGCGCGCTCGCGCTGGAGATCGACGAGCTCGAGTCCCTGGACGCGCCGTTCGACTGGCACGCCTTCTGGGTCGGCGCCGAGGCCGGTGCCGTGGCCGTCGCCGTCATCGGCGGCGGCATCGCTCTCGCGCTGACCTGAGCGCACCGTCTGGACCACACCCGCCAGACCCCGGGACCGACCGGCGCCCCGGCCGGTCCCGGGCCCCCGGCAAGGGAGATCGGAGATCACCATGAGTCGGATACTCACCCTTTCCGCGGCCGCCCGGCCGCAGTCCGCGGCCGCCCTGGCGAGCGCGTTGAGCCTGCTCGTGGCGGCGATCGCCCTGCTCCTGCCGCGCGGTTCCGGTGCCGCCACCACCGCGGTCGCCGTCGCCGGCACCGTCGCGATGATCGCTTTGATCGTCGGTCTCGGCGTGCTCATCGGCCGCCAGATCACCGACACCGGCGGTGGTGGGTCGTGAGCACCGTCGTCCGCTTCGACGCGTTCACCAAGACCTTCGGCGGGACGCGCGCGGTCGAGAACCTCAGCTTCGAGGTCCAGGCCGGCCGGATTGTCGGCCTCGTCGGCCCGAACGGCGCCGGCAAGAGCACCTCGCTGCGCGGGCTGCTCGGCCTCGTGCGGCCGACCTCGGGTAGCGCCGCCGTCTTCGGCGCCCCGTACGCGGCCCTCGCCGACCCGGCGCGGCGCATCGGCGTCAGCATGGAGGGCGTCGGCCTCAACCCGGCCCACACCGGCCGTCGTCACCTGACGGTGTTCGCGCGCGCCGCGGGCCTGCCCGACAGCCGCGTCACGGAGGTCCTGGACCTGACCGGGATCGCGCACGCCGCCGGTCGCAAGCTGCGCGGCTGGTCCACCGGCATGCGCGCTCGCCTCGGCCTCGCCACCGCCCTGCTCGGCGACCCCGAGCTGCTCGTCCTCGACGAGCCGACCAACGGCCTCGACCCGGAGGGGGTGCGCTGGCTGCGCACCTTCCTGCGCGAGCAGGCAGCGCTCGGACGCACCGTCCTGCTGTCCAGCCACATGCTCGCCGAGCTGGAGAACACCGTCGACGACATCGTGGTGCTCAACCGCACCGCCCTGTTCGTCGGCGAGCTCACCGCGCTCACCGGCGACGGGTCCCGGCTGGAGGAGCGCTTCTTCGACCTGCTCACGAAGCCCGGACTGGTCGGCGCCGGGGAGGTGAGGTGAGGCATGCGCAGGCAGATGCGCAGTGAGCTGCTCAAGGCCCGCAGCGGCTGGCTGCTGGCGGCCCTGCTGCTCACCGCGACGCTGCTCGACGTCGTGTCCATCCTGGGCACCGCCGGCACCATCCACCGCGACCTCGCCGCCGGCCACACGACGCTCGCCGCCGGCTCCCACGACATCGTCCGGCTCGGCTTCGCGAACCTGCTGTTCGCGACCCTGTTCGGCGTTCTCATGGTCACCGGCGAGTACCGGACGGGAACGGTCAGCCGGTCGTTCCTCATCGCCCGCTCCCGCGAGGACGTGCTCGGCGCCAAGGCGGTGGTGAGCCTCGCCGTCGGCGCCCTGTTCGGCCTCGCCGGCGCCGGCACCGGGCTGCTCGCCGGCTGGCTGGCCCTCGGCGCCCGCGGCGACCACCTCGCCGTCGACCGGGAGACGTGGCTGATCTGCCTCGGCGTGGTGCTCGTGTCCACCCTCGCTGGGC
>NZ_FZMO01000287.1 GCF_900197875.1 Frankia canadensis | reverse complement strand
ACTTTCGCGTTCAATCACCCCAACAGACAGCCACAAAAAGCGGTGCATCCAGGCTCAGTCGTCGTGCCCCGCGCCGCGATCAGGCGCGCTCATGTCCCCCGTCCCGGGCGTGCCATCGGCGAGCCCGTAGCGCAGGTACACGGTGCCCTTCGGGCTTGCTACCGGTGGTTCGAGGAGCGTGACGTTCGTGGGCACCGCGCCACCGTCGAACACCTTCTTCCCGACGCCGAGCACGATCGGGTAGAGCCAGAGGTCGAGACGGTCGAAGAGCCTTTCCCGCAGGAGCGTCTGCACCAGGTTCAGGCTCCCGACGACCTTCACCCGCTCGTGCCGGTCACGGATCTCGCGCACCGCGCCGGCGAGGTCCGGGCCGAGCTGGCTGGACCCGGCCCACGACAGGTCGGGCCGGCCGCGGGAGGCCACGTACTTCGGGACGCTGTTGAACAGCGTGGCGATCTCGTTGTCCTGGCCGCCGCTCTCCTGGTGCGGCCAGTAGCCGGCGAAGATCTCGTACGTCCGCCGGCCGAGCAGCAACGCGTCCGTGCCCTCGTACGTGGCGGCGATCTGCGCCCCGGTGAGCTCGTCCACCATGGGCGCCTGCCAGCCGCCGTAGGTGAACCCCACCGGGTCCTCGTCGGGGCCGCCAGGCGCCTGCCCGACGAGGTCGAGGGTCGCGAACATCTCGATGTGGATGAGGCCCATGGCGTGCTCCCGAGGAGGTGTCGAGTCCCAGTCCGGAACAGATGGAGGAGCCGGGGTCAGCTCATGGGGCCAGGACCGGCCCGACCGTATCGCGTGCCGCCCTTGCGGAATCCGCTGGTCGGCGCTCACCGGGCCCCGCGTGGCGCCGGGTCCTGTACATCCTCGTGCGTGGCGGCTATCTGGCCCCACCGACCAGCAGGCACCACCGGGTGCATGCAGACTTGGGGCATGAGCCCCGTGAGCCGCGGTCGCAAGAACGGAAAGAAGCCCTCCCCCAAGGAGTCGGCACCGGCCAGGCGCACATCGCGGCCCGCACTGTCCTCCGTGCCGGACATCCGTGACCAGTCTCCGCGGTCTCATGACGACAGCGAGACGGAGCTGCGCGCGTTCACCGCCGACATGCTCGAGATGGGCGGGGTACTCCGCGAGAACGACGACCCGCTGATGGCGGAGGTGGCCGGTGCGACGTTGGCCGTGCTTGACGCCCTCACCGAAGGCTCCGTCCTCACCGAAGGCTCCGTCGGGACGGCGTTCCTTCAGGAGATCGTGCCGCGACTGGAGGCCGCGGCGACCGGGGACGCTCTCGCGGTGCTGCTGGCGGTGGGTTCCGTCGCGTCGGGGCCGGTCAGTGCCGCCGCGGATGCCGCCGCCGGCCGGCTCGCCGCCGCCGGGGTCTCCCGGCCGCGATGGGCGGACGAGTTGACGGCGCCGCTGGTGGCCGGCGACTTCCAGCGCCGGTACGACGACGAAGGCGTCGCCGTCTTCCTGAGCTGCACCGTCGAACGGGCTGGCCGGCCGCACGCGTTCCTGGTACATGTCGACCCATCGGCCTGCGGTGAGGCCGCGGACCTCCTCGTCCTCCCGGCCGAGGACCTTCCCAGGGTTCTGGAGGAGATCACCGCCGCGGCTCGCAAGGACAAGGTCAGGCTACGAACCGAGACGCTGGACGCCGAGGAGTTCCGCTGGCAGGTCGAGAACGCCCTCGACGCGCGGGCGGTGCACGACGGCGAGCTCCCGTTCGAGGACGACGAGGAAGCCGCCCCCTTCCTCCGGTTCGGCGAGGACGACGCGATCCCCTTCGGTGAGGAGGACGGCGAGGACGGGCCGCCGTACGAGGCGCTGGCGTTCGTGCTGCGCTCGCGCCTCGCGACGCTCCCGACCCCTCGGAAGCCACCCGCGCCGCACGCGGACGACGACGAGGACGACGGGATCGAGGTGTTCGGCGGCATGGCCGGCCTCGTCAGGATGCTGGACGAGCGGGGGATGGACCCGGCCGCGGTCGCCGCGGGCCCGCTGGCGAACCTGACCGGACAGCCCGGCCTCCCGGCGGTGGGCCGTCCGCCGACGCCGCCGCTTCCGAAGAAGCCGAAGCGGGCCAAGGAGCAGCAGGCCCCGATCTACCAGGTGAAGATAGGGCTACGCGGCGCGAAACCACCGATCTGGCGACGGTTGGATGTGCCAGCCGACACCAGCCTGACCCGCCTGCACGCCATCCTCCAGGCAGCGTTCGGCTGGGACGACAGCCATCTGCACGTCTTCGAGACGCCCTACGGCAGGTTCGGCACGCCGGACGCGGATCTTGGCCAGCGCGCCGAGAGGCCGGTGTCGCTGGAGCAGGTGCTTCCCGACGTCAAAGCAAAGATCGGTTATACCTACGATTTCGGCGACAACTGGGAGCATCAGATCGTCCTCGAGAAGATCCTCGATCCCGACCCATCCGTCCGGTATCCGCGCTGCACCGGCGGGCGTCGCGCGGCCCCGCCGGACGACTGCGGCGGCGTCTGGGGCTACGGGGCGCTCCTGGAGATCCTGGACGACCCCGCTCATCCGGAGCACCACGAGCGGCTGGAATGGCTGGGCCTCGACAACCCGGCCGACCTCGACCCCACCAGGTTCGACGCCCAGGAAGTGACAGCCGCGCTGTCCCGCCTCCGCTGATGGTGGCGCGACGCCTCGTCCGACGGTCGACAGCACCACGTGAGGTTGGATGTTGGGCCATGCGGGCGATCATGGCCGCGCGGTTCGGCCCTCCTGCCGATCTGGAACTGGTCGACCTGCCCACACCTCCTACGACATGGGCGCCAGGCCGCGCAGGACCGGGGCGAGCTCACGCCATTCGCGGTCCGGCAGCGTGGCGGGGTCCGCGGTGAGGATCTGAACGCACACGTGGTCCGCGCCCGCGTCGAAGTGCTGACGTACGCGGTCCTGAATCACCTGGGCATCTCCATGGGCGACGATCGCGTCGACCAGTCGACGGCTGGGGCCGGCGATGTCGGTCTCATCGAAGCCCAGCCGCCGGATGTTCGCGGCGTGGTGCGCAGCCATGGACCCGTAGGCACCGACGTGCGCCGTGGCGACCTCGCGGGCCCGGTCGGCGTCGGAGTCCAGCACGACCGCCTGCTCGACGCCGAGGAACGCCGCCGAGCCCATGATCTCTCGTGCCCTCCGGGTGTGTTCGACGGGCACGAAGTACGGGTGCGCCCCCCAGGTCCGTTCCGCTGCCAGCGACAACATCTTCGGACCGAGCGCGGCCAGCACCCGACGCGGGGCCGGGCGTGGCGACGGGCCGTGGACGGGGACCGCGTCCATGGCCGCCAGGTAGGAGGCCATGGACGACACCGCCCGACCCGACGCGGGTAGGGGGTAGCCGTCCAGGGTGTGGATGGTGTCGTCGACTCGATGTCCGCCGAGGCCGAGGAGATAACGCCCTGGGAATGCCTCGCCCAACGCGCGGGTCATGGTCGCCATGGCGATCGGGTCGCGAAACGCGATGTGCGCGATGCCCGACGCGACGGTGATCCGCTGGGTGGCCGACAGCAGCAGCCACGCCTGGCTCGCCGTGTCACGGCCAAATGACTCCCCGAACCAGATCGCGCCGTAGCCCAGCTCCTCGATCTCCGCGGCGGCCTCCCGCACGCGACCGACGGGCTGACCGTCGAACGCCATCGTCCAGATGCCGACTTGACCGAGCGCGTGCCTCTGATCCTCGTCCATCGCTACCCTTCGATCTTCAGCCACTAAGCGGATAGTCTGTCCGCTTATTCGTGACTAAGATACGGACAGCATGTCCGTTTGTCCATGTCCGGCGACGGAAGGGAGGGATGATGACGGCTGGGCGCACTCCCGCGCAACGCCCCACCCGCGCCGACGCTCGGCGCAACCGAGAACACCTGCTCGCCGTCGCGCGCGAGACGTTCGACGAAGCCGGACCCGACGCATCCCTGGTCGAGATCGCTCGCCGCGCCGGCGTCGGGCAGGGAACCCTCTACCGGCACTTCCCGACGCGCGCCGCCCTGCTGCGGGCCGTCCTCGCCAGCCGCATCGAGACGTTGTGCCGGCGGGCGGCGGAGCTGTCCGCCAACGAGTCCCCGGGCGACGCACTGGCCGCCTGGCTGCGGCTGCTCCTCGACCACGCACGCCTCAACCAGGGGCTCGCCGGCGCCTTCATGCTGGAGGGCCCCGAGGCGTCGGCCGTCGACTGTCACCGGGTCATCACGGACGCGGCCGCCGACCTCCTTGGCCACGCCCAGCGGACCGGGGCAGCCCGCCCGGACCTGAGTTCGAGTGACCTCATCCAGCTCGTCGTCGGGATCGCCCTCGCCACTGCCCGCAGCGATGATGTCGGTCAGGCTGACCGTCTGCTCACGTTGGCACTCGACGCGGTGCGCCGGAACCCTCCAACCGGCAGGGTTGTGAACTGCTGACTAGCAGCACTCAATAGGCTGCTCCAGGCGCCTATAATGGTCAGGTGAACCTGAAGGAGTGGGCCGAGTCGCAGGGCGTCGCGTAC
>NZ_FZMO01000283.1 GCF_900197875.1 Frankia canadensis | reverse complement strand
GGGCGGGCGTAGCGGTCGGTGGGCTCGGCGTCCACAGGGCCGCCGCGCTTGGGCGGGCCGCTGCCGTTGTCGGGGCCGACCTGCGAGCTCGAGGTGATGGCCTCGACGGAGTTGCGGCGCTCGGGGGTGGCGGCGGTAACCCTGCGGATGCCGGTGCGGCCGTCGTGGACGACGCCGACAACCCGTTCCGCGAGGGCCGGCCAGTCCCGCGGGACCTGCTCCAGCTCCTTGAGGTGCGTCTCCGGCGAGGTGATGACGACCACCGCGTCGGCCTGGATCGCCGAGGCGGCGGTCATCGGCAGCTCGGCGAGTGCCGAGGTGACGAGGATGACCAGGTCGACGACGGGCGCGCGGTCGGCCAGGATCGGCGCGAGACCGCCGGGGCGAGCCGCCCGGGCAGGCGAGACGCGGTTGTAGAGGATGTGGCCGCGGCCGGTGCCGGACGAGCGGGCCAGGCAGGTCGGCTCATGCGCCCAGCGGGGCAGCTCCCCGGAGGTCGCCCGCGGCAGGCCCTCCAGCGACGCCCGCACCTCCGACGACGGCGAGGTGTCGAGGATGAGCACGACACCCTGGTCGTCCGACCAGGCGGCGGCGACGGAGGCGACCAGGTCGGCCGTCAGGTCCCCGCGCGAGGCCGGGGTGAAAGCGACCACCTTGCTCGTCGGCGACATCACCGCCGACATCGCCGAGACCAGCGTCTCCGCCGCGCTCGCGGTGGTGCGCCCCGGCTCCAGGGCGGCGATCAGCGGCACGCCGAGAGTGTCGGACGGGTTGTGCGGGTCCAGGATCGTCGGCCGACGCTGGTACATGATCCAGACCGCCGCGATCGACCCGAGCAGACCCACGATCACCGCGACAAGCACGTTGCGCAGCAGGCTCGACCCGCCCTGACCGTCCGCGACCGGCGGCTCAGCCAGCTTGATGGCAGTGCTGCTCGTCGCCTGTGCGGTCTGAGCGGCACCAATCTGCTTGTTGAGGTCGCTGAGCTGCTGTGTACGGCTCGCGGCGTTCGGGTCGGCGCCCTGACCCGCCGCGGCGGCCTCCGTCATGAGCCTGATGCGCAGGTCGGTGAGCGCTTTGATCGAATCCGGGCTGTTCGGCCCGTAGTTGGTCAGAAGCGTCCCGTAGGCCTTCTCCGCCGCCGTGACCAGGTTGACCGCGGCCTCCTGGCTCGGGCCCTTGCCCTTGAAGGTGAAGAAGTAGCCAGAGTCGGACGGTGAGGTGCTCAGCCGGCTCGAGACGTCCGAGTCGGTCAACTTGAGGTTCTTCGCGATCTCGGCGATGGCGGCCGACGACTGGGCGAACTGCGCCTGCGTCTGGACGTACCGGACGGCGTCCACAGAGGTGGCGCCCAGGGTGTTGGAGTCCGTCGAGAGGAAGACCCGGGCGGTCGCCGTATACGTGGCGGACTGCGCCTTCGAGTAGATGGCCGCGAGCGCCGCGAAGATCACGACCACGATGCCGATGATGAGCAGCCGCGGCTTTATGATCTTGAACAGGGATGGCGCGGACGGAGCCCGGTTGGTCTCGCCACCCGCCTGTGCGTTGCGGCTCATGACGCCCCCGCCCCGGACTCAGGACGGGCGGACCGGGCCCGCACGCGGATCGGAGAGCCGGTCGCGGTGCGCACCGACACCTCCAGCAGGACGTGAAGCGGACTCAATGTAGCCCCCCACAGGAGCATCCGGCCGGATTGCCGGCCCCAGCAGCTAGATCTGACGAACCGATTTGTGAGCATAGCTGATAGCGGATAGTAAACGGTCATAGCTATGACTGACGCCGAGATGGCGCTCAGGATCCGCGCCGGCCACGCGGCGGACCGGATCCGCGACCCTCGCCGGCCCCTCCGTCGGGACGATCGGACCGGGTGCGACCCGATCTGTCCACATCATCCACCCTGCCGATACGGCGCGTGGAATCGGCTGGCTTCGCCCGGGATGTGGAACGGTCGCGTTCCGGCCGGGGCTGACGTGAACGCGGCACCTCACGCCGCAGCTCTTCCGGCACGTCGGCTTTTCGGACCTTTGTGAGGCCATTTCCATCCCGTCGTCTCGCGATGGACCTGTCACGCCTGGCCGCGCCTTCAGGCATGATCCCCCAACTGCCGGTTGTCTCCACGTCGCTCGGCTCGTTCCAGCCCGTCCGGGTGGACGCGGACGCACGCGAGCGCCGGTCCGGCGTCCCCGGCCGGCCGCCGCGCCGGCCGATCTCCGGCCGGTCACCGCGGGCGTCGCCGCTGGACCGATCCCGCCTGGACGGCGGAGCACCGTCAGCGTCCGCCCCCGCCCGCAGCGCTGCCTGCTCTCTGTCATGTTCCCGACAGACCCGGCGCAACAGGACGAACCAGACGGGAGCGAAGATCCAGAAAGCGATGTTGAAACCGATGACCGCGCCCCGCGCCTCACCGACAACCGCGCCGAGGACCGGCAGACCCAACAGGAACGGGGCGAAGACGATGTTCACCCGGAATGTGATCTTGGTTTTCCCAAGCGCGTAGATCATGCAGGCCGGTCCGACCGGGACGGCGGCGGCGATGTAATGCAGGATCGACAGGCCCAGGATCTGCTTCACGCCATCCCAGCTGTCGCCCAGCAGAGCTCGTCCGTACTGCTCCGGCAGGAAGTAGAAGATCGCACTCCAGGCTGCGCCGATCCCGATGACGAGTCCGGACAGTGCGATGGCTGCCCGTTCCCGCTCACGCGAGGTCATCGAGGTGCGCTTGGAGAACTCCGGCAGCGCGAAGCTGACCACCCCGACGCCGACGACGGTGGTGGGTCCGAGCAGCGTCCGCGCCCCCTGCAGCGCGCCGATCGTCGACAGCGAGCCGACGGCGCCGATCGCCAGGATCGAGGCCTGCAGCGAGCCCTGCACGGTGAGGAACTCGGCGGCCAGATAGGTGGCGTCCGTCCGGTTCTCCTCGAGCCAGCGGCGGGTCGCCCCCGGCGACGGGTAGAAGCCCGCCTGCGCGATCCCCAGCAGGGCCGCGACCAGCGCCGACGCACCCCAGGCGAGCAGCAGCGGCGACGACTCGCTGACCCCCCGGTGGATCAGCAGCCAGATCCCGAAGACCTGCACGACCGCCCACGCCACGTCGTTCAGGAACGCGCCGAACGGCCGGCCCATAGCGAAGAACACATACCGCCAGGCGTCCTGGAGCAGCAGACCGGGCAGCACGAGCCCCATCGCCAGCAGCGCCGATCCCACCGGTCCGCCGATCACTGCGCCGACACCAGCGAAGACGAGCCCGATCGCGATGCCGAAGACGAGCGACGACCCGGTGGTGGCCGACGCGGCGGCGCGGAAGGACGACGGCGACGACCCGGAGTAGAACATGCTCAGCGGCATGCAGGTCGCGCCCCGCGACAGACCGATGACCAGGGCGAACAGCGTGTAGGCGACGCCGAAGGCGCCGTACTCGACGCTGGAGACCTGATGGGCGATGAGGAACGAGATCGCGGCGTTGGTCGCGCTGGAGACCGCCTGGTCGGCGAGGGTCCACAGCGCCTTCGACCGGGTGCTGCCGGCCTCGGCCGCCCCCGGACCGCCGGACTCGCCAACGGCGTCGTCCGCTCCGGCAGCGCCCGCGGCGAGGTCCGTGCCGAGATCCGAGTCGAGATCCCTGACAGCGCCCACCTCGGCCGAGCCCCGCCGGGTCGCCCCAGCCGGCCGCACGGACCGCCGCGCTCGCCCGGGTATCAGGCCACGCGGGACGACCTGGGTCGACTCCGGGTCCGCCGCCTCCTCCCGGCGGCGCCTCGACGGGCGTGCCGGCGCGTCGATGCGGTCGATGACCTGGGTGTGCTCGGCGAGCAGGCGCTGCTGCAGCGCGGTGAGGTCGATCGTCGAGGTGATCGTGGTGGGTATCGGCCCGCCGCCGGGCAGTGGGCGGAACGCCAGCCGCCCGGTCGCCGCGGACGTATCGGGCCCGGCCGGCGTTCCCGGCGCCACGGCCGCGGGCGGAGCGGACGCCGGCGTCGCCCCACGGGCAGCCGACACACCAGGCACTGCCGACCCGGGCACAGGCGGGGGCCCGGGGACAGGAAAGTATGCAGGCACAGCCGCAGGCCCAGGCACAGCCGGGCGTGCAGGTACAGGCGGGGACACCGGCGGCGCTCCCCGTCCCGCCGCGGCCGGCGGCGCCGACGGGTAGGGCGCCGCCGTCATCGGTGGTGTCACGGTCGCGGGCGGCCCAGGCGGAGGCGGCGCCGGAGCCTGCCCGCCCGTCGGCACGCCCACCGAGATCGCCGAACCAGACGCCACCGGACCCATACCCGGCAGCGCCGTCGACGGACTCCCGGCCTCCGTCGGCCACGGGACCCCGCTCGGTGTCGGCCGTGGGCTCCCGGTCTCCGTCGGCCACGGAGTACCGCTCGGCGACGGACCTCCGGTCCGCGTCGGCCACGGGCCCGCGTTCCGCGTCGGCGACGGACGTCCGTTCGGCGACGGCGTCGGAGCTCCGGTGCGCGACGGCGATGCTCCGCCGCTCGTCGGCGGCGGGGGCCCGGCAGGTGGCTCGGGCATCCCGGTCGGGATCGGGGCCGGGGCCGGCGCACCCCGGCCGGCGCCGGGCGGCGCGGGCGGCGCGGGGACGGGGGCCGGGGGGCCGCGGCAGGCGGCGGCCGGCGCCGCGCCGCCGGCGCCGTCGTCGACCACCACCAC
>NZ_FZMO01000282.1 GCF_900197875.1 Frankia canadensis | reverse complement strand
CCCGCAGCCCCCGCCGCCGCCAGGCCGACGCCCTCCTCGACCTCGTCACCCGCGCCCTGAACGCCGCCGCCGTTCCCCTCTCCGGTGGAGTTCGCCCGCACCTGACAGTGCTCGTGCCCTGGAACACACTCCTCGCCGGCGGCCTCGACCCGGCCACCACCAGCTGGGGACTACCGCTGCCCCGCGGCGTCCTCAGCCGCCTGGCCTGCGACGCCGAGATCACCAGGATCATCCTGGACCCCGCGGGCGTCCCCCTCGACGTCGGCCGCACCCACCGCGTTGCCACCCCCGCCATCCGCCGCGCGCTCGCAGCCCGCGACCACGGCTGCGCGTTCCCGTCCTGCGACAGGCCACCCGCCTGGACCGAATGCCACCACGTCACCGGCTGGGAGAACGGCGGACCCACCGCACTGTCGAACATGATCCTGCTCTGCGGCCAGCACCACCGACAGGTCCACCACGACAAGTGGACGATCACCTTCGAACCCGACGGCCTGCCCTCCTTCATCCCACCCCCACACATCGACCCTCACCGCCGACCCCGCCGAAACCCCTACAACCGACCACTCCCCAACTTCCGCCAGCCATGATCGAGGCTCACGGGCCTGAGTGGATCGATCGTCGCGGCACCCACCGAGGTCGGTGCGCCGCTGCCTCCGAGCCGCTGGCGGTAGCCGCTGTCGGTAGCCGCTGTCAGTGAATCTTGGTCATGGCATGGGCAGAGGTCGGCCGGCGTCCTCGGGCGGGCGTGGGCCGTGGATGAACCTGTCGGCCTCGGCGATCGCGACGTCGTTGATGCTCGCCTCACGCCGACGCATCAGACCGTCCTCGGCGAACTCCCACTGCTCGTTGCCGTAGCTGCGCCACCACTGACCGCCGTCGTCGCGGCACTCGTACTGGAAGCGAACGGAGATCCGATTGCCGGTGAACGCCCATAGGTCCTTGCGGAGTGCGTAGTCATGCTCCCGCGCCCACTTGCGGGTGAGGAAGTCGACGATGGCGTCCCGGCCCTGGAAGATCTCGTCACGGTTGCGCCAGATCGAGTCCTCGGTGTAGGCGCCCGCGACCCGAACCGGGTCCCGCGTGTTCCAGGCGTCCTCGGCGGCCTGCACCTTCTGGCGCGCGGTCTGCTCGGTGAACGGCGGTAGCGGTGGTCGCATGCGGACTCTCCCCTCAGGATGGGGCGATGCGCCGACCGGCCTGTGCCTCCGCACGTCGGCCGATGACGTGACACCCTGTCCGATCCTCTCGCACCGTGGCGACCTGGACACGTTCCTCGGGCCTCGAAGCACCCAATGAGCAGCCAACGTCGCGTGCCCCCTGCTGTCCCGGCGGGTACAGCCGCCAGCAGGAGGTCAGCCGACGATGCAGGTCGAGCCGGACAGACCAGACGAGCCCCATTGGCCGGACGAGCCGCGTGGCCGACTCCTGGCTGAACGGGCCGATGCCGCCGCCCGGGTTGACGCGCTACGCGCCGAGTTCGGTCGGGTGCTCGAGGACACTGCCGATCGGGACGCTGACGATGAGCACGACATCGAGGGCGCCTCCATGCCGTTCGAGCGGGAGCAGATGCGCGCCACGCTCCGTCAGGCCGCAGCGAGGCTGGTCGAGGTCGACGCCGCGATCAGCCGGCTTGCTGCCGGCACCTATGGCGTGTGCCAGACCTGCGGGCGCCGCATCGACGCCGGCCGGCTGGCGGCCCGTCCGTCCGCCCGCACCTGCGTGGCCTGCCCGCCACCATCGCCAGAACATCGGTGAGCCCACCACCCACGCGCGGAGGACGTTCCACTCGGCGCGACACGCCCAGGACCGGATGCGGCGCCGCCACCCACGCGCGGAGGACGCTTCGGCGCCGCCGCGCGCTGGCAGGCCTCACCGTGCCGCCGCCCACCCGCGCGGAGGACGCTTACCTCTGCGGTAATCGACCGGTTCGAGCACCCGCGGCATCGTTGTTCCCGCGCGGGAGAAAAAATTCTCCGCGGCGCGGGCAACGGAAGGAATACATGGTGACCTCACATGACGACGCCGTTTCGCGTTATTTCGCGGCGTGGAACGCGGAAACGGACGACGAGGTTCGCAGGGCAGTCGCCGCGGCGTTCACGCGGGACGCCAGCTACACCGATCCGGTGGTGGACATCGCGGGCCACGAGGAGATCACGGCCACGATCATCGGAGTGCACAAGCAGTTCCCCGGCTTCGAGTTCCGGCTTTCCGGTTCGCCGGACGCCCACCACCACATCGCCCGGTTCTCCTGGGAGCTGGTCTCCGGCGCGGACGGGTCGGCGCCCGTCGCCGGCTTCGATGTGATCGCCCTCGCCGACGACGGGCGGATCCGAGCGGTGAGCGGCTTCCTGGACCGCCTGCCCGCCGCCTGACCGACCAGTCCGCGAAGCAGCCACGTCACCACGACACCACGACACCACGTCGGCAGGCTCGCCACGTCGCCCTTCCGCCACTCAGCCACTCAGCCACTCCGGCAGGCGGCAGGCGGCAGGCGGCAGGCGGCAGGCGGCAGGCGGCAGGCGGCAGGACTATGTCAGATCATCTGGTGCGGGTACGCAGATCGGCGATGTGGCCGGCGTCGACGTGTGTACCGGCACCGGGGGTACCCACAGCACAGCCGGCGACGAGGACGGCGTGGTCGGCGGCCATCGCCGCGTCGCCGGTCGCGAGCCAGTAGTGCAGGAAGCCCGCGAACAACGCGTCGCCGGCGCCGGTCGTGTCGACCACGCCGTGCGGCGCGATCGCGGGAAAACGCCGTACGGCCTGGCCGCGAATGCCGAGCAGGCAGCCGTCCGCGCCCATTCCGACCACAATGATCCGGGCCGGGAATCGTTTCAGCACATCCGCCGCGAACGTGGCGGGATCGGTACCGAGCCGCTCGGCTGAGCAGAAAAGAACGTCAGCGGCCTCCAGCCACGGCCGGAGACAGGCGTCGTCCACACCGCCGACCGTCTGCACATCCACCGCAACGGGCACGCCGGCGGACCTTGCCATGGTCAGCAGCGGCCGGGCGAATCCGATGGTGGACACGACCGCGAGGCGCGCGCCGGCCAACAGGGCGTTGAACACCGTGGCGGGATACTCCGCGTCCGGCAGGTCCTTGAGGTCGGTGTTCACCTGTCGCGCGCCGCCCGGTTCGACCAGCACCACGGACGTCGGCGTCGATCCCACTTCCAGCACACCGCTGCCAATGGCCGGCCCGCCGTCCGCCGAGAGGTCGCCGCCGGCTGTCTGGTCGCCGCCGAGCAGACCGAGGCGGGTCAGTTCGGCCCGCACGAGCAGGCCGGCCGGATCGCGGCCGACGAGGGCGGCCAGCGAGACCGACGTCCCGAGCGCACGCAGGACGCGCGCGACGTTCAGCCCGACGCCGGCGACCTCCAGCCGCAGCCCGTGCCGGGGATACCGCACGGGGACGTAGTGGACCGGGAACCCGTCGACCGGAACCGTCTGCGCCACGCCCGCCACCCCGGCCACGACCACGGTCACCCCACGACCCACCGTCACCCCACCTCGCACGAATCCGTCCTCAGGCGGCACCAATGCCAGCATGCCTGGAGCCCGCAAGCCAACTCCGTCCTGACCACGGCGATGCCAGGGGTGGACCGTCCACCGTCGAGGACTCCGACCGTCAAAGACTTCGACACCCCAGGGCGAGGGCCTCACCGGCAGGGTGATGCTGGCGGCACGGGCGGCCCCGCCTGCGCCCCAGGACGAGAGCCTCACCGGTCCATGAGTCCCCGGTCCCGGCGGCCGTCCGTGGACGTGGTTTCGGTGGACCGGATGGTCGCTCACGGTCGTGACGGCCGTCGAGGTAGCGCAGGACGGCGGCGACGCGTCGGTCCACGCGATCGGCGGGCGCCAGGTCGAGCTTGGCGCGGATGGCGCGAATGGCGCGAATGGCGCGAATGGCGCGAATGGCGCGAATGTGTTTGTGCAGGGCGTCCTCGGTGACGACGAGTCGCTCGGCGATGGCACCGTTGTCCAGGCCCTCGGCCATCAGGGCAAGCACGTCGGGTTCGCGGGGGCTGAGCCGCTCGAGCCGCGGGTCGCGCCGCGTGCGGGCGAACAGCTGCGCGACGACCTCCGGGTCGATGGCGGTGTCGCGGCGGCGACGCGGTGCACGGCGTCGAGGAACTCCCCGACCCGGCCCACCCGCTCCTTGAGCAGGTATCCGAGGCCGCCGACGCCGTCGACGAGCAGCTCGGTGGCGAACGTCTGCTCGACGTAGGCCGAGAGGACCAGCATGCCCAGCTCAGGGCAACGCCGCCGCGCCTCGACGGCCGCGGCGATGCCCTCGCCGGTGTGGGTCGGTGGCATCCGCACGTCGAGGACGGCGACGTCGGGTCGGTGCACGTCGAGGGCGGCCAGGGCGTCCTGCCTGGTCCCCGCCGCGGCGACCACGTCCAGCGGCGACCACGAAGTAGGCCGTCGCCTCGACCGACGCGGCGCAGCGGCGAGTCAGGTCGACGTCGAGCCGACAGGGAACGGGGCAGTCGGCGGCGAGTCCTTACGAGCGCGCCGGCGAGCCCGCGGTCGGCGAGCACCGGCGGCAGGATCCCGCGGGCCACCGTCCGCAGCTCGGCGAGGGCCTGTTCGGCCGCGCCCTGGGCGCGTTCGAGGATCGCGGCGGGAGCAAGGGAGACGGCGGGGTGGGAGCAGGGG
>NZ_FZMO01000280.1 GCF_900197875.1 Frankia canadensis | reverse complement strand
GGGCGGCGGCCGGCGCCGCCCACCCCCGCGCCGCCGGCCACCGCCCCGCCCGCACTGCCTCCGCCGCCCGCACCGGCTCCGGCGAGACAGAGGCCGCCGGACGGGGCCCAGGCGGAGGTGCCGGCCGCGTTGACGGAACGGACCTTGAAGCAGGCCGGACCGCTCCCGAGGCCACCCCAGTCGAAGGAGGTCGCGTTGGGCCCGGCGTGGCGTGTCTCCGAACCCTTGGCGACGTCGAAACCGGTCTCATCGGACGACGTGTCCGTCCAGGAGACGCGCGCGGCACCGGCGCCCACACCCGTGACGGTCACGTTCGACGGCGCCGACGGGGAGGCCGCCCCGACGGCCGGCGCGGCGAACAGAACGACCGCGCTCGGAACTGCCATGGCGGAACTCAGCAACAAGGATTTCCGAATGAATGCCATGATGCCCCCTGTTCGCCGGAGCATTGTTCCCGGCTGCGCATGGGGGATTCCCGCGACCGACAGCGGCGATTCGGGTGGGCGCCGCGAGGATTCACCAGGTTTCGCCCCGCCAACCCCGGGGTCCGCACAGGCGAAACCCCGGGATTGGCAGGGCGGCGGTCAGGGGCGAAGGACGAGGAGGAGGTCGCCGACCTCGACGCTGTCGCCGCTGGAACGGACCAGTTCCACGATGGTGCCGGCGGCGGGGCTGGTGACGGCGGCCTCCATCTTCATCGCCTCGACGACGGCGAGCTTCTGACCGGCGGTGACGGTGTCGCCGGGGGCGACGACGAACGTGACGATGCCGGGCAGGCCGGCGCCGACCTGGGTGGGGTCCGACGGGTCGGCACGCCGGGCGGCCGTGGTCGTCGCGGTGATCGACGTGTCGCGGACGCGGACCGGCCGGGGCTGGCCGTTGACCCGCAGGTAGAGGGTGCGCATGGCGGCGTCGTCGGGGTCGGAGAGGGCGTCGAGCTCGACTATGATCTCGACGCCGGGTTCGAGCAGGACGGCGATCGGCTGTCCGGAGCGCAGTCCGTAGAGGTAACCCTCGGTGGGGATGACGGAGCTGTCGCCGTAGTTGTCGACGGCGGTCAGGTAGTCCTTCCACGGGCCGGGGAACAGCAGCCGGGACAGGGCGGCCCGCCGGGTGGTGCTGTCGGCGGCGAGTTCGGCGGCGTCGGCGGGGTCGAGGGTGGCGCTCGGCGGGGCGGGGCGGCGTCCGGCCAGGGCGCGCTCGCGGAACGGCTCGGCGAACCCGGCCGGCGGGGTACCGAGCTCGCCGGCGAGGTAGCCCAGGACGCTTGCGGGCAGGTCGAAGCGCTCGGGGTGCTCGCGCAGCGCGTCGACGTCGACGGTGCCGCCGACGAGGAACAGTGCGAGGTCACCGACGACCTTGCTGGTCGGCGTCACCTTGATCGGCTTGCCGAGCAGCTCGTTGGCGACAGCGTAGGCCTCCTGGACGGCGGGCCAGCGGTCGCCGAGGCCCAGCCCGATGGCCTGCTGGCGCAGGTTGGTGAGCTGCCCGCCGGGGATCTCGTGCCGGTAGACGGCACCGGTCGGGGCCCGCAGGCCCGCCTCGAACGGCGCGTACAGGTCACGCACGGCCTCCCAGTAGGCCTCCATCGACGACAGCGCCGACAGCGCGATCCCGGTGGCTCGGGGGGTGTGGTCGGTCGCGGCGACCAGGGCCGACATGTTCACCTGGCTGGTGCCGCCCGACATCGGCGCCGCGGCGGCGTCCACCGCGTCGACCCCGGCCGCCGCGGCGGCGAGCAGGGTGGCGAGCTGGCCGCCGGCGGTGTCGTGGGTGTGCAGGTGAACGGGCAGGTCGAACCGCTCCCGCAGCGCCGTGACCAGCGTCGTCGCCGCGGCCGGCCGCAGCAGCCCGGCCATGTCCTTGACCGCCAGCACATGGACGCCGGCGGAGACGAGCTGATCGGCCAGCCGGAGGTAGTAGTCGAGTGTGTAGATGGACTCGGCCGGGTCGGACAGGTCGCCGGTGTAGCACAGGGTGCCCTCGGCGATCGCGGTGCCGGTCTCGAGGACGGCGTCGATCGCGGGGCGCATCTGGTCGAAGTCGTTGAGCGCGTCGAAGATCCGGAAGATGTCGACGCCGGTCGCCGCGGCCTCGGCGACGAACGCCCGCACCACGTCGTCCGGATACGGGGTGTAGCCGACGGCGTTGCGGCCGCGCAGCAGCATCTGCAGGCACATGTTCGGCGCCGCCACCCGCAGCGCGGCGAGCCGCTCCCACGGGTCCTCGGCGAGGAACCGCAGGGCCACGTCGTACGTCGCCCCGCCCCACGCCTCCAGGCTGAGCAGGCTCGGCGTCAGCGCGGCGAACGCGGGCGCCGCCGCCAGGATGTCGAACGACCGCAGCCGGGTCGCCAGCAGTGACTGATGGGCGTCACGCAGCGTGGTGTCGGTGACCGCCAGCGTCTCCTGCGCGCGCAGCCGCGCCGCCCAGCCCGCCGGCCCCAGCCGCGCGAGCAGCTGCCGCGACCCGTCCGGCACCAGCACGCCCTGCCCGTCCGGGCGCGCCGGCAGGTCGGTCAGCTCGGGCAGCCGGGTGCGGGGGTCGACCAGCGCGACGCCGGCGGGGCGGGTGAAGCCGTTGACGGTGCTCTCGGCGAGCCGGGCCAGCATCCGGCTGGTCCGGTCGGTGCCGCGCCCGGGCAGCAGCAGATGCGGCCGCTCGTCGATGAACGACGTGGGCACACCGCCGGCGAGGAAGCCCGGGTCGGCGAGCACCTCGGCCAGGAAGTCGATGTTCGTCCGCACCCCACGGATCCGGAACTCGCCGAGCGCCCGGCGCGCGCGGCGCGACGCCTTCTCCAGGGTGGAACCCCGCGCGGTCAGCTTCACCAGCAGCGAGTCGAAATACGGGCTGACCTCCGCACCCGGGTACGTCGCCCCGTCCAGGCGCACGCCCGGCCCGCCCGGCGACTGGTAGAAGCTGATCGTCCCGGTGTCCGGGCGGAATCCGTCCGCCGGATCCTCCGTCGTCACCCGGCACTGGATCGCCGTGCCACGCAGCGCGATCCGCTCCTGCTCCAGGCCCAGATCGGCCAGGCTCTCCCCGTCGGCGATCCGCAGCTGCGCCGCGACCAGATCGACGCCGGTGACCTCCTCGGTCACCGTGTGCTCCACCTGAATGCGCGGGTTCATCTCCATGAACGTGTACTGACCGTCCGCGGCGAGCAGGAACTCGACCGTCCCGGCGTTCACGTAGCCGACGTGCCGGGCGAAACGCACCGCGTCCGCGCAGATACTCGCCCGGATCGCCTCGTCCAGCTGCGGCGCCGGCGCGATCTCGACGACCTTCTGATGCCGACGCTGCACCGAACAGTCCCGCTCGTACAGATGAATGATGTTCCCGTAGGAGTCGGCGAACACCTGCACCTCGATGTGCCGCGGCCGGGTCACCGCCTGCTCCAGGAACACCGTCCCGTCCCCGAACGCGGCCGCGGCCTCCCGCGACGCGCTCGCCACCGCGTCCGCGAGGTCCGTCGGGCGCTCGACCCGGCGCAGACCCCGCCCGCCGCCACCCGCCGACGCCTTCACGAACAACGGGAAGCCCACCCGCTCGGCCGCCTCCGCCGCTCCGGCCCCGTCCGGCAGCGGCGCGCTGGCCCGCAGCACCGGCAGGCCCGCCGCCATCGCCGCGTCCCGCGCCGCCACCTTGTCCCCGGTCAGCCGCAGCACCGACGACGGCGGGCCGACGAACGTCACCCCCGCCGCCGCGCACGCCTCGGCCAGCACCGCCGATTCCGACAGGAACCCGTAGCCGGGGTGCAGTGCGTCCGCCTCCGCCTGCTTGGCGACCGTCAGCAGCGCGTCGATGTCCAGATAGCCGCGCACCGGATGCCCTGGGCCGCCGATCTCGTACGCTTCGGAGGCCTTCGTCCGGTGCAGCGCGGCCACGTCCTCGGGCGTGTAGACGGCGACGGTGCGAAGCCCCAGTTCCTGGGCGGCACGGAAGACACGGACGGCGATCTCACTGCGGTTTGCGACCAGGACCTTACGCACGCGCGCCTCCTTGGACGAGTGCGCATCATTGTGGGGGCGTTGGACTCTGACGCGCCAAAGTAACGTGATCGGCGTCACGGCGGCCGCAACCGGCCGACCGCCAGTCTCAGTAGCGCCAGCGGGTCGCGGCGACGACGGCCTCGGCGTCCGCGCCGGCGAAACGGTCGATCTCCGCCCGTCGGACGGTGGCGACGGTGTCGTGCAGTTCCTCGCCGAGCGCCGCGCGCAGCACGTCGTCCGCCTCGAACGCGGTGACGGCGTCGGCCAGGTTCGTCGGCAGCCGGCTGATGCCGCGCCGGTCCCGTTCGGCGGGGGCGAGCGTCGCCGGGTCGACGTCGACGGGCGGTGGCAGCCGGGCGCGCGCCTCGAGCCCGGCCCGGCCGGCGGCCAGCAGGCCGGCCACCACCAGGTACGGGTTGGCGGCCAGGTCGAAGCACTTGATCTCGAGGTTCGCCGCGCGACCGGCCGCGGCCGGCGGGCCGGGGATCATCCGCAGCGCGGCCTCGCGGTTCTCCGCGCCCCAGCAGGCGTACACACCGGCCCAGCGCGACGGTGCGAGGCGCAGGTAGGACGCGACGCTGGGCGCCCCGAGCGCCATCAGCGCCGGCAGATGGCCGAGGATGCCCGCGGCGAACGCCTCCCCCGCCGCCGTCAGGCCGACCGGCCCGTCCCCGCCGCCCATCAGGTTCAC
>NZ_FZMO01000114.1 GCF_900197875.1 Frankia canadensis | reverse complement strand
CGCCTCCCCCGCCGCCACCGCCGACAGCCACTGACGGCCTGCCGCGCGCTCACCGCGCCCCCTTTGGCCGCTCCGGCACCATGGGCCGCGCGTTGAGGTTGTGATCTTCATGGTCACCTTCGCGGGGACGTGTCCATCCCGCCCGGAGCGATCTTCCCCTCGGCTCGGTGGCCTCGCCCACAGTCACCGAGACCGGGGCTGGGGCTGGGGCCGGAGTCGAGGCCCGACCGTGATCAGCGTCGGCGTCGGCCGCTTTCCTGTAAGCCTCATATCGGGCGCACTTCTCCTGGGTGGGAAGTGCGTGCGGGGGGCAGTGGCACCGTGTCGCGAATGCGCGGTTTCCTGTCCGATAGATCCGGGAGAACGTGACACGGTCTCCGCGACATTGCCAGATCGCTGCCATGGCCCATCGCGACAACCTCCGCGAAGATCACGGCACCGGGTGCGGCCGCGACCGCGTTCCTTGACGCGTCGATTCATTTTTGTCCCCGTTATCCTGGCCGGCATCCACTCCGCCCGGCTGCATCCGGTCAAAATCTGGTCTGTGACCGGGATATGTCGTCGTACCTGCCGACACCAGGTCATCAGGGAGGGAGCGATTCAGGGATCTCCCCGACGCGGCCGGAGCCGGCTGGTCCGCAGACTTTCGGGTGTCAGGAACGGAAACCCGATCGGGGAGGGACACCCATATGTCCGGAAGCTGGGACGCCACCGTCAAGGCGGTGCGCTCCGTCCACCAGAACACCGACAGCGTCATCGACGTGATCCCCCTGGGGACCGCCTTTCAGGTCATCGCGGACGTTGTGGTCGGTGACGCGATCACGGCATTCGGTGGGTCCCGTTACCGCCTCGCGGTGACGGTCCGCAACCAGAGCCAGCTCACGATCCTGCACACCCACGTCGAGCCCGAGAAGGACGTGCCGCCGTCGAAGGTCAGGTTCGAGAAGCCGGTCCGGGTGGACATCCCCGGTGGTTGGGCTGCGGCCGAGGACGACGTGCTCGACGTGATCGTTTCCTTCTCGCTGAAGTCGGGCCTTTTCACCGACACCACCGCCGCCGTCGGTCAGAGTTTCATCGTTTCGAAGGACGAGTAGCAGGCTCGGGCGGCCTGCGCTCGCCGCTCGCCTGATCCGGCTTCGTCCGGCAATGCCAGCACGGCCCCATGGGGAGATCCCCAATGGGGCCGTGCGCGCGTGCATCGGGACTTCTGTTCGAGCGGGCGGATCCGCCGGACGGAGGGAGGCCTCTCACGCCCCGAGAAGTCGGTGGAGGGCGCGGTGGGTCTTGGTGTGATGTGCGTCCTCGGCGGGCAGGCCGAGGGTGAGCAGCGCCGTCTCGAAGGCGATCTGGGCGATCTCCGCGCCCTGTGGCTCCACCCGGATGGACAGCTCCAGCAGCGAGCACTCGTCCGCCTCCGCGCGTCGCCGACCGCCCGGTCGCACCCAGCCCACCCAACCGCGGGAGGAGGGTGGGGCAGGCAGTACCCACCGCTCGGCCCGCACCGGGTATCCCGCCACCGGGCGCGGCGACTGCCAGCGGACCGCCTCGATCGGGCCGAGGACACGCAGCCGGTCGAGGTCCACCCGACGATCCGCGCACTCCCGCAGGAAGCGGGCCTGCGACGGGGTGAAGAGCCGACCCGGCGCAACGCTCCCGGCGAGGACGCCGTCCAGGCCACGCGCCGCGCATCCCGCGGTCAGCGACGCGGCCAGCACCTTGCGCTCGCCGGCCCAGTCCGCCTCGACCCGGAACACCTCGTCGCCCTCGGCGCGGACACGCAGCCATTCCGGTGTCAGGCGCGACCGGCGCGCTGGCCGCAGTTTGACCGTGGAATGGGCCTGCTCTGTTTCCCGATCGCCGCTTTCGCGCAGGCGCAGGATGATTCCGTCGTCCAGTGGTGCGGTACCGCCATGTTCCACGGCGCGGGCCGGGTCCACACAGAAGAACACCTGCTGCCGTGCGCCGGCCGCGGAGTGCAGACGCAGCGCGCGGCAGGCACCCGGGATGTGAGGCCCGGACAGGTTCACCTTGATCTGGACCTGGTCCAGACGGGGGTGAGCGTTCATCGGGCGGCTCCCGACCTCGTCGGTCCGTCCCGGTGGGGCGGGCCATCCGCGGGTAACAAAACTGCCGGAACAGTGCCGGCGGGGAACGATCGACCGGGGCGGGCCGAATCATGTCGGACACGGGACACGCGGCCGGCCGGTTGGTGATATCCCCAGGTCAGCACCTGATCTGGCGGCCGCCATCTGAGGATTCCCCGAACATCGACGGTCATCACCGGTCGCGGTCCGGCAAAAATGCATTTCCGATCCGGCCGCGCACGGCAGGATGATGTTCACGGCAACGTTGTCGCGGGGAGGCACGACTGTTGTGAACAATGCGGGGGTCGTCGCCGACGCGGATGTCGGCGCACACGTGCTGGTGGGCAGGGACCGGGAGATCCGGCTTGTCGACGGTCTGCTCGCGGCGGCGGCCAGGCGTTGTTGTGCCCTGGTCCTGCGCGGTGAGCCGGGTATCGGGCGCAGCGCGTTGCTGCGGCACGCCGAGCGGGCGGCCACGGCCCGGGTGCTGTGGCTCAGCGGCGTCGAGGCGGAGGCAGACCTTCCGTTCGCCACTCTGGCCGACCTGGTGCTTCCGCTGCGGGACCATCTGGTGGATCTCCCCGATGCGCAGCGCACCGCACTGGAGATCTGCCTCGCGCTCGGGGAGGGATCGCTCGCCAGTCCCTACGCGGCGTGCGCGGGCACGCTGAACCTGCTCGCGGCGGCCGGCGAGCGGCAGCCGCTGGTCCTGCTCGTCGACGACCTGCAGTGGATTGACGAACCGTCGCGCCAGGTGCTGCTGTTCGTCGCCCGTCGACTGGCCGTCGAACGGGTCGCGATGGTGCTGACGGTCCGTTCGGAGGCGGCCTGGATCTGCGAGGGTTCGGAGCTGCCGACCGTCGATGTCGTCGGGCTGCCGCCCGAGGCGTGTGGCGCGCTGCTCGCCGCCCGGGGGATCTCGGTCGCGCCCAGTGTCCTCGCGGATCTGGTCCCGCGCGTGGGCGGCAACCCGTCGGCGCTGCTGGAGGCGGTCGGATCACTGCGCTCGAGCCAGCTTGGCGGCAGTGAACCGGTGGACGACCTGCCCCCGCCGGGACGGCGGCTGCGGCGGGCCTGGTCGGAGCGGATCGACGAGCTGCCCGAAGCGACCCGGGCGGCGCTGGTCGTGCTCGCCGCCGGCAGCGAGGTTCCGGTCGACACGCTTGCCCGCGCGCTCGCGGCCGTCCGCGGGTCGCTCGCTGATCTGGACGCCGCCCACCAGGCCGGGCTGGTCAGCGTCGCTGAACCTGGTCCTGGCGCGCCCGGTGAGGCGCCCCTGGTCAGCCGGGACGCGCGTGGCGGCCCGCGGTCGGCGCGCCGTGTGTGCCTCGCGCATCCGCTGCTGCGCGCGGTCGTGCTGGACGGCGCGTCACCCGCGGCGCGTCTGCGGGCCTACGAGGCGCTGGCCGAGGCCTGCGAGGGTGAGGCCGCGGTCTGGTACGCGGCGGCCGCGGTCAGCGGGCCCGACGACGGTGTCGCCGCCGCCCTCGCCGACGCCGCCACGGCAAGCCGCGCGCGGGCTGGCTACGGTGCGTCCGCGCGCGCCTGGCATCGCGCCGCCGAGCTGACCGGCGACCGCGACCTTCGGGGCGAACGGTTCCTGCGGGCGGCCGGCGACGCGCAGCTGGCCGGCCTGGCCCGGGAGGCTTCGGCGTGGGCGGACCAGGCGGCCCGGCTGGTCTCGGATCCGGTCCGGCGCTCGGATGTCGAGTTTCTCCGGGGACGGATACTGACCTGGTCCGGTCACCTGACTCGGGCGCGGGAGCGGCTGCTGGCGGCGGCGGAGTCGGTGCGTGCCCTGGACGCGGACCGAGCGGCCGCCCTGCTCACCGAGTCCGTCCTGCCCGCGCTGATGGACGGGCGTGCCGACCTGGCCCTGGGGTTGTCCCGGCCCGGCCCGGATGCTGGTCCGGACCAGGGGCTCAGGCCGGTCGCGGGGCTGATCCAGCGGGGACGGGCGCTTGTCCTGTCCGGTCAGACCGACGAGGCGGCGGCCTGCCTGCATGCGGTCGGCGACCAGCTCGCCGCGGCGGATCCGGTGCTGGATCAGCAGGTTCTCGCCCTGGCCGGTCACACCCTGCTCGATCTGGAACAGGACGCCAACGCGATCCGGCTGCTCACCGAGGTCGTGGACACGGCCCGGCGCGCCGAGGCGCCGGCGATGCTGCCCTATGCCCTGGCGACCCGGGGCGAGCTGGAGAGCTGGCGCGGACTGTGGGCCGCCGGGTACGCCGACGGGGTCGACGCGCTGCGCTGGGCGGAGGATCTCGGGCAGCCTCCGGCGCTCGGCCACAGCCTGGCGATGCTCGCCCGGATCGACGCGGCCCGCGGCGACCGCGCGCTGTGCGAGCAGCGCGTCGCCCGGCTGCGCGCCGAAGTGGGACCGTACGGCATCGGCATGCTCGACCTGCACGCCGACAGCGTCCTGGGACTCGCCGCCGTCACCTACGGGGAATACGACGTGGCGGCGCTCGCGCTCGCCGACGCCTGGGAGCGGGCCGGCAGGCTCGGCGTCGGGCATCCGAACGCGATCCCCTTCACGGGGGACCTCGCCGAGGCGCACATCCGGACCGGCGAGCTGGACCAGGCCGAGCGGGTCGTGGCCTGGCTGGAGGAGCGGGCCCGCGCGACGGGGCTCGCCTGGCCCGCCGCCGTCGCCGCCCGCTGCCGGGGGCTGATGGCCGACGGGCTGCCGGCCGCCGAGGCGGCGTTCGCCGCGGCCGAGCGGGCGCACGACCGCCGGCAGATGCCGTTCGAGCGCGCCCGCACCCGCCTGTGCCACGGGGAGATGCTGCGCCGGCTGCGGCGTCCCGCCGCCGCCCGCCCGGTGCTGCGCGAGGCTCGGGTCGCTTTCGAGTCGCTGGGCGCGCATCCCTGGGTGCGGCGCGCGAACGCCGAGCTCGCCGCCGCCGGAGACCGAGCCGAGCGGTCCGCGACGGGACCGGCGCGGACCGCCCGGCTCGACCGGTTGACCCCCGCCGAGCTGCAGGTCGCCCGGGCGATCTGCGATGGCATGAACAACGCCGAGGCGGCCGCCGCCCTGTTCGTCTCGCGCAAGACGGTCGAGAGCCATCTCACCCGGGTGTACCGCAAGCTCGGGATCCGTTCCCGCAGCGAACTCGTCCGCGTCCTCGTCGCCGCCGGGATGGCGGATCCGTTGCCGGGAGGCTGACCTCGCTCGCTGGTTTGGTCGCCGCGGACAGGCAAATTCTGGGTTGGACCGTCAGCGTCCGATCCGGTGACCGGCGTAAACAGTGCTCCGGCGGGTGGGAAGACGTCGGCCGGGTAGGGTGCGCAGCCGCATCCTCGGCCGCCGCGCGTCTCGCCGAGCGGGGCCGCGTCTGACCGCGATGGCCCGGGGCCGCCGCCGGGCAGCGCCCGTTCTCACCGCCCCGCGGTGTGGGGTCGGATCAGTCGCGGTCGGCCGCGGGGTGCTCGGCGAGCAACG
This sequence comes from Frankia canadensis, assembly GCF_900197875.1. Taxonomy (GTDB): domain Bacteria; phylum Actinomycetota; class Actinomycetes; order Frankiales; family Frankiaceae; genus Frankia; species Frankia canadensis. Next base: position 6,477 of record NZ_FZMO01000114.1, on the reverse strand, counting down.
CGGCGAGCGGACCGAACAGCGCCTGCGGGGCGGCGATCGTGAGCTCCTCGCTGGCCGGGCCGCCGCGCAGGTCGCCGACGCGCAGGCCGGCCTCGGCGGCGATCAGGCCGCCCGCCGCGTGATCCCAGGGCTTGAGGCCGCGCTCGTAATAGGCGTCCACGATGCCGCCGGCGGCCGCGCACAGGTCCAGTGACGCCGCTCCCATCCGGCGGATGTCGCGCACCCGAGGGACCACTCGGGTGAGCACCGCCGCCTGGGCGGTGCGCCGGGACACGGTGTAGCCGAAGCCGGTGGCTACGAGCGCGCCCCCGAGCGTCGTCACCTCCGAACCGCTCAGCGCCACCCCGTCCCGGAACGCGCCACCGCCGCGGGTCGCCGTGTAGGTCGTGCCGAGCGCCGGGGCGTGCACGACGCCCGCGACGACCTCCCCGGCTACCTCGGCCGCGATCGAGACCGCCCAGTTCGGCAGGCGATACAGGAAGTTCACGGTGCCGTCGAGCGGGTCGACGATCCAGCGCACACCGGTCGACCCGGCCGAGTCGGAGCCCTCCTCGCCAAGCAGGCCGTCGCCCGGGCGCAGCTCGTCGAGCTGGCGGGCGACCAGTGCCTCCGAGGCCCGGTCGAGGGCGGTGACGACATCGGTGGGCGACGACTTGGTCGTCTCCGCGGCGACCACGCCCTCGCGGCCGCGGGCGAGCAGCTCGCCGGCCTCACGGGCGATCGTCAACGCGATGTCGAGCAGGACGTCCGGATCGGGCAGATCGCTCATCGGGCGGCGCTCCAGGGCTCAGGCATGACAGACGGCTCGGACGCGGCGCCGCCGGTCGACTGCGACGGCGGCTGCCGGCGAGAGGGTTCCCCTCGGCCCAATCCTGCCAAGCGGCCGTTCCGGGCGAAGGCCTCCCACCGTGAGAGCCGTCACCCTTCCCCACCCTCGACGGCGTCCCGTTCGCGTGGCTCTGGCGGGACGCGGCGTCGTGAGCACGATCGGTGCGCCCGTAGGATCGTCCTGTGGTTGCGACAGACGGCACGGAACGATCGACGCGCACGGCTCCCGCGAACGCCGGGGTCCCCGCGAAGCCCAGCCTGGACGGGATCGAGGCACGCTGGTCGGCGGTATGGCAGGACGAGGGCACCTACGCCTTCGACCGCACGGCCGAGCGCGGGCAGGTCTACTCGATCGACACCCCGCCGCCCACGGTAAGCGGCTCGCTGCACGTCGGCCACGTCTTCTCGTACACCCACACCGACGTGATCGCCCGCTACCAGCGGATGCGCGGCCGTGAGGTCTTCTACCCGATGGGGTTCGACGACAACGGGCTGCCCACCGAGCGCCGGGTGCAGAACTACTTCGGCGTGCGCTGCGACCCGTCGCTGCCCTACGACCCGGACTTCACCCCGCCGGCGAAGCCCGGCAAGGAGCAGCTGCCGATCTCCCGGCGCAACTTCGTCGACCTCTGCGAGCAGCTGACGTTGGAGGACGAGAAGGGCTTCGAGGAGCTCTGGCGCCGCCTGGGCCTGTCCGTCGACTGGTCGCGCACCTACGCGACGATCGACACCGGTGCGCGCGCGGTCGCCCAGCGGGCGTTCCTGCGTAACCTCGCCCGCGGCGAGGCCTACCTCGCCGAGGCGCCGACGCTGTGGGACGTCACCTTCCGCACCGCCGTCGCGCAGGCCGAGCTGGAGGACCGCGAGCGCCCCGGCGCCTATCACACGCTGGCCTTCCCGCGGCCGGACGCCGCCGCCGAGCCGGTGATCATCGAGACGACCCGGCCGGAGCTGCTGCCCGCCTGCGTGGCCCTCGTCGCCCACCCGGACGACCCGCGCTACCAGGCGCTGTTCGGGCAGACGGTGCGCACGCCGCTGTTCGACGTCGAGGTTCCGGTCGTCGCCCACCGCCTCGCCGACCCCGAGAAGGGATCCGGCATCGCGATGATCTGTACGTTCGGCGACCTCACCGACGTCATCTGGTGGCGGGAGCTGCAACTGCCCGCGCGCGCCGTCGTCGGGCGCGACGGCCGGCTCGTCACCGAGGCGCCGGCGGCGATCACCTCGGAGTCGGGGCACGGCCACTACGCCGAGCTCGCCGGTAAGACGGTGCACTCCGCCCGGGTGCGCATCGTCGAGCTGCTCACCGAGTCCGGCGCGCTGCGCGGCGAGCCGCGGCCGATCAGCCATCCGGTCAAGTTCTACGAGAAGGGCGACCGGCCGCTGGAGATCGTCACGACCCGCCAGTGGTACATCCGCAACGGCGGCCGGGACGAGTCGCTGCGCGCCGACCTGCGTGCCCGCGGCGGGGAGCTGCGCTGGCATCCCGAGTACATGCGGGTCCGCTACGAGAACTGGGTCGACGGGCTCAACGGCGACTGGCTGATCAGCCGGCAGCGGTTCTTCGGCGTCCCCTTCCCCGTCTGGTATCCGCTCGACGCGGAGGGCACGCCGCGCCACGACGAGCCGATCGTCCCGGACGAGGCGTCCCTGCCGATCGACCCGTCCAGCGACGTCCCGCCCGGGTACACGGCCGAACAGCGCGGCATGCCCGGCGGATTCGCCGCAGACCCGGACGTGATGGACACCTGGGCGACGTCGTCGCTCACCCCGCTGATCGCGTCGGGCTGGGAGAGCGACCCGGACCTGTTCGCCCGGGTGTTCCCGATGGATCTGCGCCCCCAGGCGCACGAGATCATCCGGACCTGGCTGTTCTCCACGGTGGTCCGTACCCACGCCGAGTTCGGCGTGCTGCCCTGGTCGAACGCGGCGATCTCCGGCTGGATCCTCGACCCGGACCGCAAGAAGATGTCCAAGTCCAAGGGCAACGTGGTCACGCCGATGGCCATCCTGGAGGAGCTCGGCTCCGACGCGGTCCGCTACTGGGCCGCCTCCGGGCGCCCCGGCACCGACACCGCCTACGACGTCGGCCAGATGAAGACCGGTCGCCGCCTCGCCATCAAGATCCTCAATGCCAGCCGCTTCGCCCTCGGCCTCACCACCGACGCCGCGAGCGGTGGCGCCACGAGCGCCGGCGAGGGTCCCGCCGCCCAGGCCGCCGGCATCCCGCCCGCCACGCCCGCGGACGCCGCCGCGCCCGCACCGCGCGCGGCCCGATCGATGACCGCGCCGGTCAGCGAGCCGCTGGACCGGGCGCTGCTCGCCGCGCTCGCCGAGGTCGTCGACGCCGCCACCACGGCGCTGGACGGTTACGACTACGCCCGGGCGCTGGAGCTCACCGAGTCGTTCTTCTGGCGGTTCTGCGACGACTACGTCGAGCTGGTCAAGGGCCGGGCCTACGGCTCGTTCGGCCCCGCCGGGGCGGACTCGGCGCGGGCGACGCTGACGGTGGCGCTCTCGGCGCTGCTGCGGCTGTTCGCCCCGGTGCTGCCGTTCGTCACCGAGGAGGTCTGGTCCTGGTGGCAGGACGGCTCCGTGCACCGGGCGACCTGGCCGGACGCGGCGGAGATCCGCAAGCTCGCCGACGGCGGCCGGCCCGAGCTGCTCGACGCCGTCGGCGCCGCGCTGTCCGGGGTGCGCCGGGCCAAGTCCGCGGCCAAGGTGTCGATGAAGGCCGAGGTCGCCCAGGCCCGCATCGCCGGTGACGCCGACACCGTCGCCCTCGTCGACGCCGCCGCCGCCGACCTGCGCAGCGCCGGCGGCATCCAGGAGCTCACCCTCGACCCCACCGCCACCGGCGACCTCACCGTCGACGTCACCCTCGCCTGACCGGCCCGCGGCTGGAATGTCACACGGAGGCCACCCGGCTCGTCTCCGGTAAGGATGCCGTCCAGCGCGTCCTACCGGAGGAGCGATGATGCCGACCGATGACCCCAGCCGCCAGTCCGACCCGGCCGAGGGGGCGGTGTCGTTGGCCGAGGCGTTCGAGGCGGAGCGGGGGCATCTGCGGGCGGTGGCCTACCGGCTGCTCGGGTCGGTCGCCGATGCCGAGGACGTCGTGCAGGAGTCGTGGCTGCGGCTGCGGCGGGTCGATCCGGAGCAGATCCACGATCTGCGGGCCTGGCTGACCGTGGTGGTCGGGCGGCTGTGCCTGGACCAGCTGCGCTCCGCGCGGGGCCGCCGGGAGGGATACGTCGGGCCGTGGCTGCCCGAGCCGCTCGTCCCGGGGCTCGCCGGCGACGGGGGCGCGGCGGGCGGTGGTGTGGCTGCTGGTGCCGGGGGCAGTGTGGATGTCGGCGCGCCGATCGCGGACGCGGCGCTTGTCGCCGGGGTGGCCGTGCCGGTAGGCGGTGCGTCCGGCGGCGGGGAGCTGCCGGCCGATCCGGCGGACCGGGTGACGCTGGCCGAGTCGGTCAGCCTCGCGATGATGGTCGTGCTGGAGGCGCTGAGCCCGGCCGAGCGAACCGCGTTCATCCTGCACGACGTGTTCGGCTACGAGTTCGGGGAGATCGCCGAGGCGACCGGGCGCACCCCGGCCGCGGCCCGCCAGCTCGCCAGCCGGGCCCGCCGGCACGTCCGCGACCGGGCCGTCCGCTTCGATCCGGACCCGGCGGAGCACCGGCGGGTCGCGGACGCCTTCTTCGCCGCCGCGGCCGGGGACGATCTCGACGGTCTGCTCGCGGTGCTCGACCCGGAGGCGGTCCTGCGCTCCGACGGCGGCGGCCTGGTCAAGGCGGCGCGGCGGCCGATCGCCGGCGCGGACAAGGTGGCGCGCTTCGTCCTCGGCATCGTGGACAAGGGGTTGCGGCAGGCGGAGCTGCCGACGAGGTTCGAGCTCGTCGAGGTCAACGGCGAGCCCGGCTTCGCCGCCTTCGAGGGGGATGCGCTGCGCTACGTCGGCGCCCTACACATCGTCGACGGCCGCATCGTCGAGATCAACATGGTCGGGAACCCCCACAAACTGCGCCACCTCGCCTGATCGACACCGGCCGATCCGACCCCGTCCACTGAGCCGCGCATCGCGCGGAACGCGACCGTCCACCAGACGTTCCGCGGAATGCGTCGTGCATCGCTGATCAGGGATTGCGTGCCGCGGAACGCGCGGTGCGTGGCCGGGGAGGGTCAGTCGAGGCGGCGCAGCTCCTTGCGGTAGCGCTCGCCGTTGGCGACGTAGGCGGCGGCGGTCGCCGCGTAGTCGGCGGGGGCACCGCCGGGCAGCACCTTCGCCGGCAGCCCCAGCGCGCGCCCGCCCGCCGGCACCTCGGTGCCACCCACGACGACGGCCCCGGCGCCGACCAGGCCGCCCCGCCCGATCCGGGCCCGGTGCAGCACGATCGAGCCGGAGCCGATCAGCGCGCCGTCCTCGACGACGCAGCCCTCCAGATGGGCGAGGTGGCCCACCGTGCAGTCGTCGCCGATCACGGTGCCCAGGTGCTCGGTCGCGTGGATCACCGTGCCGTCCTGGATGGACGTGCGGGCGCCGATGACGATCGAGCCGTAGTCCCCGCGCAGCACCGCCCGCGGCCACACCGTCGTCCCGGGGCCGATCGTCACCGTGCCGATCACGGTGGCGTCCGGATGGACGAAGGCCGTCGGGTCGATGTCGGGGACGGCGTCCCCCAGGGCGTACACGGCCATCCCGGTCTCCCAGCGATCGTGGTCAGTTCGTCCCATCGTGCCTGCTGACAACCCCGGCGGTCGACGAAAAGGACGCCGCACCCTGTAGAACGAGTCTGGGTGGGATTCGGTGGTCCTGCTGGGCCCGGGACCGGTTAGGCCGCTCCGCATAAGCCGCGTATCGGGCGCGCTTCCCGCAGGTGTGTGCGGGGGACAGCGGCACCGTGTCGCGAATTCGCGGTTCCCCATCCGTTTTGCCCGAGATTATGCGACACGGATTACCCGCGAACCGTCGCGGCAACACCCGCGAAGGTCGCAACCCGAGACGCGACCTAATCGGCGGTCTCGAGTTCCGGGCGCAGCATGCCGGGCGGCGGGGAGCCTGTCGCCCGCGCCCAGGTGCGCGCCGCGGCCCGTTCGGCGGCTAGCCGGCCGAGTCCGATCGCGAGCCCGGAGATCGCCGCCCACGCGATCGCCTCCGCGAGGGCGGTGTCCGGGTCGGCCGGGTTCACCGGCGGGTCGGACTTGCGGATCTTGCGGTACGCCACCGTGACCCCCTTGCTGGCGGCCGTCCCCGCCAGCGCGGTCGCCGCGCCGCCGATGACCTTCCAGCCCAGCTTCGATGCCGCTTTCGCCACCCCACACCTCTCGTTCTCCGGTGCGGACCGCGCCGGCCCGCCCGTCTGCTGCTTACCCCGGCACGGCCGGTTACTTCCAGCTCCACCAGGCCGATCGCGTCGGCCTCCCTATCCGATCACGCGACGGTCACGGGGCGCGGCGCAGGGGATCGATTCGGGTCATCGGTGACCCGGACGGGCCACCGGCGGCGTCGCCGGCACCGGGCGCGGGGTGGCCCGACCGGGATGGCCTATGGTGCAACTCGCGGATCGTGGGACATGCCGCCGGCACGGGCGGCGATCCGGTCGGCACCGTGACCGGCCGGCGCCGCCCGCCCCGCCCCCGTCCCGTCCG
>NZ_FZMO01000279.1 GCF_900197875.1 Frankia canadensis | reverse complement strand
CCGCCCCGTCACCCCACCGGCGCCGTCCCTGGCCGGCCGTCGGACATGCCGCCGCCCCGCGGGGATGTCCCGCGACCCGGACCCGATTCCCGTCCCACCGGCCAGCCTCCCCGTCAGCGCGTGACATGACCTCACCGGCGCGCGGCGCGTTCTCACCGGCGCGCGGCGGATTCTCCCTCTCCCCACATTTCGCGCCCGCGTCCCCTCTCCCGCGCCGACTCCGCCAGATGGCCTGGCATCACCCTGCCGGGTAACTCCGGTTCGGCGCTGCCGCCGGGCGGATCGGCCGTCGATGTCCGAGGCCAGAATGCAGCACGCACGCGGGCGCGCGGACCGGCGCGACTATGGTTCTGCTCACCGGGGGATGGCGGCGCCCGCCCCCGTCGGGAATGCGGCGCGCCCGCACGGCCGTCGCCCTGCACTGACGCGGCCCGCCCATGCGGTGCGCCCGCCCGCCACACGGCGCGTCCGCGCTCGTCGCCGCCCGGCCGGGCGCGCCCGATCAGGCCGCGCGCCGCCCGACCGGGCGTCCCACCTCCGGGTCAGTCCCGGCCGCAGGCCGTCCCCGCCGATGCCGGTTCGCCGCGTGCCCCCCACCGCTCGGCGTGCACGACGTCGGCCAGCGGGCGGCGCCGGGCCCATCCATGCCGTTCCAGGTCGGGCCGAGCGGCGAGCCGCGTCACCGGCCCGAGGCACAGCCAGGCGACCGGTCGGATCCCGGCCGGGATGCCGAGCAGGTCCCGCACGAACTCCTCCCGGTAGAACGACACCCAGCCCACGCCGAGCCCCTCGGCGGTCGCGGCGAGCCACAGGTTCTGCACCGCCAGGCACACGGAGTACAGGCCCGCGTCGGCGATGGCGTGCCGGCCGAGCACCGCCGGCCCGCCGCGCGCCGGGTCATAGGTCACGACCAGCGACAGGGACGACGTGAGCACCCCGTCGATGCGGATCCGGGCGAACCGCTCGGCCCGTTCCCCCGTCAACGTGTCCGCGAACACCGCCCGTTCCCGCTGGACGTGACGGTGGAAGGCTCGCCGGGTCCCGCCGTCGATGATCTGGACGAAGTCCCAGGGCTGGCTGAGCCCCACACTCGGCGCGGCGTGCGCGGCGGCGAGGATGCGGGTGAGCACCTCGGCCGCGACCGGCGCGCCGGTGAACTCGCCGCGCACATCCCGGCGGCGGTGTACCAGCTCGTACAGCGCGGCACGCCGCAGGTGGTCATCCAGATCATGGTGGACGGGCATGGCAGGCTCCCGCTGTCGGGCCGCCCTGGACGGGCGGCGTCGAGGCGGGGCCGGTCTTCGGACTTCCGGATCGACGTCGTACCGTCCGCCTTCCCAGGCCGGTCAGGCCCAGTGGCCGCGCGTGCGCGCGTGGACGGCGACTCCCCGGTCACCGCGGCGGGCCCGTGCCGGACTCCCACCGGCTTCCCGATTCTCCCCGGTCACCCGGGGCACCCCGCGAACATCGCCACCCAGCACCGTACCCTCCGATCACCCGCGCCGGCCCCACCACCCGCATTCCGGCGCCTCGCGAAATCCCGGGTGGCGGCCGGCCTCCTCGTGACGGGCTTTTCTCTCCGGTATGGTCATGGCCCACGCTGGACGTCCCGGCAGGGGCACGATCCGGTCGCGTCCTGGTGGGGAACAAGGCGTCGGGGAGAATGGTGACAGGCATCGGCACGCGGGTATCCGAACGTCAGGCCGGGGATACCCGGCGGCCCTGCAGCGCCGACCGCCCGATGCGGACCTCTCCGGCGACCCCGCGTCAGCCACGCCCTGGCCAGCCATTCCGCACCCGGTGGAAATGTCACTTTTCGTGCGGGCAGCAGGGATGAGCGAGCCGTCCTTCCCGGCGCCGCTGCTCCCCGGCGAGCCCCTGCGGCCGTTCGATCCGAGGTGGATCGGGGAGTACGAGGTGCTGCGGGTCCTCGGCGAAGGCGGGATGGGGACCGTCTACTACGCCGTCACCAGCCGCGGCACACCCGTGGCGGTGAAGGTCATCCGGGCTGAATACGTCGCCGACCCCGGTTTCCGGGACCGATTCCTTCGGGAGATCCGGAACGCGCAGCGGGTCGACCCGTTCTGCACCGCCGCCGTGATCGACGTCAGCACCGGGGACACTCCCTTTCTCGCCACGGAGTACGTCGACGGGCCGGACCTGCGCCGCCAGGTGACCGAGGGCGAGACGCTGTCGGGAAACGACACGAAGCGGTTCGCGATCGGCGTCGCGACCGCGTTGCGCGCCATTCACCACGCCGGCATCGTGCATCGCGATCTCAAGCCCGGAAACGTCCTGCTCGCGCTGCACGGACCCCGGGTCATCGACTTCGGCGTGGCCTCGGCCCTGCTCGGGCGGGACACCGGCGACGTCCGGACCGAGCCGGCCGTCCCCCAGTGGCTCACCCCCGCGTTCATGGCTCCCGAGCAGGCGCAGCTCGCCCTGCACGGAGGCCAGGTCGAGATCACCTACGCCGCGGACATCTTCGCCTGGGCCGGCGTGGTGGTCTACGCGGCGACGGGTCGCACGCCCTTCGGGGACGGGGGCTTCGCGGACATGGCGTCCCGGGTGCGCTTCGACCCGCCGGATCTGCGCGAGCTGCCGGCGGATCTCGAGCCGATCGTCTCCCGGGCCCTGCACAAGGATCCCGCGCGGCGGCCGACCGCGCGGCAGCTGCTGTCGAGCCTGCTCGGCGACGACGAACCCGATCCGGTGCGGGCCGGCGACGCCGAGGCCCGGCGCGGCTGGGAGACCACCGTCGTCGTGGGCCTACCGGCCGCGGCCGGGCAGCCCGACGCCCCCGGCACGCACGCCGGGACCGGGGACGCCGGCACCGACACGGCGTCCCCGCCGCCGAGGCCACGGCGAGCCGGCCTGCTCGTCGCGACGGCCGCCGGCGCGGCCGTCGCCGTCCTCGCGGCCGTCCTGTGGCTCGCGCTCAAGCCGCAGGCGGGCGCGCGGCTGGGCGCCTGTCCCACCGTCACCCTCCAGACGGGACAGGCGAACACGCCCTACTACAACTACGGCACCGTGCTGAAACGACACATCGAGGCCCGGTATCCGGGCACCACCGTGAACGTGGCGGCCACCAACGGCACCGCGGACAACCTGAACCGTCTGCAGGACGGCGCGAGCTCCCTCTGCGTCATGGCGGTCAGCCAGCTGAACACCACGGTGGACGCGCGGTTCGGCGTCAACCAGTTCGACAACGAGCCGCTTGACGCCCTGCGCACCGTGGGACCGCTGTGGCTCGACCTGGTCCACCTGATGGTGCGCGAGGATGCTCCCGTCACCAGCGCGGCGCAGCTGTGTGGCAGGCGCGTCTCCAGCGGCCTGCTGAACTCGGGCAGCCGGCAGATCGGCGAGGTGCTGATCAGGAACGTCCTGAGCTGCCCGGTCACCATCGAGCCCAAGGGCCTCGACAGCAGCCTGGACGACCTGCGCACCGGGCGGATCGACGCCGTGCTGTGGGCGGGTGGCGCGCCGACCCCGCAGATCACCAGGGCGATCGGGGCCGGCCTTCGCCTGCGGATGCTGCCGCTGGCGGACTATCTGGCCCCGATGGCGCGTAACTGGGACGACTACTACCGGCCCCTGCTCGGGACCCGGTTCGTGGCGGGAGGCGTCTACGAGACCGCGACGATCACATCGCGGGACTACCCCGGCGTCGGACAGGTCCCCACTGTGGGCGCGCCGAACGGCCTGGTCGTCAACCAGAGCGCCGACCCTGCTCTGGTCGCCTTCACGGCCCGCGATCTCGTCGAGCACCGCGCGGACTTCGAGGGCGCCCTGTGGGGCGACGACTCCGACGGCCGGCACTTCGAGACGGCGAACCGGGCCATCACGACCAGCTCGGTCTACTGTCTGATCCCCCTCGCCCCCGAGGCCGCGCGTTACTACGCCGGCATCGGAATCCAGCCCGCCTGCGACCGCCACTGACCCGAGCCGCCGGATCCCCGGCCGGTTCGCCCGTCCCGTTCCAGTCGACGAGCTGGACGATGACGCCGTTGGGGTCGCGGACCTGGAACGCCCGCTCCCCCCACTCCTCCTCGGTCAGCGGCATCGTGATCGCCACACCCTCGGCCCGCAGCCGCGCGAGCTCGCCCTCCAGGTCCTCGACGACGAAGGCGAGGATCAGGCCCCGCGCGTGATCCTCACGCTGGTCGGCAGGCAGCGTGGCCAGGCCGCGGCGTAGGAAGACGACGTTCACCCCGGCGTCGTCGCGGGCCAGCGAGGCGAAGCCGTCCGCCGCCATCCGCTCGGTGAACCCGAAATGCCGGGCGAGGAAGCCCGACGACGCCGCCACGTCGTCGACGTTCAACGAGACCGCGGACGAACTGATCTTCACATGAACCCCCACGAGAGCCATCGACCAAAATGACGTACGCCGTACAGGATACATCGTACAGAGTTCTGTCGACGATGATGACCAGGTGGTCGACGAACGTTCGAGTGCCGGCGACCCGGCACGCACCCTGGAACTGCTGTGGGGCACGGCACCCGCGGGCCCCCGCCGCGGTCCGGCCCGCGGGCTGACGCTCGCGACCGTGATCGACGCGGCCGTCGCGCTGGCCGACCGCGAGGGGCTGGCCGCCGTCACCATGCGGGCACTCGCGCGCCTGCTCGGCGTGGTGCCGATGACCCTCTACACCTACGTGCCGGGAAAGGCCGAGCTGCTCGATCTCATGCTGGACGCCGTCTACGCCCGGATGCCCCGCACCGACACCGCGGGAGCGGGGTGGCGGGAACGGCTCGCCGCCGTCGCGGAGGAGAACCGGGAGCTGTTCCGCACACACCCGTGGGCCGCCGAGGTCTCCACGCTGCGCCCGCCGCTGGGCCCCGGCCTCATGGCGAAGTACGAGCACGAGCTGTCCGCCCTCGACGGCCTCGGCCTCACCGACGTCGAGATGGACGACTGCCTGACCTACCTGCTGACCTTCGTGCAGGCGAACGCGCGGTCGGCGAACCAGAAGGCGACGACGATCGCCGCCGAGCAGGACGGGCGCGACGACGCCCGCTGGTGGGCCCGGGTCGGCCCCCTGCTCGCCCGAGTGCTCGACGAGCAAAGCTATCCCCTGGCCAGCCGGGTGGGCGCCGCCGCCGGCGAGGCCCACGGCAGCGCCCACGATCCCGACCACGCCTACCGCTTCGGTCTGACCCGCGTCCTCGACGGCCTGGCAACCCTCGTCGAGCGCGACGTTCCACAGCCAACCGCCCGGTACGCGGACGATGCGCCTTCCCACGCGTCACCGCCACCACCGGCTCCGCGACCCACCTGAACGGCCCCCTGCTCACCCGGGCCCCGGGCCCGGATTCGCGCGCCAGGCGCCGCCTACTGGCCGAAGGAGTAGCGCAGACGCGCGTTGATGAGCTCGTTCATCCGCCAGCGCAGCCCGCCGACGACCTCGGGCGCGGGCTCGTCCGGGGCCAGCAGTGTCCAGCGCAGACTCGTCCCCTGGCCCGCGGGCTCCAGGTCGAACCGGATGACGTAGCCCGGACGGTTGGTCCACAGCGACGACCAGACGACCAGGTGCGGCCGGTCCGCCTCGATCACCCGGGGCGGGACCTCGCCCCTGTGAGGGATCAGCCACACCCGCCGGGGGTCGCGGTTCGGCGTGGTCAGCGCCTCCCAGACCACCCAGGGGGGAGGCGGCTGCCCCCGGCGGCGCGACCCAATCACATGCACAGAACGTAACGGTAGTGGCGATGTGCGTGGGTGTCGACGCGTTTTCCGCCGACCCGAGCCGATCCCGGCGCCTTCCACCAGGCCCGGCCGCCGCTCGGTCGCACGCCATGGTGGGCACCGGCCCGTCCGGCTGGCGACGCCGCGGGCGCGACCCGGCTGCCAGGCCGGTGGCAGGCTGGAGCGGTGCAGGAGGCGAGCAGGACGACCAGTGCGGCGCCGTCGGCGGCGGATCCGTTCGTCGACGATCCCGACGGCCGGCCCGGTCTGGCGATCAAGCAGGCCGAGCAGGCCCTCATGCGGGAGAAGACCCGTGTACTGCGGGCGTTCGGCCTGTCCGTTCCCCAGTACGCGGCGATGCTGTCGCTGTCGCGGGCGCGGGAGGGGGGCACGTCCGGCGCGCAGCTGGCCCGGCGCTGCGGGGTGACACCGCAGGCGATGGCGAGCCTGCTGGCGATCCTGGAGGGTCGGGGGCTGGTGTCCCGCGGCGGTTCGCCCGTCCACGCGAAGGTCCAGCTCGCCCAGCTCACCGAGGCCGGCCGGGAGCTGGTGAGCGCCGCCGACGCGGCGGCCGTGGCCGTCGAGCGCCGGCTCGCGGACGCCTTCACCGACGCCGAGCTGGCCACCCTGCGCACGCTGCTCGCACGGGCGACGGCCGTCCTGTCCACCTACGCCGCGACCGACGCCACGCCGATATCAAGCCTCTGATACGTATCAAGCCCTTGATATAGGCTCGCGGTCGTTCGCTCCCCCGACGGCCGAGGAGTCGCATGACCATCCCCGACAGCCACCGCGACCTGCTCGAACGGCCGCTGTTCGGCCACCTGGCCCAGCTGCGACCGGACGGGCGCCTGCAGTCGAACCCGGTCTGGTTTCGCTGGGACGGCACCCACCTGCGCCTGACCACGACCAGTGACCGCCAGAAGGGGCGCAACGCCGTCGCCGACCCGCGCGTCGCCCTGTCCGTGCACGACCCCGACCAGCCGTACCGCTATCTGGAGGTGCGCGGCGAGGTCGAGGCGATCGAGCCCGATCCTGACGGCGCGTTCTTCGACGTCCTCGCCCGCCGCTACCAGCTGCCCTACGACGGCCTCCCCGACGCCCCGCGCCGCGTCGTCCTCGTCATCGCCCCGCACTCCGCCTCCTGGCAGTAGTCGGTCACCTGCCAGGCCATCTGACGCTGAGCTATCTCGACGACGTGCTGCTCCTCGACGTCGCCGACGACGGCGCGGGCTTCGCGACGGACACCCCGTCCCCGGCGGGACGGTACGGGCTGGCAGGGATGCGCCGCCGGGTCACCCGGGTGGCCGGCACGCTGGCCATCGAGTCGGCGCCCGGCGACGGCACGACCGTCAACCATCCTCGGCTGAGCGACCCGGACGCGCCGGGCCTCGGCCGTCCGCCGGTCGTCCGCCGTCCCTCGACGCGGCCGGTCAGTCGATCGGCACGACCCGCAGGCTTCGGGCGATCGGCTCGACGTCCACGGCACCCCGCACCCGGTCCCACCTCGTCCCGACCTCGTCAGGATCGCTGGTAGACCCGCAGGTAGTCGATGTCCATGCTGGCCGGGAACGGCGTGCTGGCGTCCACGCCGGCGCCCAGCGGCTTCCAGGTTCCGCCGACGCTGAGGTTGGCGATGACGAAGAACGGGGTGTTCTTCACCGCACCCGGGTCGGTGACGGTACGCCCCATCTTCTGGCCGTCGACGTACCAGGTCAGGCCGTCGGGCTCCCAGTCGAGACCGAAGACGTGCCAGTCGGCGGAGGCGTCGGAGATGGTCGCCTGCTGCGGTGAGCAGGGGTGCCCGCAGGCACCGCCGCCTCCACCCCAGTGCGCGGTGAAGTGATATTCGGTCGGGTTGTTCCCCGGGATCTCGAAGACGTCCATCTCGCCCGTGTCGGGCCAGCCGGCCGCGCCCTGGCCGCTGCTGACGGGCAGTTCCCACATCGACGGCCAGAATCCGTTGCCGCGGGGAATGCGCACCCGCCCCTCGTAGTAGCCGTAGGTGTACGAGAACCCGCGGTAGCCGGCGGGCGGGGTGCCAAAGGACGCCGGCCAGGGCCCGGTGCTCACCATGCCGGAGCGGATCTGCCCGTCGGCGTCACGGGTCGCGGTCAGGTGCAGCGCGCCATCCGCGACCGTGACGTTCGGGTTGTTCGTCGCCGCGGTGTTGAACACCTGCTTCTCGTCGTTCCAGGGCAGGCACAGCGCGCGGAAACTCGGGTTGCACAGCTGCCAGCGGGTCCGGTCGAGGTCGGTCCCGGTGAAGTCGTCCCCGAAGACGAGCCGCCAGCCCGCGCCGGCCGGCGGACCGGACGGCGTCGGTCCGGCCGGCGGCACGGCCGCTGACGAGCCCGCGCCTGACGCGACCGTGGCCGGCGAGGCGGACGGTGCGGGGCTGGCCGCGGGCGGTCGCGCCGTGCCCGCCGCCGACCCGCCCGGAGACGGGGATGCGGGCGGCGTCGCGCCGGGCGGCGTGGAGACGACCGCGCCCTGCGCGGCGCCCGTGGGCACCGTGACGGACAGGGTCGCCGACGCCGTGAGGAGGCCTCCGCCCTCACTGACCGCTGTACTCGCGGCCGCCGTACTCGCGGGTGTCGGGCCGGGGGGCGTCGGGCCGGCGGGCGTCGTGGTGGTGGGCGTCGGGAGCGCGGGCGTGGCGGTCGAGGCGGGCGAAGGGGTCGGGGTCGGTGGCGTCGCGCTGGCGGGTGAGGCGCCGTTGGACGGCGCGGAAGCGGTGGCGGTCACCGTGACCGGACCGCTGTAGCCACCCGGGACCAGGAAGCCCACGACGACACGCCCGTCGGCGTCGGCCGTGGCCGACGTCTCGGCGCCCAGGCCGTCGCCGACGGCGACGAGGCGCACCGCGGCCCCGACCGGGAAGTTCCGCCCGCCGACGAGCACCACGTCCTTCTGGAACAGCACCAGGGTGAGCCGCGGCGCCGTCGCGGACGCGCCGGGCAGCGCGGCGACAGCAGCGCCGTCGGGGGACGCACCCGGCACCGGGCTGGGCGCGGAAGCGACCGAGGCAGCGGGCGAGGCGATGGCGGCCGAGGCGGGCGAGGGAGAGACCGAGGGGGCGGGCGCGGAGCCGGACGGGTGGTCGGAGGTGGCCTCGGCGGCCGGAGCCACCGCGATCGCCAGCGCGAACGCCAGTGCCACCCCGGCACTCGCCTGGCGCAGAGGCGGACGACCGCCACGTCGCAGCATGGACGCATCGTAGAAGGTCCAGAACGGTACGCATCCGCGTTCACCGCATCCTCACCACCCGTTGTGTGACCGTCGTGGACGATCTGGCCGTCCTCGGCCGCTGTAGGGATCGCGCGAGGATGGCCAGTTCCTGCTGGAGGGACGGCTGTTGTTGGCCACTTTCGGTGGGCGGTCTTCTGTCGCGGTTGGCCAGATTGATCAGACTCGGCGGTCCTTGTCGTCCGTACCCGCCGGCACGGCAGGGCGGGTACGGGCTGGTCGGGGATCGGCCGTGCTGGGCGTGACCAGCCGGTTCGACCGCGATGGCGGGCATGATGATGCTGTCGCGGCTAGGGTGGCCTTGGTGCGCCGGGAAGTCTGGTCGGCAGTGTGTGACCCGACCCCTCGGTGAGGAGCGCCGTCGTGAGCCAGACCCCGCCTCGCCGGTTCAGCCTGTTCGACCGCAGGTCGTGGCCCGAGACCCGCCGGATCACCGCGATCCTTCGCAGCGAGACCATCGGTGGCGGGCTGCTGCTCGCCGCCACGGTTCTGGCCCTCGTGTGGGCGAACTCGCCCTGGTCGGACTCCTACCAGTCACTGCTGTCCTACCAGGTCGGCCCCGCCTGGGCGCACCTGAACCTCACCTTGGCCCAGTGGGCCGCCGACGGCCTGCTGGCGATCTTCTTCTTCGTCGCTGGGCTGGAACTCAAACGCGAGTTCGTCGCCGGAGACCTCCGCGACCCGCGTCGCGCCGCGGTCCCGGTCCTCGCCGCCGTCGGCGGCGTCGTCGTCCCGGCCGTGCTGTACACCCTGGTCAACCTCGGCGGCGACGCCGCACGCGGTTGGGCGATCCCGACCGCCACCGACATCGCCTTCGCACTGGCGGTACTGGCGGTCATCGGCCGGCACCTGCCATCCGCGCTGCGAACCTTCCTGCTCACCCTCGCGGTGGTCGACGACCTGCTCGCCATCGCCATCATCGCCGTCGTCTACACCCGTCACCTCTCGGTCGGCCCGCTGCTGGGCGCGCTGCTGCCGCTGGCGCTGTTCACCGTGCTGGTGCAGCGTCGAGTGCGCTCATGGTGGCTCCTGCTGCCCCTGGCCACCGTCACCTGGACGCTGGTCCACGCCTCCGGCGTACACGCCACCGTCGCCGGCGTGCTGCTGGGCTTCGCCGTGCCCGTGCAACGCAGCACCCGCACCGGCCGGACGGACGCGGGACCAGGACTGGCCGAGCACTTCGAGCACCGCTTCCGACCCCTCTCAGCCGGGGTGGCGGTGCCCATCTTCGCGTTCTTCTCCGCCGGAGTCACCCTCGGCGGCCTGAGCGGACTCACCGACGCCCTGACCGACCGCGCCGCCCTTGGCGTCGTGCTCGGTCTCGTCGTCGGCAAGCCTCTGGGGATCATCGCCGTCACCTACCTGGTGGCCCGCTTCACCCGCGCCACCCTCGCCGACGGGCTGGCCTGGGTCGACGTCCTCGGTCTTTCGGTCCTGGCCGGTATCGGATTCACCGTCTCCCTGCTCATCGGTGAACTGGCCTTCGGCACCGGCAGCGCACGTGACGATCATGTCAAGATCGCTGTCCTGACCGGTTCCTTGACCGCCGCCCTGCTGGCCACCGTGGCGCTCCGTCTCCGCAACCGTGTCTACCGACGGATACACGAAGCAGAAACCGCCGACCGCGACCACGACGGCATCCCCGACGTCTACCAGGACCTGACCCGCCCGGCAGTCGACTGAACCAACCCACGGCACACCGTCCGTCCGGATGCCGAAACGTGGCCCGGCTGACGGCAGCAACAGAACCGCCTCCAACCCACCCGACACTTTCCGTGAACCGGCCAACCATTCCGACTGTTGGCCATCTACTGGCCAACAGCCACAGCGCTCAGCTACGAGGAGTCCGCGCCTATTTGAGCAGAAGCCCTGGGGGTGCTGTCGGGAAGTTGAGCAGTTCTGGGATGCCGCAGGTGGGACCCGATCGGGTGTGGTCGTCGCTGACCGTGAGCGGTGATGCTGGTTATGGCGCTGTTGCTGCGGTTGTGTGGTGGTGGGCGGGGCTGGTGTGGATGGTGGCGGCGGACAGTCGGCGGAGGTGGCGTAGGAGGTGGGCTTCGGCGGCATGCGCGACGTCGTGGGCGGCGGTGAGCGTCAGGTTCGCGTCGACGGTGACGTCGGCTTCCGCGCGCAGGGTGTGGCCGATCCAGCGTAGGCGCAGTTCGCGGACGGTTTCGATGCCGTCGGTGTGGAGCAGGGTGCTGGTGGCTTCGGCGACCATGTCGGGGTCGACGGCGTCCATGAGTCGGGCGCCGACGACGCGGGCGGCGGAGCGTAGGACCCCGAGGATCGCGGCGGTGATCGCCAGGCCGATGGCGGGGTCGGCCCAGTGCCAGCCCAGGGCGACGCCGGCGGCGCCGAGGAGGACCGCGAGGCTGGTGAAGCCGTCGGTGCGGGCATGCAGGCCGTCGGCCACGAGCGCGGCGGAGCCGATTTTGTGGCCGACGCGGATGCGGTAGCGGGCGACGGTCTCGTTGCCGACGAAGCCGATCAGCCCGGCGGCTGCCACCGCGGCGAGGTGGTGGATCTGCTGGGGGTGGAGCAGGCGGTCGATCGCGGCCCAGGCGGCGAGCACACTCGACAGGCTGATCATCGCGAGGACGGCGAGGCCGGCGAGGTCTTCGGCGCGGCCGTAGCCGTAGGTGAACCGGCTGGTGGCTGGGCGGCGTGCGAGGGCGAAGGCGAGGAGCAGTGGGATCGCGGTGAGCGCGTCGGCGACGTTGTGCAGGGTGTCACCGAGCAGCGCCACTGACCCGGACAGCACGACCACGATGGCTTGCAGGATCGCGGTCAGGCCGAGACCGGCCAGGCTGATCAGAAGGGTGCGGCGGCCGGTGGTGTCGGCTTCCAACGCGTCGTCGATCTGGTCAGCGCTGTCGTGACTGTGCCCCCCGGCAAGCTCGGACAGGCGGTGGCGAAGCCGGGCCCACCGGCCGGCCGGGTGATGGTGATGCCCGTCGTCGTGCGTGTGCCCGCCGTGAGCATGCCGGTGGCCGGTGTCCATGTCTCGCGACGATAGACGAAAACGATCAATGCGGCCTGGTCGCATCTGCTACCACATCGCACCTGCTCCGACGGTGCATGCACCTGGGGCCGCTGCCCGTCGCGGCACGGGTGCGTTGTCAAAGGGTAGGCGCGGCCTTCGTTCGGCTGCGATCGAGGAGACGGAGGACGGGTTCGACATCGCGGGCCAAGTGTTCGCCGCGGGGTGTGAACGCGAAGCGCCCGTGATCGTCGGTGTGGAGCAGTGCGGCGCCGACGGTGTGTTCGAGGTGGTGGATCTGCCGTCGAAGGGCGTCGGGTGCCGAGGACGCGTGCTCGAGCGCTGGCGTCAGTGCCGTGTGTAGGGATCCCGCTGGCCAGCCTGCGCCGCACAGATGGCGTTGTTGGCCAGCCGGGCATCGACGAGGTGGCGGCTACTTGGCCGTTTTCGCTGCGACCGGCTGCCCGGCGCGGACGAGGCCGCGCCGGGTGAGGTTCGGAACAATGGCCGGTCCAGGCCGATCGCCCCGGTGTGGGGCGCTGCGGTGTCGGTTTTGACGGTCTTTCCTTTCCGCGTGTTCAGCGCCTGGGGACGGCGCCCGTCGCGAGGAGGGACTCGGCGGTCTCGATGATGGTGGTCCGCACGTCGCGGGTGGTCCAGCCGAGTTCGGCGCGTGCCCGGGCGGACGAGGTGCCGGCGGGTGTGTCGAGAAGCGGCAGCGCGAGTCGCATGGTCGGGTTGACGTGTGCGCCGAGCCGGACCGCCCAGCTGGGTATCGGCCTGCGTGGGATCTGGTAGCCGCGAGGACCGTATTCCTGGGCGAGGATCTCGGCGATGTCCGCGAGCCAGATCGGGGCGGTCGCCAGGATGTACCGGCGGCCGGCGGCCTGTGGCGTCTCGAGCGCGAGCCGGTGTGCGGTGGCGACGTCGCGCGCATCGACGGGTGCGAAGCCGAGCCGGGGCAGGGCCGGTAGCTGACGGGTGAGCAGTTGTTGGACGACGTCGATCGAGACGTTGGTCTTCGGGCTGTGGGTCGGGCCGAGGACCAGGCTCGGGTTGAGCGTGACGAGTTCGACTCCGAGCCGCTCGGCTTCGGCCCAGGCGGACCGTTCGGCGAGCGTCTTGCTCTTGGCGTACGGCTCACAGCGATCGACGACCGACCAGTCGTCTTCGGTGCGTTCCCGTCCGTCGGACAGGTCGTGCCCGCTGCGGACGGCGTCGACGGACGACGTCAGCGCGACGCGGCGGACCTGCGCGCGGCGTGCGGCTCGTAGTACGCGCAGGGTGCCGTCGACGGCGGGGCGGATCAGCTCGGCTTCGTCCTTGGGTCGGTACTTGGGGGCGGGCGAAGCGACGTGCTCGACCACCGTGACGCCGTCGGCGGCGGCGTCCCATCCAGCGTCGGTGTCGAGTGACGCCTCGACCAGGTCGAGGCGGCCATGGGTGCGTTCGGCGGCGGCTCGCAGATGGTCGACAGGCGCGCGAGACAGGTCTCGGACCGTGCCACGGACATCGAAGCCGTGGTCGAGCAGGTCGATCGCGCAGTGACCGGCGAGGAAGCCAGTCACTCCGGTGACGAGTGCCAGCGGTCGGGACATCGGCTGCTCCGGTGGTAGACATGAATATCTAAGCGATGCTCAGATGGCAGACTAAGCAGTGCTTAGATATCGGTCAAGCCGTTAGACTTCGGCCATGGGGCAGAGCGCCGACCAGCAGCCCGACGTCGACAGCCGGCCTTACCACCACGGCGCGCTACGCAGCCAGCTCCTCGCCGCGGGACTGGAGCTGGTGAAGGCTGAAGGCGTCGGGGCGCTGAGCCTGCGCAGGCTGGCCCGGGAGGCCGGGGTCAGCTCGGGCGCGCCCTATCACCACTTCGCCGACCGGGCGGAGCTGATCGCGGCGATCGTCGTCGACGGGCACGAGCTGCTGTTCACCCGGCTCGAAACCGCTCGAGCCGTCAGCTCCGACGCCGTGGCCGCGCTGCGCGAACTGCTCGTCGCCTACGCCAGCTTCGCCGTCGACCACTCCGCACACCTGCGCGTGATGCTGCGCCCCGAACTCGCCGAGCCGGACGCGCACCCGGAGGTGACGTCGGCCGGCGCTCGCCCGATCGAGCTGCTGCGGTCGATCGTCCAGGCCGCGCAGGACGAAGGCGCCGTCGCCCCCGGCGACCCAGAGCCCATGGTGCATCTGATCTGGTCGCTGGCGGTCGGCTACGTCACGCTGTGGCTCGACGGCCCTGTCGAGGCCCGCTGCGCCGCCCTCGGCACAACCGCCGACGACATGATCCGCCAGGTCGCGTCGACCGTCGAGGAACTGCTGCGACGACCACGAACCTAGCTGCGGGCACGACACCACCGCGGACGCCGAACGGAAGCGCAGCAGCCACCATCCTCCGACGCGAGTGAACTGGCCAACCATCACGACGAGTAGCCATCTCGCGCGGCGGCATATTCACCCCGGCGAGCGCTGTTGCGCCTGGATGGGTTCGCACCGCCGGTCCACGTCCTGTCGCTGACCGTGGCACGTGGTGCGCCCTGACCGGCGGACGCCGTGTCACGCGCGTGTGAAGGGATGGTGCGATGCCGAACTCGTACGTCTATACGGCGGCCGGCGGGCCCGAGGTGGAGGCGTTCGCCGATCTTCCCCGGCCGACGCCGGGCGAGGGTGAGCTGCTGGTCGCCGTGCGCGCGGCCGGGGTGAACCCGGCGGACTGGAAGCTGCGCGGCGGCTTCCGGATCCCCGGGATGTCCACCACCTACCCGATGGTGTTCGGGCTGGAGGTCGCCGGCACCGTCGTCGAGGTTGGCCCGGGCGTGGACGGGTTCGCCGTCGGCGACGACGTGTTCGGCAACCCCAGCACGGGCGGCTACGCCGAGTTCACCCTGCTGCCGGCCGCGGCCGCCGCGCGCAGGCCGGCGGCGCTGTCGTTCACCGACGCCGCGGCGCTGCCGGTCGCGGGCGGGACGGCCTACGACGGTCTCGCCCAGCTCGCCCTGCCGCCCGGCGCCACGCTGCTGGTCACCGGTGTCGGCGGCGGGGTCGGGGTCGCTGTCGCCCAGCTCGCCCGGCATGGCGGGCTGCGCGTCCTCGGTACGGCGAGCGAGGCCAAGCGGGAGTTCGTCGGGTCCCTCGGCGTCGTGCATGTCGCCTACGGGCCGGGGACGGTCGAGCGGCTGCGCGCGGCGGCCCCGGACGGTGTCGACGCCGTGTACGACCTGGTCGGCGGTGCCGCGCTGGAGGAGGCCGCCGAGTTGCTGGCCGACCGGAGCAAGCTGATCACGGCCGCGGACCGGGTCGCGGCGGCGAAACTCGGCGGAGCGGGCGTCGAGCGTGACCGTTCCGGTCGGGTCTACACGGAGCTCGCCCGCCTCGCCGTCGACGGCGTCCTGGACCCGCGGGTGAGCGCGACCTACCCGCTCTCCCAGGCGGGCGCCGCCCTGCGGGCGGTCGAGGACGGCCACGCCCAGGGCAAGATCGTGATCGAGGTCGCTCCGTGAGGGAGGACGCCGCGTCCCCCCGCGGACCGGGCGGGGACGGCGGGCCGCATCCGCTCGACAACCCGGCCCGGGCGGCCCTGCTGGGGCCGCACGCGCACCTCGCCATCCGCCGTGGCAGCGTCCTGCGCTACCCCGCCGACGTCACGCCGTTCATCGCCCTGCCCGACGAACCCGACGCCGAGACCTGGCGCGACGCGGCGGCGCTGCTCGGGCCGGGGGCGCTCCTGCCGCTCGCCGGCTTCACCGGCACGCCACCGCCGGGCTGGGAGGCCCTCGGGCACGTCCCCGGCGTCCAGATGGTCGGGGACGACGTCGCCGCCCGGCCCGATCCCGAGGCGGTCGTACTCGGCCCGGACGACGTCGCGGACATCCTCGCGCTCGTCGCGCGCACCCGCCCCGGGCCGTTCCTGCCCCGCACCATCGCGTTGGGCACCTACCTGGGCATCCGCCGCGGCGGCGAACTCGTCGCGATGGCCGGCGAACGGATGCACCCACCCGGCTGGACGGAGATCAGCGCCGTCTGCACCGACCCCGCCCACCGCGGCGAGGGCCTGGGCACCCGGCTCGTGCACGCCGTCACCGCGCTCGTCCGCGCCCGCGGCGAGACGCCGTTCCTGCACGCCACGGCGGCGAACACGACCGCCATCCGCCTCTACGAGCAGCTCGGCTTCCGGCTGCGCCGCGAGGTCGTCTTCACCGCCCTGCGCGTGCCGGGCGGCGACGGGACGGCCCCGAACCCGTTCGCCGGCCTCCACGGCGGCGACGCGTCACGCGCCGACGGCGCCCGTCCCGTGATCAGTCCTCCCCGGCAGCCGAATTCGCCCACTCGAGCACGAGGGGAAGAACAGGGCGCGGGACGGTGAAGCCGGTCGCGAGCCCGATCGTCTCGTCGTCGTACTCGGCCGAGAGCAGGTCGTCGACGCCGCCGGGGATCAGCCCGCGGTCCCGGAAGGCCGCGACGATGCGGCGCACCGGGCGGGTGAAGCCCCGCAGGCTGCGCTCCTCCCCGTACTCGCCGATCCGGTAGACCTCGTCCCGGCTGACGAAGCCCCCGAGTTCGGCGGCCCGCCGCAGGACGGCCGCCTGGACCGGGGCTTCGTCGGCGAGCCGGTCCAGGTCAGGGCCGCGGCGCGTTTGGTCAGCGCCACCAGTGGGACAGGGAGTCGCCGGCCAGGATCTGGACGGTCAGGACGGCACCCACGCAGGCCAGCAGGGGAACGACGACGAGGCGTTCGACCCGGCCGTCCGTGCGGGGCACCAGGACCGTCTCCATCCGCCAGGGCACCGGCCACAGCAGCGGGCAGCCCCGCGGGGTCAGGCAGTCGCCGAGCAGATGGGCGAGACAGCCCGCGACGACCGGGTAGGTCGCGAAGCTCATGTCCAGTCCGTGCATCCAGTAGACGGCCGCCCCGGCGAGTACGCAGTCCTTGAACCCGGACCAGAACTCGTGCCCCTCGAAGTCCAGGCCGAGGCCGCGCAGCCCGAAGCCGACGAGGACGAACAGCGCCGCCCACCAGCCGTACCGGACGTGCGTCGCCAGCTGCCCCATGGCCAGGCCCATGGCCAGGGCGAACATCAGCGAGTGGGTGGCGTGCCGGTGCCCTCCCGCGGCCCGGCTCACCCAGCGGCACATCGTGCGGGTCACGGGTCCGAGCGTCCTCGCGATACGCCCGGAGGGATGGTCGATGTCGGGCAGCAGCCCCGCGCCCGCGGCCACCACCGCCCCCGCGATGACCTGACTGGACGACAGGGACAGGGCGTGCGAGCCCCACCACTGCTCGCGGGACAGGGCTGGCACGGCCGCGAGCCACAGCACCGCACCGCTCAGCGCGTGCGTACGACCCATCACGGCAGACGAACCTTGTTGATCAGCACTCGGCGGACTCTAGCCTCCGCGACGTCACGGTCGCCGAGCAGGGGCGAGGACGGGATGTCGTCAGATGGCGCGATGGATCCCGACACGTCGGCGAGCCACGTCCACGACGACGCCGCCCGACCACCAGGTGGTCTACAGAGGAGCCGGCCGACGATAGCTCCCCTGACGAACCAGGGCGCCGTCAAAGTCCCCTTTCGCTGATCAGGGCGATGATCTGGAAGACGCGTTCGGGGTTCCGGGCGGTGGATCGCATGGCTTTGGCGATGTTTCTGTGTCCGGTGAGGCGTAACGCGCTGATGGCGGTGTCACGGGCGATCGCCCAGGCGAGGGCGGCGTTGCCGGTGCGGGCGGTGTGGCGGTCTTCGTCGAGAGTCCGGTCGCGGACGTGGTGGACGGCTTCGACGCTCCAGTGGCCGCGGGCGCGGGCGGCGAGGTGGCGGGGGTGGCCCTGTTCGGCGGCCAGGCTCGTGACCAGGTAGAACACCTCTTCGGACCAGGTCGGCTCCGCGGTGACGGTCTTCTTGCGCCGGGTCCGGCGGCGCAGTTGGACGACCTGTTTTGTGCCCCAGAAGCCGACCAGTCCCGGCGTGGTGATGGTCAGTGCCTTCAGCGAGCGGACCTCGGTCCGTCCGTGGCCCTTCTCGGAGGTCGTGACCAGGTCCGGGGTCTGGTTCCAGGGCAGCCGGGTCAGGTTCGCGTGGACGGTCGGCTGATTCAGTTTGATCACGAAAAGCCAGTGGCCGCCCCTGGCCCGGATCTTCCGGGCGAGCCGCTCGTGGCTGTGCAGCGAGTCGGCCGTGACCAGGACATCGGCCAGGTCGAGCCGGCCGGCGAGCGCCTCGACCGCGGCGATCTCGTCCCCACCGGTGATCCGTTGGTGGCCGGCTGCGATCCCGCCGTGGTGCCAGACCGCCTCGACGACCGCCTCCTGGCTCATCGCCCCCGTCTCGGTGAACGAGCGGGCGCCTTTGAGGGTCTTGCCGTCGAAGGCCAGCCCCCGCGGCCCGGCGGGCGGGTCCGCCGACGCCTGGGCCTTCGCGATCCAGCCCGAGAGCGCCCCGTCCAACGCGGCCGGATCAGCGCCCTCGACCAGGCGGCGGATCGTCCGCTCCGAGGGCACCCCACGGGCCAGCCCGAACCCCGCGAGCAGGTCGGCGGGCAGGTCGACCGCCCACTCCCAGACCGCCGCGAACGTCTGCTGACCCGCCAGCACCCCGGCGAGCCACAGCGTCAGCACCGACGCCAGCTCGAACCTGCGCCCTCGTGCCTTCCGCCGGTCACGCACCCCGCTCAGCGCGGCGAGCAGCCCGGCCGGCCGCTCGACTGCCCGAGCCGCCAGGCGGGCCCGCTGACCATCCGGAATCCGGACAGGCGACACTGGAGACACGGACGCGGCCCCACTCTTCGATGATCATGGCGTAGGAACCTCGATCATCTCGTGGGCGCCGCGTTCGCCCGTTCCCAGGGCCACCCTCACCCCGCCGTAGCCGCTACCCATCTACCAGTCCAGCCGACACGCCGATCACGACTTTGTCGGAGCCCTGCTGACGAACGGCGGCGAGAATGAGGTCGCGAATCTCCTCCATCATTTCCATGACTTCCGCGTGTAGCACGGCGAATGATCCTGGTGCCGGATACATGCTGCGACCGTGGGCAATGCCATTACGACCGTCACACAAGGTCCGGTCGATGAGCTTGTCGCGTGTTGCAAAACTCGAGACCGGAAATCCGATCGCAGTCATGATCTCAGCAAGAACCGCGTAGCGGAGATTCGATTTCGTATCGACGATGCCGCCTTTCTGGAACCGTGCACGCGCGACGGTTGGCCGCGTCACTGCCTCCACAAGGGCCGCTATGCTGCTCTCGTCTCCGCCAGCGGCACGCCTGCTTAAGGACTGGAGGACTGTCCGGACGAGATCTTCGTTGAGCTCGTCCAGGCGCAGTCGGCGTCTGGCGACAAAGTCCACATAGCACTGGCACGACTCCTTGACAAAGCCCTCCCAGTGCGCATAGAGCATTGCCACCCCGCTCCGCGCCAGCGCCCTCGCCAAAGGCGATCCGGGAGACGAGCGTTCCGCCTCGGCGATAGCCGCGCCCAGCGCCTGCAGCTCCACCCTCCGCCAGGACAGGGCGTCGTCGAGTGCGTCCTCGACCTCACCAATCGTGCGTGATGCCACCGGTCAGCTCGCGAAGTACTCGCGCGCGCGCAGCACGAGCCTCGGGAATCGTCGCCGAGGACTGACTCCGGTCCCAGACGTATCCCTGAACTGGGGCGCCGACCAGATCCCGCGTATACGAGCAGCGAGATCGGTACTGGATCGACTCTCCCACAGATCGATGTTCGCGCACACACCCGCCGTCACGAACTCGAAACAGGCGATGGAGAACGGGCCCAGATGCCGACGACCATCCCATCGCCGCATGGCGTCATCACCTAGACTGTCCGCCAGGAGATGAAAGGTTCGATCAAAGACCAGCGGCTCGACCTGCGACTGTGGACCACCGAAAGCGTCCGCGGCCGAACGCATCCAGGAGGTTACGTACTCGCCGAACTCCTTTGGAAGTTCCGAGGAACCGCCGCCGTAGTCCGCCTGACAGAAGAATCGTAGAACGAGCTCCTGATAGTACGCCTGGTTCTCCTTCTGATCGGATACCTGGCATACAACGCGGAAATCGCTCGTCGACGAGAGCCGGGTGATCTCGGTATACATCGCCCGATTCAGCATTACGAGCAGACAATTGCGCGCTTCCTGCTCCGAGAGCCGAGTACCAGCATTGAGCCGCTGAAACATGTCGTACTTGGCGTTCGAATCGGATTCCTTACGGATTATCCTGAACTCCAGCTTTGCCCGCTTGAAATCCCGGCGCATCGCATCGGAGAAGACTCTTGAACCTGGCCCGGAGATCTCCCATCGATACCCATCGAGGTCCGGAAGATACTCCGTGCTCGACAGCGTTAGCGGCTCCGAGATGACTCCCGACTCGTCACGATAGACTCCCACAAACTGGAGGACCGTAGAGAGGCGCTGAACCCCGTCGATGACGTCCCAGACGCCGTCCGTCCGCTGCGAGACAAAGATCGGCGGAATAGGAATACCGAGAAGTATCGACTCTATCAGGCTCGACTTCTGGTCGCCATCCCAGCGGAAGATGCGCTGGAACTCCGGGTGGATCTCGATGTCGCCGTCGCGATAAAGCGACAGAACCTCACCGATGGACATCGGATAGCCATCGGTGTGGATCTCCTTGGCCCTGATGGAAATCTGTTCCTCTAGGGCCACCTACGCACACCCGTCTTCTCGGTCCACCGAACCGCCAACTTCTTTGCCTCCCAGCGAGGAACGTCGCATTGACGCCTGCCCATCGAAATATACTCCGGCCAGCCTACCGACCGTGTGGCCCTCCAGTACCCGTTACGCCACGGGAGCTGTTGACGTCAGCTCACATCGTCCGAACCCGCCACGCCCGCGGAGGTGTCTATCCGATTCGCGCGGCCGACCCCGATCCTCGACCCCGTCGGCCGCGCGGTGCCGCTGGGTCGGACCTGGATAGATTCGCACCCGTGCAGCAGGACCGGGAGCCAGGGTCGATGAAGGTTGGCACGGCGGTTGTGTCGGCAGCCGTCATCGGAGGGGCGGCAGGCTCGGTGCTCGCCGCTGGCCATGGCTGGCGGGGGAGGCGGGGGCGCGGGCCCGGCAACGGCCGGGGGAGATTCCTGCGCTGTGGCAGCGGATCGCGACCAGCACCGCCCTGATCGCCCCGGTCGGCTGGGCAGGCGGGCGGCTGACGGGGGCCGGGCCGGTCGCGGTGGGCGCGGCGACGGGTGGCGTCGCCGGGCTGCTCGGCCTTCGACCACAGAAGGTGCTGCTCGGGCCGCCGTTCGGCGCGGCGGTGGGCGCGGCGCTCACGGCGCTCGCGGGTCGGCGCGGGCCGGTCCCGGCCGCCGTCGCCGCGGCCGTCACGATGGCCGCGTACCGGACGGCGTCGCCGCTGCTGTTCCCCGACGCGCAGGTGAGCCTGCTCGCCGAGCGGGTTCCCGTCGAGCGGCTGCCGTTCGTCGTGCCGCGCCAGGCACGCACCCGTCGCGTCGGCACCGGCTATGTCCGGGAGCTGGCCGAGGAGCTCGGCGGCCGCTACGTCGCCGACGCCGCCGACGTGGGCATCGTCGCCTCACTGGACGACCTGGCCGGCCCGGCGTTCGACCCCACCGCCGTCGACCCGCTGGTCCGCGAGTTCTACGAGCACACCACCCGGTTCGCGCTCGACATCGTTCCGCGCTGGCGGCTGTGGGTCCGCCCTGGCTATCTGCTCTACCGCAACGCCCTCGCTCGCCCGCTGGGCCAGGCGAACGTCCCCATGAACCAGCGGGAGACCCAACGCGGCATCCGCAGCCGCATCGACACCATCAGCCTCCCGGCGGACGCCGGCGCGGTGACGGTCCGCGGCTGGATCCGCTCGTTCGCCGACACCGACGAGCCGATCTACGTCGGCATCTACACGACCTACCGGGACGGCGACCGCGGCTACGTCAGCGTCGGCTTCCCGCTGCCGCAGGCCAGCTTCACCGCGACCCTGCTCCCGCTGGCCCGCTCCGACGGCGGCCTGCGGCTGACCAGCCGCAGCGAGCTGGAGCACCCCGGCCACTACCTCGCCTACCGCGACCAGTCCGACGACCGCCTCACCGCGCTGGCCGTCCACGGCTTCGCCGAGCAGCTCGACGTGTTCGCCCACGACGGTGAGCTGCGCGCCGAGCACGCCTTCTCCCTGTTCGGGATCCCGTTCCTGGTGCTCGACTACCGCATCACCCGCAAGGCACCCCGACCGGCCACCACCTCGCTCACGCCGCGCGGGTGACGCAGGGGGGCTACCAGACCGGTTCAGCCGGCTGGCCGGATGGTTCAGCCGGCCGGTTCGGGGGCGGGCTGACCGGTCGGTGCGTCGTCGTGGCGCAGGCGCCAGCCGCGGGCCCGTTCGCGCTCCCGCCAGAAGGCGGCGTAGCGGCCGTCGCGGGCGAGCAGGTCGGCGTGCGGGCCGCACTCGAGGACCCGGCCGCCGTCGAGCACGGCGATCTGGTCGGCGCGCACGATCGTGTCCAGCCGGTGCGCGATGATCAGAACGGTGCGGTCGGCGGCGAGCTCGGCCAGCGCGGCGTACACGGCCGCCTCGTTCTCGGTGTCCAGCGACGCGGTCGCCTCGTCGAGCAGCACGATCGGCGCGTCCTTGCACAGCGCGCGGGCGATGGCGACACGCTGGCGCTCGCCGCCGGACAGCAGCCGGCCGCCCTCACCGACGGGGCTGGCCCAGCCGTCCGGCAGCCGGTCGACGATCGTGTCGACGCGGGCGCGGCGGGCGGCGTCGCGGACCTGGTCGGGTGTGGCGTCGGGGTTACCGAAGCGGATGTTGTCCTCGACGGTGGCGTCGAACAGGTAGACGTCCTGGAACACCAGGGCGACGCGACCCAGCAGCTCGGCGCTGGGCAGGTCACGGACGTCCACACCGCCGACCCGCACCGCGCCCGCGTCGACGTCGTGGAACCGGGCGATGAGCTTGGTGACCGTGGTCTTGCCCGCGCCGGACGTGCCGACGAGCGCGGTGGTGCGCCCGGCCGGGATCGACAGCGTCAGCCCACCGAGCACCTCGGGCCCACCCGGATAGGCGAAGCGAACGTCAACCAGCTCGATCCCGGCCTCGCCGGGTGGCCCGCCGTGCGCGCCCGTCGCCTGGTCCTCGGCCAGAGACGCACCCGTCGCCCGCGCCGCCGCGCCCTCAGCCCGCGCCGCCGTGGACGCCGGCGCCGCGGTCGGCTCCGGCAGGGGCGGGACGGTGAGCAGGTCGTCGATGCGCCGGGCGGAGGCCTGGCAGCCACGCAGGTCACCGGTCAGGCCGACGACCGCGTCGAGCGGACGCAGCAGGCTGATCCCGAGGACGACCAGGGCGATCATCCGGGCCGGGCGCAGCGCGTCGTCGGTGGCCAGAGCGAGCCCGGACAGCAGCAGGGCGGTGAAGGCCAGCTGCAGTCCCAGCTCACCCAGGTACTCGCCGGGCAGCGAGCCGACGACCTCGCGCCGCGCCGCGCGGTGCTGGGCGGTCAGCGCCTCGTCGAGCGCGGCCCGCCCGGCTGCGGTGTTCCCGGTGGCGCGCAGCGTCGGCTGGGCGCAGGCGAACTCGACGAGCCGCCCGCCGGCCTGCGCGGTCGCGGCGTGCTGGGCGGCCTCCGTGCGTGCGCTCAGCCGGCCCCCGAGCACCAGCGCGGCGACGACGACGGGGGCGGCGACCAGAGCGGCGAGCCCGAGCCGCCAGTCGTACGCGAGCAGGAACACCGCGATCGTGACCGGGGTGAGCAGCGCGCCGAGCAGGGCCTGGGCGAGGAAGACACTGCCCGCGACCCGGGCGGCGTCGCCGACGACCAGCTGCGGTACCTCGCCGGCCCGGGGTCCGTCGAACCAGCCCAGCGGCAGTCGGACGAGCTGCTCGCCGATGCGGGTGTAGAGGTCGCGGCGCCAGGCCGTGGACAGGCGCAGTGCCCGCGACCCCAGGTAGTAGTGCGCGACCCAGCCGACGGCGGCCGCGGCGGTGAGCGGGACGAGCCACCACCCGGCGCGGCCGGTGCGGCCGTCGATCAGGTCGATGAGCAGCGGGACGAGCACGCCGAACGCGACGCCCTCGCTCACGGCGTAGACGACCACCGCCACCAGGTAGCGGCCCAGGGCCCGGTGCTGGCCGGCCGGGACGAGGCCGCGCAGCCCGCCGGTCATCGCGGGCCCCCCGCCGGCGCGACGGTGCCAGGCGGGACGGCCTCGACCGTGGCCTCGCCGTTCTGGGCGTGCCAGAGGCGGGCGTAGCGGCCACCGGCGGCGAGCAGGTCGTCGTGCCGGCCGCGTTCGACCAGACGGCCGTCGTCGAGGACGAGGATCTGGTCGGCTTCGGTGATCGTGTAGAGGCGGTGGGCGATGACCAACAAGGTCCGGCCGACGGCGAGTTCGGCGAGCGCGTCCTGGATGGCGGCCTCCGAGTCGGGGTCGGCGAAGGCGGTGGCCTCGTCGAGGATGACGATCGGGGTGCCGGCGAGCAGCGTGCGGGCGATCGCGATCCGCTGCGCCTCACCCCCGGACAGCTGTGCGTCCTCGCCGACGACCGTGTCGTAGCCGCGGGGCAGGGCGAGGATCCGCTCGTCGATCGCCGCCGCGCGGGCCGCGGCGCGCACCGCCTCGTCGCCGGCCGTCGGGACGGCGAGGGCGATGTTGGCCCGGATCGAGCGGCGCAGCAGGACCGCGTCCTGCAGCAGGAAACCGACACGACGGTAGAGCTCGTCCCGGTCGATCTCGCGCAGGTCGACGCCGCCGAGCCGGATCGCGCCGCCGGTGGGGTCGGCGAAGCGGGCGAGCAGCATGGCCAGCGTCGACTTCCCCGCCCCCGACGGCCCGACCAGCGCCGTCACGGTTCCCGGTGCGAGGGTGGCGCTGATCCCTCGTAGCACCTCCCGGCCACCGCTACCCCCACCGGCATCGGCCTGGGCCGCGGCGTCGGCGTCGGCGACGACGGCGGCGGCGGCGACGGCGGCGGCGGCGGCGGCGACGGCGGCGCGGACGTCGTAGCCGAAGCGGACGTCGTCGAGTTCCATGGTCAGCGGCGCGCCCACCGGACGGGCCCGGGCCGGCTCGACGGCCGGCGATGCGGGCTCGTCCAGCAGCGCGCCGATCCGCTCGGCGGCGCCCTGGGCGGTCTCCCGCAGCTCCTGGGCCAGGTAGATCGGAGTGATCTGCTCGAACAGGCCGACCCCGAGCAGCGCGAACGCCACCAGGTCCACCGGCTCGCTCCAGCCGGCCGCGACCATCGCCGTCCCGAGGGCGGTGACGACGAAGACGACGGTGGCCGGCGCGACGGTCGCCCTGGCGACGCCGCGGGGCCGCAGGAAGATCTGCTGGGCCTGCTCGTCGGCGTCGACGTAGTCGGCCGCGGCGGCGGCGAAGCGCGGCGCACCGCCCCGGTCGCCGCCGAACGCCTTGACGACGCTGATGCCGCGGACCGTCTCGAGCACCGCCGCGGTCAGCTCGGTGTTAGCCGCCGCGATGCGGGCCCGCTGCTCGGTGGCGCGCACGGCCAGGCGCATCCGGATCGTCTGG
Organism: Frankia canadensis; assembly: GCF_900197875.1. GTDB lineage: Bacteria > Actinomycetota > Actinomycetes > Frankiales > Frankiaceae > Frankia > Frankia canadensis. The sequence continues at coordinate 17,100 of NZ_FZMO01000279.1, read as the reverse complement.
GCGACGGCGACCAGCGCGACCGTCACCAGCGCGAGCGGCCAGCTCACCCAGGCCAGGTAGCCGACGACGACCACCGGGCCGGCGATCGCCGAGGCCAGATCCCCGCGGGCGTGGGCGACCGCGTGGTGCAGGTCGGCGACGTCGTCCTGCACGATGGTGCGCACCCGGCCGGAGACCCCGCCGGCGAACCAGGCGAGCGGCAGCACACTGAGGTGCTCGGTCAGCCGGCGGCGCAGCAGGTGGGCGAGGTCGGCGTCGGCGAGGTGGGCGAGCAGGCTGGCCGACGCGTACAGCGCGAAGCGGGCCACGAGCAGGCCGACGGCCGTCCACGCCAGCGGCCACACCGGCTCCCCCTCGTCGCGCAGCAGCCGCCGCGCGATCTCCACCAGCGCGACCGTCGGCGTGACCGCGAGCACCGTCGCGAGCGCCTGCAGCCCCGCGGCGACGGTGATCCGCCCCCGCACCGGCCGTCGCAGCTCGTCGAGAGCACCCGACGCCGCCCCGGCCTCATCCCGTACGGTCATCAGCCACGCCGCCCGACTCCGCCGTTCGGCCTGCCAGAACCACCGGGGCCGCCAGAACCACCGGGACCGCCGGATCGGGACTCAGAGGCACACCGCCGCACCAGATCACCCTCCAGCCTTCCCCGCCGGAACTTCCATAGGTTAGGCACACCTAACCACAGACAGGTCCGACGTCGACGGCCAAGGCCCACGCACGGCCGTCGCCGTCGCGGGCCTGCTCATCCTCGCCTCGCCGTTGCTGCTGCCCAGGCTCACCGACCTGGACGACCAGCCCATACCGGCAACCGCCGCGCCCGCACTCCCGGACGCCAGCCCCTCATAGCTCGGATCGACGCGGCCAGCCGTTCAGGCGTCGGTGGTGGCGAGGACCGCCCAGCCCCGGGCGGGCAGGCGCACCGCGGCCTCGCCGGTACCGGCCTCCCGCAGGTCTCCCCCACCGGCGAGGACGTCCACGGCGCCGGGCGCGGGGAGGTCGGCCGGGTCGGCGGCGAGGTTGAGGGCCACCAGGATCCGTTGTCCTTCGGCGGCCGACTCGTAGGTCATCCGGGTGTTCGCCAGGAACACTGTCGCGGTGCGGGCGGCGTGCAGCCACGGATGACGCCGGCGCAGGCCGATGAGCTCCTGGTGCAGCCGGTAGGTCGGCCAGCCGTGGGGCGCGAGCTCGTCCGGCCCGGTGGGGAAGGCCGGACGGACCGCGTCGTCGCCGCCGACCCGCTCCTCCTTGAGCCCGGTGAAGGCCTGCTCGTCGCCGTAGTAGACGTTCGGCGTCCCGGCGACGGTGCACAGGACGACCAGCGCGTGGGCGAGGTGTGTGGGTTCGCGCAGCCGGCTGGCGAGCCGGGTGACGTCGTGGTTGCCGACGAACGTGAACGGGACGAACGTTTCGAGCAGTGCGTCATGCCGCTTCAACGCCCAGGCCAGCTCGAACAGGTTGCCGTCGTTGAGCGCGCTCCAGACGGCCTTCCACAGCTCGTACTGGGTGACGGCGTCCAGGCCCGACCGCCGCACGAGGTCGGCGTAGTCGCCGTGGATGACCTCGCCGACCAGGTAGGCGTCCGGGTGGGCGCGGCGCACCCGCGGGAGCACTCGAGCCCAGAACGCGGCGGGCACGGCATAGGCCGCGTCCAGGCGCCATCCGGCCGCGCCCCGGTCCAGCCAGTGGATCATGATCTCGGCGACATGGTCGGCGACGGCCGGGTTGTCGTGAGCGAGGGCGACGAGGCCGTCGTGCCCCTCGAACGTCGCGTACCGCGGGACGCCGTCCGGCCCGGCATCGCCGGTCGGGACGAACCACCCCGCCCGGGGTGCGCCCGCGCCCAGGGCCAGCGTCTCGGTGAAGGCGGGATGGGCCCGGCCGACGTGGTTGAACACCCCGTCGAGCAGGACCCGCAACCCACGGGCCCGGGCGGCGGCGACGAGCTCGTCGAACGCCGCGTCGCCGCCGAGGCGCGGATCGACACGCAGGTGGTCGACGGTGTCGTAACCGTGGGTGGTGGAGTCGAAGATCGGGCCGAGGGCGAGCCCGTTCACCCCGAGCCGCACCGCGTAGTCGAGCCAGTCACGCAGGTGGGCGAGCCCGCGCCCCGGCCAACGATGGGCCCCCGTGGGGTCGGCGCCGGTGAAGCCGAGCGGATAGACGTGCCACCACACCGCGTGGCGCACCCACGCGGGTTCGCGAGACAGGGTCACGCCCGCCGACCCGCACCCGCGACGGCTCGCGACCGGACGCACCACCATCGCCGCGACGCGGGAGGCCTCTGTGTCCCTCTTTCCACCGACATGATTAGTACGCTACCACGTACTAGTTTTGCCCCTCTTCCCACGGCGACCGTCCACAGCGCAGAGGAAGACCGCACGAGGGCCTGGCGGTCGGTGTAGGGCTGGGAGACGAGGCGACGCGAGGTCTCGGTAGGAAGCAGTCCCTCCACAGATCGCTTCGCCGAAAGAACCGCCGTGCTCGCCTGGCAGGCCCCCGACAACGCCCTGCTCAAGGTCACCTTCCGGCTGCTTCACAACATCACGATCGACCCCTGGGAGATCGGACTCGTTGCGGAAGCCGCCCTCGTCGTCCTCCACACCGGGTACCGCAGGGCCGCCTGACGCTCAATACACCAACATGCCATTGTTGTCACGCAATGTGACAGGAGGTTACGGGGAAAGGCTCACTGCTGATTCGGACGGAACCGGCGCTGTCAGGAATTCGACCCCGATTCAGAGTCGAGAACGGAGCCATACCGGACATCCGAGACCACACGAATTCTTCTCGACGAGCCCGATCGGGATGTGCTGATGGTATATTTCGTCGGAGCGCGTCACATCCGGGAAGCACCGTTCGACCGGCTGAACACCTGCGCGCACCCATCGAGAAGTGTACTTCTCGATGCAATAATTCGGCAAGAGAACGATGCCCACGCTCGGCGATCGGACGCCAGTCTCTCCACACAAACCGGAAGAGCGAACGCGGTACCAGCGCCGATCGAGTCCTCGCCGGCCACCGGGAGCCACCTCGGCCATCAACGAACACGTATCCGTCGCGTTCCGCGCCGACCAGCCAGAGAAGCAGCGAAGGGTGCACCGCCATGATCCTCTCGTCGAACCTTCGTCACGCCGCCGACCGTGTGGTCCGGCAGGCCGAATGGCGCAGCCTGTCGGACGCGCTGGCGGCGGCACGACAGGGGCGACGAACAATCGTGGAGATCGCCGGGGACCCCGGAACCGGCAAGACCTGGCTGCTGTCGCGACTGGCCGAGGCGGCCGAGGCGGCCGAGGCGGCCGACCGTTCACGATATACCGTACTGACTGCGGCCTTCCCGGTCCCCGGTAGCCGGCCAATGCGGCTGTTCGAGGACATGGCCTTTCCGAGCGGGACACCCGGAGACATTCGACCGCATCAGTCATGGTCGACCATACGTTTCGCCCTCCAGCGCCGGCTGGTGGCTGGTGGCGTCCTCTGCCTGGACGACGCGCAATGGGCTGACCCCGAGTCCGCCGGGTTCCTCGCGCAGCTGCTGTCCGATCCCCTGGCGGTCCCGCATCTGCTGGTCGTGGCACACCGGTCCCGCCAGACCTGTGCGACGATCCGCGACGCGCTCAGCAGAGCGGTCTCTCGGGGCGGCGCGGAACGCGTCGTGCTCGAGGCGCTGTCCGCCGGTCAGTCCGGCCGGCTTCTCGGGCTGTCCGCGCAGGAACCCAGGCTGACCGCGCTGCACCGGGCGGCCGGCGGCAATCCGCTCTACCTGCAGGCGCTGGCCAGGACACGCCTCGGCGTCGAGCCGGATACCGGCGCCGGTCCCGATCACCCAGATCCGTTCGATCTCCTCGACGTCACAGATCCGTTCATCGCGCAGATCCTCGCCGAGATGGTTCCCCTGACGCCCGCGGAGTCAGCGGTGATCGCCGCGGCCGCGGTCCTCGGCCGCTCCGCCGACCTCGCGGAGCTGGCCCGGGTGAGCGACACGACCCAGGACAGCACCTGCCAGGCCGTCGGGCGCCTGCTGCGCCGTGACCTGCTGCGCGCGCCGTCCCACAAGCCCCTGTTCGAGTTCCGACATCCGCTGGTCCAGCGATCCGCGTACTGGCGGCTGGACGGCTGTACCCGCTCACGCCTGCACCGCCGGGTCTTCCTGCTGCTGGGCGACCTCGGCGCGGCGGCCTCGGAACGGGCGGTGCACCTCGAACGCACCATGATCGGCCTCACGGACAGTGATCGCCAGGTCCTGGTGAAGGCGGCCATCGGCACCCAACGACCACAGCTCGCCGTCCGATGGCTGGAGGCCGCCCTGCACTCCCATCGGGCGGACGGCGGCGACGCCGCGCAGGGGCGGACGATCCGCCTGCACTACGCCCGGGCGCTCGCCACCGCCAACCGCTCCGGCGAGGGCCGACGAGTCCTCGACGAGGTGCTCGCCACGGATCGTCAGGACACCGCGGCCCGACTCGACGCCGTCATTCTGCACGCCCTCATCGACTGCCGGCAGAGCCGGTACGCCCAGGCGCGTGCCATGCTCAGCGCGGAACTCAGCGAGCAGCGGCACACCTCGAACGGGCCGCCGGTCACCCTCCTGGTCGTCCAGGCCAGCGTGGAGCTGTTCAGCGGCGGGCTGCCCTCCGAACAGGTGCTGGCCAGCACCGTGGAGCGGGCCCGCGACGCGAACGACCGGCAGGCGGAGCTCGGCGCCCTCGCCCTGAGCGGCCTCACCCGCCTGTTCCGCGGGCAGCCCGCCGCCGCGGTCCCCCCCGTGATCGCCGGCTGTCACCTCGTCGACGTGCTGACACCGTACGACCTGGAGGGCCGGCCGGAGGTGCTGGGGCTGCTGGGCTGGACCGAGCTGCTCCTGCACCGGTTGCACGACGCCGAGCACCATCTCCTTCGCGGTGTGCGGGCCGCCCGGAGCACCGGCGACCGGCAGGCCCTCGCCGCGCTGTTCTGCGGACTCAGCGCGGTCCACCACGACGCCGGACGGCCGAAGGAGGCCCTCGCCATGGCCGCCGCGGCGACGGACGCCGTGCACACCGCGGGTGTCCGCCACGTGCGTCGGCTGGCTCTCGCGATGCGGGCCCGTGCCCTGGCCTGGAACGACGACGCGGGCTGCGACGAGGCGTTGGCGATCGCCGAGCGGGCGGCGACCGACGGTCGCCCGCGCGACTGTCGCTGGGACGGTGTCGCCGCGGTCTGTCTCGCCCAGGCCCTGTGGATACGCCACGAGCATCACCGCAGCCTGCGCACGCTCATCGCCTCCTGCGGCGGGTCCACACTGCCGGACGCGCCGGCATGCCTGCGTTCGATGTGCTTCGAGATGCTCACCGCCTGCGCGATCCGGCTCGGTCGCCACGCCGACGCCGTCGACTGGGCCCGGCACGCCGCGGCCGCCGCCTCCGTGCCGGGCGAGCAGGCCTACGCCATGTCGGCCGAGGGGAATCTGCGGATGGGCGACGATCCGCGCGCGGCCACCGCGCTCTACCGGCGCAGTGCGGACCTGTTCGCCCTGGCCGGCATGCCGGACGACCGCGCCCGGGCCCTGATCCGCGCGGCCCGCTCGGCGATCGCCGGCGGCGACCCCGAAGGCGCCGCCGACCTGCTGGCGATGGCGAAGAGCAGCGCGGCGAACCCGTGCGTCACCCAGTTGGAGAACGAGCTCACGCGGCAGCGGCCCACCCCGCCCGCGACCGGCAACGCCAGCCGGACCCTTCCGCCGGCACCCGCCCGCCCGGCCGCGATGGCCACCCTGACCAGGCGGGAGATGCAGATCGCGGAGATCGTGGCGATGGGCAAGCGCACCCGGGAGATCGCGGAGGAGCTGGGCCTGAGCCCACGGACGGTGGACGTGCACCTCACCCGCATCTACCGGAAGCTCAACGTCTCGTCCCGCACGGCGCTCAGTCGACTGATCACCGTCGCAGAACCGACGCTGGAGTCCGTCTACGCCGTTCCGGCCCCGAAGGGATGACCTGAGCGGGCCGAGGGCGCCCAGGAGTCCGACCGGGCGGGCTCATCCTGCCCCGCTGCGCTCCTGGCCAGGGGAGCCAGCAGGTCCCGCAGGCCCACCATGAGCTCCTCGTGGCCGTCCCGGGTGAAGAAGTGACCGCCGGGCAGCTCCCGGACGGTGAACTCCGCGGCCGTGTGCGCGCGCCAGGCGAGGATCTCGTCGAGGCCGACGAGTGGGTCCCCGGCACCGGCGAAGGCGTGGATCGGGCACGGGAGGCGCACCAGGTCCCGCGGCCGGTCGCTGAGGCACACCCGCAGGTCGGCCCGGACCAGCGCGACCGCCGCCGCCAGCCAGTCCGGGTAGCGAAGCATCATGGCGGACATGCCGCCGAAGCGGACCAGTTCCCGTCCGAGTTCCACGTCGGACAGGGCGGTGGCCTCGGCGAGGACGACGGGCAGGTGCGGCGCCCGGGCCGCGCCGACGACGAGGCAGGCGGGGGCGGGCGCCGCCCGGGTCAGGCGGCGGCGCACCAGCGCGTGGGCGACGAGCGCACCCATGCTGTGACCGTAGAGGACATGGGGAGCTCGCAGCTGGGAGTCGAGCTCACGGTCCAGATCGGCGACGAGCGCGCGCATCTCCCGCGCCACCGTCTCGCGGACCCGTGTCTCACGGCCGGGCAGCTGTACCGGCCGCACGTCCACGTCGTCGCCGAGAGCCTCCTGCCACCGGGCGAACATCGACGCCGTGCCGCCGGCCTGGTGAAAGCAGAACAGCCGCAGCACCGCCCGGTCGCCGCCAGTGCCCACGACGGACTGACCCGAGGCCGCGGCGCGGCCGGGATCAGGCGCGATCATGCGCGTCCATGTCCGACGGTGCCGCGGGTGCCGACGCCGCGGGTGGGGCCGCGGCATGCGGGGCCGCCGTGAGCTGGGCCGCCGCCAGCCCCGGCGGCACCGGCCGCGAGGCCTGGCCGTCGGCGGTGGCGGAGCCGGCGGGCCGGTCCGGGCCGCGCTGGAGGGCGTCACGGATGTCGGCGAGAAGGTCCGCCGCCTGGGCACCGTCGATCACCCGATGGTCGAAGGCCAGGTTCAGGCGCATGACCGGGGCGACGGCGACCTGGCCCGCGCGCACGACCGCCCGGTCCACCACCCGGCCGACGCCGAGGGTGACCGTGGTGCCGCCCTGGGAGTGGAACCCGTCGACCGGCCGGTGGCCGAGGGAGGTCACGGCGAGGGTCCCGAACCGCCGGGAGCGGCGGTCAAGCGAGCGCACCTCGCGGGCGAACGCCCAGCGACCGACCAGCCACGGCAGCCGATGCAGCAGACGGACGCCCGCGAACTCGGGCATCCGGTCCGGGTCGCCCGCCGTGTAGTGATCCACCTGTTCCTGCAGTCGCGCGAGGCTCGCGCGATCGGCACCGGGGAGTACCGCGGACAGCACGACCCGCTGCCCGCCCAGCATGCGATCCAGGGTGAGCTTGACGTCGACGGCCGGCTGGCGCCGCACGCGCGGGCGGGCCCGGCCGCGCGCGACGGCGTTGGCGGCCGGGTGGCGGGCTAGCTCGCGGGCCGCCGCGGACAGGACGTAGGTCACGATCGAGTACCGACGGCCGGCGGCCCGCTGCCGGTCCCGGTGTGCCAGGACCGCCGACATGTCCACCTCGGTGTCCAGGAACACCGCGGCGACCGCCCGGGTCTCCGCCAGGAAGTAGAGGGTGTGCCGGCGCTCGCGGGCGATCGGCCGTCCCCGCCTGCCCTGTTGTCCCACCTGTGTGGTCTCCCACCATGCTCGGCCGCTGCTCGTCCCGCCGGCGCCAGCCGCCGGCGGACCCGGTACCGCGCGGGCCTCGGCAGAATCACCCGGCCCGCTAAAGAGGCGCTTACGACAATCTTTCCTGCCAGGTCGAGGCGGGTGTTCCCGCGCCGCGCAAGAACGAGGCTAGTTCGGCTTCAGGAAGTCGCCCGACGATGAGCGTCGAAAAACTCGACCGCAAGCGCCGTACAGCGGTGAGCCGGGCTGTGACGGCGTTCGCGCGGCAGCGGAACGGAGGATGGAAACGCAGTGAACGACGTCGAGGAACTCCGGGTTTTCGCCGCTGTCCACGCTCGCGCGCAACGTGTTCCCGACCGCGTCCAGCGCGATGTCCTCGCCCGCGTCACCCATGACGGTGAGGGTCCCGGTTCCTGGACCGCGGAATGGAGCGCCGCCGCCCGCGGACAGTCCGAGCGGGGCCGGCCGCTGCTGGCCGCCCGCCTGTACACGATGGCCAGGTTCCCCTATGTCGACGGGCCGGGCCGCCAGCGCGCCCTGGAGCTGTCCGTCGCGGAGTTCCGCCGCTGGCGGGCCGACCGGAACGTCGATCTGCAGGAGCTCACCCTGGCGGTCGACGGCGGTTCCGTCACCTGCTGGGCAAGCGGATTCACCGCTCGCGAAACCAGGCCGAAGGGGCCGTTCGTGGTGCTGATGGGGGGAATAGTCAGCACCAAGGAGCAGTGGGCCCCCGTGTTGCTGCGCATGCGGCTTTTCGGCATCAGCGGAATAGTCACGGATATGCCGCGGGCCGGCGCCAGCACCGTTCCGTACGACGATGGCAGCTGGCGTTTTCTCTCCGGCCTGCTCGACGCGCTCGACGGCCGGGCCGACACCAGCCGGACCTTCGCGATGATGCTGAGCTTCAGCGGCCATCTCGCGTTGCGGTGCGCGCTGGACGACCCGCGCGTCCGTGGCGTCGCCACGGTCGGGGCGCCCGTGCACGGCGCCTTCGCGGATCCGGCGTGGCAGCGCGGGCTGCCCCGGATCACCCTGGCCACCCTCGCCCATCTGACCGGCACGACCGTCGACGCGGTCGGCGAGCACCTGCGGGAGCGGGCCCTCACCCCCGGGCAGCTCACGGCCCTCGACATTCCCGTCGCCTACGTGGCCAGCCGCCAGGACGAGATCATCCCGGCCGCCGACATCGATCTGCTACGCCGCCATGTGCGCCGGCTCGACCTGCTCGAACACGACGACGTGCATGGCTCCCCCCGGCACGTCGCCGTCACCGGGCCATGGCTGCTGCGCTCCGTCCTGCGCATGCATGGCGCACGCACCGCGAGACGGGCCCTGCTCGGCCCCTCGGTGGCGCTGCTGCGGGCCGGGCACCGCGTCGCCGGCCGTCTCCCCCACCCTGCCGGGGCGATCGGCGCGGCGCCGACGACCGCGGGAACGACGAGCCAGGACGAGGAGACCCGATGAACCCGCCCCCGCCCGCGACGCCCGACGGTCACCAGCCCACCGGTCACCAGCCCACCGGTCACCAGCCCACCGGTCACCAGCTCGCCGGTCACCATGCGGACGAGCCGATCGCCGTGATCGGCATGTCCTGCCGCCTTCCCAGAGCCGAGGACATCGACGCGTTCTGGCGTCTGCTCCGGGACGGCGTCGACGCCGTGACCGAGGTCCCCGCCGACCGCTGGAGCCCGGCCGAGCTGCCCGGGACGGGGCACACCCGCTTCGGCGCGTTCGTCGACGGGGTGGCCGACTTCGACGCCGGCTTCTTTGGAATCTCGCCCCGCGAGGCCTCGGCGATGGACCCCCAGCAGCGGATCGCCCTGGAGCTGTGCTGGCATGCCCTGGAGGACGCCGGACTGCTACCCGCGGGCCTCGGCGCGCACGCCGTCGGCGTCTTCGTCGGTGCCATCGGCAGCGACTACGCCACCCTGACCGCCCGCGCCGGCGCCCCGGCGATCGGCGCCCACACCCTGGCCGGCCTCAACCACGGGATCATCGCCAACCGCGTCTCCTACGCCCTCGGCCTGCACGGACCGAGCCTGAGCGTGGACTCGGGCCAGTCGTCCTCGCTCGTCGCCGTCCACCTGGCCTGCGAGAGCCTGCGTCGCGGCGAGTCCGACCTGGTGCTCGCCGGCGGGGTCAACGTCGTGCTCGCCGCGCAGAGCAGCCTGGCCGCCGCCCGCTTCGGCGGCCTGTCGCCTGACGGGCGCTGCCACACCTTCGATGCTCGGGCCAACGGCTACGTGCGCGGTGAGGGCGGCGCGGTCGTCGTCCTGCGCCGGCTGTCGGACGCGCTGGCCGCGGGCGACGACATCGTGTGCGTCCTGCGCGGCAGCGCGGTGAACAACGACGGGACGACGGACGGCCTGACCGTCCCCAGCCCGCGGGGGCAGCAGGAGGTGCTGCGGACCGCGTACGCCCGCGCGCGGACCGACCCGGCCGACGCGCAGTACGTGGAGCTGCACGGGACCGGCACCGCGCTCGGCGACCCGGTCGAGGCGGCCGCGCTCGGCGCCGCGCTCGGCGCCGGCCGGCCCGCGGCGGATCCGCTGCTGGTCGGCTCGGCGAAGACGAACGTCGGCCACCTGGAGGGCGCCGCCGGGATCGTCGGGCTGGTCAAGGCGGCGCTGTGCATCCGGCACCGACAGGTGCCGCCGAGCCTGAACTTCGAGCGGCCCCATCCGCGCATCCCCCTGGCCGAGCTAGGCCTTCGGGTGCGCACCGAGCTGGGCCCCTGGCCCCGGCCCGACCGTCCCCTGGTCGCCGGTGTCAGCTCCTTCGGCATGGGCGGCACCAACTGCCACGTCGTCCTCGCCGAGGCGCCGTCCCCGCTCGCGCCGCCCGAGCCGCCCGAGCCGCCCGCGCCGGCTCGGCGGCGGCAGGGCCCCGCGGACGGGGACCGTCCCGCCGACCTCGTCCCGCAGGTCCTGTCCGCGCGCAGCCCGCGGGCCCTGCGCGTCCAGGCGCGGCGGCTGGCCGCCCTGCTCGACGGGCCGGCCACGGACCCGGTCGACGTCGGCTACTCGCTGACCACCACCCGATCCGTCTTCGAGCACCGTGCCGTCGTGCTGGGCCGCGACCGGGAGGAGCTCCTCGACGGCCTGCGCTCGGTCGCCTCCGGCGCGCCGGAGGCGACCACCGGGCCGGGGGCGCGGCGTGTCGAGGGCCGGGCCGGTGGCGGTCGCGTCGCGTTTCTGTTCCCCGGCCAGGGCAGCCAGTACGCCCGTGCGGGCGCCGACCTCGCCGCGCGGTACCCGGTCTTCGCCGCGGCGCTGGCCGAGGTGAGCGCCCACTTCGACGAGTTCCTGGAGCGGCCCCTGCGCCACGTCCTGGCCGCGCGGGGCGACACCCCCGACGCGGCGCTGCTCGACCGCACCGCCTACACCCAGCCGGCGCTGTTCGCCCTGGGTGTCGCGCTGCACCGCCTGCTCGGCACGTTCGGGGTGCGCCCGGATCTGCTGGCCGGGCATTCCATCGGCGAGCTGACCGCGGCACACCTCGCCGGGGTGCTGCCGCTGGCCGACGCCTGCGCGCTGGTCGCCGCCCGGGGACGCCTGATGCAGGCGGTGCGCGCCACCGGCGCGATGGCCGCGCTGGAGGCCACCGAGGAGGAGATCACCGCGCTGCTCGCCGGGCAGGACGCGAACCTGGGCATCGCCGCCGTCAACGGCCCGCGGGCGCTGGTGGTCTCCGGTGACGAGGCGGCGGTGACCGACCTGGCACGGCGCTGGCGGGAACGCGGCTACCGCGCGACCCGGCTGCGGGTCAGTCACGCCTTCCACTCCCCGCACATGGACGCGATCCTCGACGAGTTCGGCCGGATCGCCCGCGGGTTGTCGTTCGCCCCGCCGGCGCTGCCGGTCGTCTCGAACGTCACGGGCCTGATCGCGACCGCGGACGAGCTCACCTCCCCGGACTACTGGGTCGCCCACGCCCGGTCGGCGGTGCGGTTCATGGCCGGTGTCCGCCACCTGCGCCGGCTCGGCGCCGCGGTGTTCGTCGAGGTCGGACCGGGCGGCCAGCTCAGCGGCATGACCCGGGCGAGCCTCGCCGACCCGCCCGACGGCGAGTCGCCGGTGGTGGCACCGCTGCTGCGCCGAGGTCAGGACGAACAGGCGACGTTCCTCACCGGACTTGCGCGGGCGAGCGTCCACGGCGTGCCGGCGCGGTGGAGCGCCGCCTTCGACGGCCTGGGGGCGCGGCGGGTCAGGCTGCCCGGGTATGCCTTCGAGCGGACGCGGTACTGGCTCGACGGCGTCGAGCGCGCCGGGGGCGAACCCGTGTCCCTCACCCCCCTGCCCGAGCCGGCCAGCGCGGACGGCGCCCAGGATGCCGCCCCCGCCGCGGCGGCCGGCATCCCTGCCGCCGACCACGACGCGGTCGCGGCCGACACAGCGGCCGAGCTGTCCCGGCTCTCCCGGGGCGACCGGCGTCGTGTTCTGGGGGACCTGGTGCGGGCCAGCGCGGCCGCGGTTCTGGGCCACGCCCATGCGGGCGCCGTCGACACCACCCGCAGCTTCCGGGACCTCGGCTTCGACTCGCTCGGCGGGGTCGAGCTCGGCGAACGGCTGGCGGCCACGACCGGTCTGCCGCTGGCCGGCACCCTGATCTACAACCATCCGACGCCCGACGGGCTCATCGATCACCTCGACGACCTGCTGCGGGCCGGCGGCGCCGAGCGGCCGAGCCAGGCCGGCGGGCAGTCCCGGGGCGCCGGGAACAGCCAGCACGGCGACGACGACGGGCAGATCGCGATCGTCGGCATGGCGTGTCGCTATCCGGGTGGCGTCACCTCGCCGGAGCAGCTGTGGCGGCTGGTCGTCGACGGCCGCGACGCTGTCGGCCCCTTCCCCCGCGACCGCGGCTGGGACGTCGACGCCCTGCACGATCCCGACGCCGCCGGCACCACCTACACCGACCAGGGCGGGTTCCTCGACGGCGCCGACCAGTTCGACCCGGGGTTCTTCGGCATCAGCGCCCGCGAGGCGAGCGCGATGGACCCGCAGCAGCGGCTGCTGCTGGAGACCTCCTGGGAGGCGCTGGAACGCGCCGGGATCGACCCGTCCAGCCTGCGCGGCAGCGCGACGGGCATCTACGTCGGCGTCACCGCGCAGGAGTACGGCCCGCGGCTGCACGAACCCGCGCCCGGGGCCGAGGGCTACCTGCTGACCGGCACCACCACCTCCGTCGCCTCCGGCCGGCTCGCCTACACCCTGGGCCTCGAGGGGCCCGCGGTGACGATCGACACCGCCTGCTCGTCGTCGCTGGTGGCCATGCACCTGGCCCGGCAGGCGCTGCTGGGCGGCGAGTGCACCCTCGCCGTCGCCGCCGGCGCGACCGTGATGGCCTCCCCCGGCATGTTCGTCGAGTTCGCCCGGCAACGCGGACTGGCCCCGGACGGACGGTGCAAGGCGTTCGCCGCCGCGGCGGACGGCACCGGATGGGCCGAAGGGGTCGGCGTCGTCGTTCTGGCGCGGTTGGGCGAGGCCCGCCGCCAGGGCCACCCGGTGCTCGCGATCCTGCGCGGCTCGGCGATCAACCAGGACGGCGCGAGCAACGGCCTGACCGCGCCGAGCGGTCCCGCCCAGGAACGGGTGATCCGCGCGGCCCTGGCCAGTGCCGACCTCGGCGCGCGGACCGTCGACGCGGTCGAGGCGCACGGCACCGGCACCTCCCTCGGCGACCCGATCGAGGCGGAGGCGCTGCTGGCGACGTACGGCCGGGACCGGCCGAGCGACGCTCCGGTCTTTCTCGGCTCGCTCAAGTCGAACATCGGGCACACCCAGGCCGCCGCCGGCGTCGGCGGGGTCATCAAGATGGTCCTGGCGATGCGCCACGGGCTGCTGCCCCGCACGTTGCACGTGGACGCGCCGTCGCCGCACGTGAACTGGTCACGGGGTGCCCTGGCCCTGCTGACCGAACCGGTGAGCTGGCCGGCCGGTGTGGGCCCGCGCCGGTGCGCGGTCTCCTCGTTCGGCATCAGCGGCACGAACGCGCACGTCGTGCTGGAGGCGGCACCAGTGGACGCCCGCCTCGACGCGAACAGCTCTGACGCGAACAGCTCCGGCGCGCCCCGTTCCGACGTGCACGGTTCCGACGTGCACGGTTCCGACGTGCACGGTTCCGACGTGCACGGTTCCGACGCGGACAACCCGGACGGGTACCGCTCCACCACGCACGACCGTGGCGAGGACGGCCCGGACGGGGATCACCCGGCGACGGTCCTGCCCTGGGCGCTGTCCGCCCGCGGGCCGGCGGCACTGCGGGACGCGGCGGCGCGTCTGCGCGACTGGCTGGGAGCCCGGCCACGGCTGCGCGACGCCGACATCGCCCACTCGCTCGCGCACAGCCGGGCGACGTTCGAGCACCGCGCCGTCATCCTCGGCAGCGGACGGGCCGACCTGCTGCGCGGGCTGGACGCGCTCGCCGCCGGCGAGCAGGAGCCAGGTCTGGTCCAGGGGGTGGCCGAGGCCACCGGCCGCAGTGTCCTCGTCTTTCCGGGCCAGGGCGCCCAGTGGCCCGGCATGGGCGCCGAGCTCCTGCGCACCAGCGCGGTGTTCCGCGAGCGGATCCACGCCTGCGCCGACGCCCTCGCGCCCTTCGTGGACTTCTCCCTGGTCGACCTGCTCACGGCGGGCACGGGCGACGAGCTGGAGCGGGTCGAGGTGGTGCAGCCCGCGTCGTTCGCGCTCGCGGTGGCGCTGGCCGCGCTGTGGCGGTCCGTCGGCGTCGAGCCCGAGGCGGTCGTCGGTCACTCACAGGGGGAGATCGCCGCCGCTCATGTCGCCGGCGCGCTGTCCCTCGACGACGCGGCGCGGGTCGTGGCGCTGCGCAGTCAGATCATCGGCTCCGCGCTGGCGGGCCGCGGCGGCATGGCGTCGGTGGCGCTGCCGGCCGACCGGGCCGACGGTCTCCTGGAACCCTGGTCGGGACGGCTGGCGGTCGCCGTCGTCAACGGGCCGCACGCCACCGTCGTCTCCGGGGAGCTGGCCGCGCTCGCGGAGCTGCTGGCCGCCTGCGAGCGCGACGGCATCCGGACACAGCGGCTGCCGGTCACCTACGCCTCGCACTCCCCGCAGGTCGAACCGCTGCGCACGGACCTGCTCCAGGCGCTCGCGGGCATCGCACCGCACCCGGCCGACGTGCCGTTCTACTCGACGGTCAGCGCGTCGCGCGTCGACACCGCCGGCCTGGACGCCGACTACTGGTACCGCAACCTGCGCCAGACCGTGCGCTTCGCGCAGACGGTGCGGGTGCTGCGGGCCGACGGGCACCGGGTCTTCGTCGAGGCCAGTCCGCATCCCGTGCTCACCGTTCCCGTCCAGGACGTCCTCGACGCCGCGGCACCCGGCGAGCAGCACACGGTCACCGGCACGCTGCGCCGCGGCGACGGCGGCCAGGCCCGTTTCCTCGAGGCCGCCGCCCGCGTGCACGTCGAGGGTGTGCCGGTCGATCTCACCGGCCTCGTCGCCGCCGCACATCCTGTCCCCGCCGGCCCGGACGCGGGCCCGGGCGGCGACGCGGCGCCCACACCGGATCACGGGGCGGACCCCAGCCGACCGCGTCGCGTCGACCTGCCGACGTATCCGTTCCAACGCCAACGGTTCTGGCTCACCGCACCCGAGCGCTCGCCCCGGCTGCCGCTGGCCGGACTGGACCCCGCTCGTCATCCCCTGCTCGGCGCCGCGGCGACGCTCGGCACCGGTGGCCACCTGCTCACCGGATGGATCTCCCTGCGCACGCATCCCTGGCTCGCGGACCATGCCGTGCACGGCGTGCCGGTGCTGCCCGGCACGGCCCTGCTGGAGCTGGCCTGGCGCGCGGCGGACCTGGCCGGCCGCGACGAGCTCGACGAGCTCACCCTGGAGGCTCCGCTGGCTCTGCCCGCGCAGGGCGGGGTGCGGCTGCAGGTCACCCTGACCGCTCCCGGCGAGGACGGGCGCCGCGAGATCGCCCTCTACGGACGTGCCGACACCGAGGCCGACCAGGACTCCTGGACCCGGCACGCCCACGGCGTCCTGCGCCCCGCGGATGACACACGCATCAGCCAGCACCCGTCCGCCCCGGTGCCGGCCGGTGACGACGAGGACCGGTGGGGCTGGGCGGACCCCGGCTCCTGGCCACCGCCGCGCGCCGCCGCGGTCGACGTCGACGCTCTGGTCAGCCGCCTCGCGCACCGCGGCTATGGCTATGGGCCCGCGTTCGGGGGGCTGACCGCCGCGTGGCGGGCCGGCGACGACCTGTTCGCCGACGTGCGGCTGCCCGAACCGGCCCGTTCGGAGGCGACCGCCTTCGGCCTGCACCCGGCCCTGCTCGACGCCGCCCTGCACCCGGCGGTGGGCTCGGCGGAGGCGACCGCACCGATCCGGCTGCCGTTCGCCCTGTCCGGGGCGCGTCTGCACGCGTCCGGCGCGGCCCAGCTCCGTGTTCGGATCTCGCCGCTCGGCGAGGACCGGATCGCGCTCGCCGTCGCCGACCACGTCGGCGCACCGGTGGCGTCGGTGGCGAGCCTGGTGCTGCGGCCGCTGCCCGCCGGCGGGCTGCCGGCCACCCGCGGCGGCGGCGCGCTGTACCGCGTGGACTGGGTGCCCGCCGCCGACGAGCTGCAGCGGGTGCCGTCCGGCCGCTGGGCGGCACTCGTCGGCCCGGGCGGTCACCAGGCCGGGCGCACCGGTCTGGCCGCGGCGTGCCCCGGCGGGCAGCTGGACGAGGTCGCGGATCTGGCCACGCTGCGCGCCGCCCTCGACGCGGACCCTCACACCGAAGCGCCGCAGGTCGTGCTGGCTCTGTTGAGCGACCCGGGATCCGCCGGCACCGGCGACGACGGTGTCGGGCGGTGCACGGCCGACGCGCTGGCCCTGCTGCAGGGCTGGCTGGCCGAGCCGCGGCTGGCCGGTTCCCGGCTGGTGCTGCTCACCCGGGGCGCCGTCGCCGCCGTGCCCGGTGACGACCTGGCCGACCTGGCTCGGGCGGGTGTCTGGGGACTGGTGCGCACCGCTCAGTCGGAGAACCCGGACTGCTTCGTGCTGGTCGATCTCGCCCCGGCCGGGTACGACGGCCTCGCCCGGGCGTTGACGCTGAACGAGCCGCAGGTCGCGCTCCGCGACGGGGCGGTCCTCGTGCCCCGACTCGCGCCGGTCGAGATCACGGCACCCGCGCGGCCGGCCACCGACAGGAACACCACACCCCCCGACACCCCCCGCGACCTGTCCGCCCTCGGCTGGGACCGCAACGGCACCATCCTCATCACCGGCGGCACCGGCACCCTCGCCCGCATCCTCGCCCACCACCTCGTCCACACCCACGGCCACCGCCACCTCCACCTCCCGTCGCGGAGCGCGACCTGCGGCTCGTTCAGCGTCAACGCCCGGGCGAGGCCG